>CAVAPV010000039.1:0-22428 GCA_963590525.1 Agathobacter rectalis
TGCGCAAGCTGTGCATCGTGTGCGATCTGCGCGCAAAGGAGTTCTTTGGCGAGCTTACCGGCGAGCTGCTCAAGCTCGACGAAGGCGGTCTGTCACGCGCGCTGCTCTTTTTGGACTGCAGCGACGATGTCTTGCTCTCGCGCTTCAAGGCCACGCGCCGCCGTCATCCGCTGTGCGACGCAGGCATGACCATCACCACGGGCATCAAGCGCGAGCGCAAGCTTTTGGCCGAGGCGCGCCGCATGGCAGATTACGTCATCGACACCTCGCACGTGCGCCCGCAGGAGATGCGCCGCCGTATCCGCTCTTTGTTTTGCGAGCAAAGCGAGCAAGAGGGCCTGGGCATCAACGTCTACTCCTTTGGCTTCAAGCACGGCGCCCCCACCGACGCAGACATCGTCATGGACGTGCGCTTCTTGCCCAACCCCTTCTATGTAGACGAGCTGCGCGGCAAGACCGGCCTTGACGACGACGTACGCGACTACGTCATGGAGCGCGACGAGACGCGCGCCTTCTTGGACAAGTGGTTTGGCTTGCTCGACTGCGTTGTGCCCGGCTACGTTAACGAGGGCAAGCAGTATCTCTCCATCGCCGTGGGTTGCACGGGCGGCCAGCATCGCAGCGTGGCCATCGCCCAGGCAACAGCGCGCCATCTGCAGCAGGAGGGCTTTCGCGTGAGCGCATCGCATCGCGACCTGCCCTTGGCGCAAGGGGAGTAGCAATGCACAGCCAGCGTATCAAGGCCGTCGTCATCGGCGGCGGCAGCGGGGCCCCGGTGTCTATCCGCACCTTGCTCGACATGGGCTGCAAGACTTCGAGCATCGTGGGCATGATCGACGACGGCGGCTCCACCGGCATCCTGCGCGAGCGCGGCGGCGTCGTGCCGCCGGGAGACATCCGCAAATGCATCTTGGCCATGAGCGCCGATACAAAATCCGCCTTTGCGCGCGCCTTTAGCCACAGGTTCCCGTATCTCGACGACCACTCTTTGGGCAACCTCATCCTCACCGCCTTTGCCGAGGAGACCGGCTCGTTTCCAGAGGCCATCCATATCTGCGAGTACATGCTCGACGCGCGCGGGCACGTCTATCCATCTACCCTAGGGGATGTCAAACTCTCCGGTGTGACCGCTGATGGGCAGTTCTTAGAGGGCGAACATCTCATCGGCGATGCCCCGTGTCGTATGCAGACGGTGAGCCTGACCCCGGCGCATGCGCAGGCGCACCCGGCGGCGCTCAACCAGATCCGCGCGGCGGACTTCATCGTGCTGGGGCCGGGAAGCCTCTTTACCTCCATCATCCCCAACCTGCTCGTGCCCGGCGTGGTCAAAAGCATCCGCAAGGCCAAAGAGCGCGAGGAGCATCCCGCCAAGACGGTCTTTGTGTGCTCGCTTGCAGACATGCAGGGCGAGACCTGGTCCATGAACTGCTACGACTACGTGGACGCGCTCATGCGCCACGGCATGGCCGGCCTGCTGGACTATGTCTTGATCCACAAGGACAACGGCGGCCAGCCCGGCGTCACGGGTTTCTTTCCCGTGGTGCGCGATTATTCTGACTCCCGATTTCAGACGCGCGGGCGCCGCAGCGGGCAGGTGCGCCGTGTGGAGTGCAACGACGAGCTCATCGCCAAGATCGAGGCTTTGGGCGTCAAGGTGATCGTGCGCGACATGGTCGATCTAGAGCGCCCCACTTGGCATGACCAAGAGCAGCTCGCCGCCGCCTTTGCGGAGGTGATGGACGAGTGTCATTTACAAGCGAGGTAAAAGAGGAGCTCTCGCGCGTCGATCTTTCCTGCAGCGGCTGCGTGCGCGCTCAGCTGGCCGCGCTCGTGCGCATCATGGGCTCTTTGGGCATATCGCAGGGCCGCCCGCACTTGGAGCTCACGACCGAGACCTCCACGGTGGCGCGCGCGATCATCAACTTGCTCCACAGCCCGCATGTCGACCTCAAGACAGAGCTCACCATCCGCCGCAGCGTGCTGCACAAATCGCATAACTTCCTCATCACCGTGCCTTCGCAGGCCGGGCTTTCCACAGCCCTCAAGGATCTGGGCATCCTGGGCGACGACGGCTTTGAGAGCGGCATTCGCTACGGCTTGGTAGCCAAGGACTGCTGCGCGGCAAGCTATCTGCGCGGTGCGTTTCTGGCCGGCGGCTATGTGGCAGACCCGCGCGGGGATTTTCACTTCGAGCTGTCTACCACCAACTTTGCCATGGCGCAGGGCTTGGTCAAGATCATGATGCGCTTTGGCATCAACGCCCGCTGCGTGCAACGCCATAACACGCACGTCGTCTATCTCAAAGGCGCCGAGGATATCCTGCGTTTTCTCGCCAAGGTCGATGCGCACCAATGCGCGCTCAAGCTGGAGGAGCATCGCCTGCTCAAAAGCGTGCGCAACGACACCAACCGCCGCGTCAACGCAGAGATCGCCAACGCTCGCAAGACGACGCGCGCGGCAGAGGAGCAGGTCGCAGCTATTCGCCGCTTGGTGGAGAAATGCGGCATCGACGCCATCCCGCGCTCTTTGCAAGAGGTCGCCTTGCTGCGCTTGCGACACCCAGAGGCATCGCTTAAGGAGCTGGGGGAGTACGCCAACCCGCCGCTGAGCAAATCGGCCGTTTACCATAGGATCAGGCGCATCAACGAGATGATCAAGGAGTAGCCATGGCAGACACCACGCAAGAGCAAGAGACCGCCGCACGCGAGGCGCTGGCCAAGTGCCAAGCGGCCAAGGAGGCAAGCCGTGCGCTGGGACAGACGAGCTCTGCGCTGCGAAACGGCGCGCTGCTGGCGATGGCAGACGCGCTCGAGAGCAACGCCGCGAGCATCCTCAAGGCCAACAAGGCCGATATGGACGCCGCCGCGGCTGCACAGACGGCGGCTCCTCTGCTCGACCGCCTCATGCTCGACGAGGCGCGCATTGCCGGCATCGCCGATGCGCTGCGCAAGCTGGCCAAGCTCGACGACCCGCTGGGCGAGGTCTTGGAGGGCCGCACGCTCTATAACGGCATTCAGCTCATGCGCCGCCGCGTGCCGCTAGGCGTGGTGGCGATGATCTACGAGGCACGCCCCAACGTTACGGCAGACACGGCGGGTCTTTGCATCAAGACCGGCAACGCCTGCGTCTTGCGCGGTGGCAGCATGGCGCTCAACAGCTGCGTGGCGATGGCACGCGTTTTGGACGCTGCGGCGCAGGCAGCGGGGCTGCCTGCAGGTTGCATCAACGTGATCGAATCGGCCGACCGCGCGGCGACCACTGCGCTCATGGAGGCCGTGGGGTTGGTGGACGTGCTCATTCCGCGCGGCGGCGCGGGCCTCATCCAGGCGTGCGTGCGCCAGGCCAAGGTGCCCGTCATAGAGACCGGCGTGGGTAACTGCCACGTCTACGTGCACGAGAGCGCTAGCTTTGAGATGGCGCGCAGTATCGTCATGAATGCCAAGACCCAGCGCCCCGGCGTGTGCAACGCCTGCGAGAGCCTGCTGGTGGATGCGAGTATCGCCAAGGAGTTCTTGCCGCAGATGATGGAGCAGCTGGCCCGCGCCGGTGTCGTGATGCATGCCGATGATATGGCTCGCCAGTGTGCCGCAGCTGTTGGCGGCGGCATGCCGGAGGGCTTTGTTGTCGAGGCGACGCCAGAGGATTGGGGCCGCGAGTACCTAGATTTGGAGATCAGCATCAAGTGCATCGAGGGCGGCGTTGACGAGGCCGTAAGCCACATCAACCGCTACGGTACCGGGCATTCTGAGTGCATCGTGGCCAAGGACACGAGCGCCATGCTGCGCTTTACCAACGAGGTCGACGCCGCGGCCGTTTACTGCAACGCCAGCACGCGCTTTACCGACGGCGGCGAGTTTGGCCTGGGGGCCGAGATAGGCATCTCCACGCAAAAGCTGCACGCACGCGGCCCCATGGGCCTGCGCGAGCTTACGAGCACCAAGTTCGTGCTCATCGGCGACGGTCAGGTGCGCGAGTAACGTGGTGGCTCGCAGCAAGCAGCAAGAGGCAGGCGATGTAACGCCGGTTGCAAGCGAGCGCGCGGCCGCGCCTGCAGAGGCGCTTGCCGCTGCCGATTGCCCGGAGTTTGCCGGATGCAGCACGATCGCGCTTTTGGGCGGCACCTTTGATCCACCGCACAACGGGCATTTGGCGCTTGCCTGCGGCGTGGCCGATGCTTTGCAGCTTGAGCGCATCTGGCTCATGCCTGCTGGTAACCCGCATTTCAAGCTCGACAACCAGGTCACAAGCGCTCAGGACCGCTTGGAGATGACGCGTCTTTTGGCGCAAAGCGACAGCCGCCTTGCCGTGAGCAGCATGGAAGTGCGCCGTGCGGGGGTGACCTACACGGCCGAGACACTCTCTTTGCTTCACGAGAGTTATCCGCAGGCGCGCTTGCTGTTTGTCATCGGTGGAGACAGCGCGCAGCATATTTGGCGATGGCGGGCGGCGCAGACGATCGCGCAGCTGTGCACGGTGGTTGCCGTGGCGCGTCCGGGCTTTGACTTTGATGCGGCATGCGCGGCGGTCAAGGCCAGCGGTTTGGGGTTTGACATGCGCTGCGTTCGTGTCGAGGTGTCCGATGTGTCGTCTACGCAGGTGCGCAGCTTGGCCGCAGCCGGCAAACCTTTGGCTGGCCTTGTACCACCCGCTGTGGAGCGCTACATCTGCGAGCACGGCCTCTATCGCTGTTAGAAGCTCCTGCGCGCCTAGTGCCATGCCGCAATACGTAGCACCTAGCGGCACACTGTAATACGTCGCACCTAGCGGCACGACCGGGCGGGCAGGGTTGCGCCCCTACGATCACCTGCGAGTCTCGGGTTATCTGCAACAGGCGGTTGCCTGCAGGATGCAGCGGGTCTAGAGCATCGAGTGCTTGCGTTACGTCGTGGGGGAGAGCATCGCTCTCCCGGTAGGTTTCAACGGTTTGCTAATTTTGGTATTTCCGCTTATGTGGTCACTGTGGCAGGAAATGGCATTGTGCGCATTATGCTCATGACCAATCCATGCCAGCGCGACCACTTTTTTATCCATATCCTGCCAACGTGACCACGCATGCATATGCAAACAGTCCAGAACGCAGCTCTTCCGGTAGATGGCTGCTGCTTGCGGCTCTCAATCTTTACGCAGGTGTATCCTTCTTGCAACATCACAGAGAGGACTAAAGATGATCGAGGACAAAGAGCGTTTTGCTGCCTACGAGGCGGCTGTCGATGCGCGCTTGAGCGGCAAGCGTCTGGCGCACGTGCATAGCGTGAGCGATTACGCGGTGCAGATGGCGCGTGCTTACAACGTCAACGAGTACGATGCCCGCGTGGCGGGTTTGCTGCATGATTGGGACAAGCTCTATACCGATGAAGAGCTCCCTGCGCGCATGGCAGAGCTCGGCGTCACGCCGCCGCAAGACGTGGAGCTCATGTGGCCGGTCATACATTCTTTTACTGGCGCCAAGGCTGTAGAGCGCGAGTTCCCAGAGCTTGAGCCGCAAATCATAAGCGCCATCTGGAACCACACCCTGGGTGCGCTTGAGATGAGCGATCTGGACATGGTGATCTTTGTGGCCGACATGATCGAGCCGCTACGCAAAAGCTACGGCCGCCCCTATGCCGCCGAGCTGCGTGCCAAGGTGGGCGAGCTCAGCTTGGAGGACCTCTACTTTGAAGCCTACAAAGAGACGATGATCTCTTTGGCCGAGCGCAAGCGTTTTATCCACCCGCTGGCTTTTGAGATTTGGAACGGCTTAGTGCTCAAACACAACCCTCATCCGGGCAAGAGGGGCCAGGGCAATCCCAATGCTGTCTTGTAGAGGAAGCTAGTCTGCCTTGGGCGTTGGCAAAGACCTCGCCGCCGCTTCTAGCGCCGATAGCGATTATCTCTACAATCTCGACTTGCTTTGCGCTTATCCTGAATATCACGCGGATGCCATGCTTGCGGTACTTGAGCTCTTTGCATCCTTGTAAACCTCCTGCAAGCGGCTTGCCGATCTGGTCTGCTCTCTCTTCGAGCTTCTTGAGCCCTACGTTGACGAGCTTCTTTACCGAGCCATCGAGTTTTTGATACTCACGCACTGCGTCCTTGTTGATAAACCTGATAGAGAACCGCACGCTCACTCGAACAGTTCCTCGTCGCTTGCGCTGTCTGCAAGGGTCTGACCGTATTGCGCGAGCTCGCTGGCAGAAAGCGCATCCTCAAGTGCGATGCTCTCATCGTTGCTGTTGGCATCAGCCTCTTGGATGCGCTTTTCTGCTTTGGCATACAGATTCTCTTCACGCAACGCGGCAAGCTCTACGTACATGTTCTCGTACGTGACGTAATCCATGATGACCGTGTCGATCTCATTGCGATCAGAAACAAAGATAGGCGTTACCTTTGCGCGCTTGCGCACCTCAGAGAATTTTTTGCTCACCGTGGTCGCAGATACAATCTGGTCACGGCTAAAGACAGGTTTTGCTGCTGCGTTAGCACTCATGGCGTGCCTCTCTGCAATCAAGATCCATATACCTTACAAAAAGATATTATGACACAAGTGTAGACTAAAATGCATATTGAAATTAGAATTTGGATAGGCATTTTAATTTGACAATAGGCCGTGTGTTTTGTGCTTTGCAGTTCTTAAGATTTGCCGCTGCGCGTATGGCGATAAAATGCGCTCTATGCTAGAAAAAGCCGATGAGAGGGTCCCTCATGCGATTTAAACGGATAATGTCCGGCGTGTTGAGCGCGTCGATGGTGATTGCCTTTGCTCCACAGGCGGCGCTTGCGCAGCAGGATTTAGGTGCCGATACCATCGCCCTGCAGGAGTCTGCAGCACTTGACGATACGTTGGCCGCTGCAAGCTATGAGGAGGGCCAGGCTATCGTCGTCGTTGACACGAGCTTGGCAGATGCTGCGGCAGGCGCCATGCATAGCACGCTAGATGGTGTAGACCTGCTGGCCGGTGCGCAAGACGTCATGGACGTGAGCGCCTCTGCCTTCAAAGACGCTACCGGCCAGTACCAGGCAACAGATGTGCAGGTCAAATGCGTGACCAGCTCCACGCTAAGCACCAAAGAGCTCATCGCCAAGCTTTTGGAGGATCCGCGCGTTATATCGGCAGAACCCAACGTCACGGCCAGCACCGCCGCCCTTGACGGCAACGACTCTGCAACCGATAGCAGCTCAACGGCCGCTGCTGCCGATAACACCGCCGCCTCCGACGCCGCTGCTAGCACCACTGCAGACACCGCCGCTAGCACCACCGCAGCTGCCGCCGCTAGCTCCTCCGCTGAATCCGTCGCCCCCAAAGCAGAAAGCGACGCTGCCAACATCACCGGTACAGACAGCATGCCAGACCTCACGAGCTATCAGTGGTACACCGGCGCAGATAGCTCCGCTAGCGCCGGCACTTCAAACGGGACCATATTGCTGCCCGGCTCCAACAGCGCCTCATCGCTTGGCGTGCCCAACTGGAACACCAAAGACAACGCAGCCGATGCTGTGATTGCCGTTATGGACAGTGGCGTCAACTATGATCACCCCGATATCCAGCCCAATATGATGGACATGACCTCGTATAACCAGGGCACCGCTTACGAGAACGTGGCCGGCAAGTACGGCTACAACCCTGCTGGTTGGGATCAAGAATCTACGTCTGACCCTATGGATGAAGAAGGCCATGGCACCCATGTGGCGGGCATTATGTGCGCAAACTGGGACGGCAAGGGAACAAGCGGCATCGCCGGCGGCGCCAAGCTCGTAGCCGTCAAGATCACAGATTCCGGGAGCTTCTCGTATCTTTCCTGCCTCAAGGGTTACCGGTATCTGTCGGCCATGATGGACAAGGGGCTTAACCTGACGTCGATCAACTGCTCATGGGCCGGGGCAACTGTCTCTCCCGCCCTCACGCTCGCGATGACGCAGCTGGGGCAAAAAGGTGCTGTGACCTGTGTGGCAAGCGGTAACGAGCAAAAGAATCTCTCTAAGTCCAGCTATTCGAGCCCGCTGTTTTCAAGCTCGCCATATGCGGTGATCGTCAACTCGTCCAATATCCGTGGCAAACAGTCGGACTTTAGCAACTATGGCCAGGGCGTGACGGATATCTACGCGCCCGGCAGCAGCATCTTGTCTACATATACAACCAACTATCTGCCCTACGCGGACCCAAGCCCTGCCTACTACCAGGACTTTGCAAGCGAGGCTGCCGCTTCAAGCGTTATCGTGCGCAAGACGACTCAAGACGCTGCGCCCTTTGGCACGGGCGAGGTCGTGGGCCAATATTGTGCAGATGCCAGCTTTGACAAGGGCACGGGCAGTTTGCTTGTCCCCTTGGACAAGACGGCAACCGATGAGTACACCCAGTGCTTCGAGCTGCAGATTCCCGTTACCAAGGACGCCTTGGCGCAAGCGGCTTATCTGGGCCTTACAGCATGCGGCAACTCCAAGATGCTGTCTGTCTCTTACCAGGTTGCGGTGTCTACCAAGAAGGGGGCAACCTCGTATGCAGATACCGCTGCCAACTCCTACAACAACACCTGGTGCGATGCATATGTCTCTTTGAGCTCGGCGGTAGAGGCTGTTAACAAGGCCACGGGCGTGGCGGTCAAAGATGGCTACATGAGCGTCAAGATCTTGGTGTCGGCAGATGACGCCCAATCTTTGTGCGATGGCGATGGCGCGGTCTACTTGGATACCATCGGCTTGGGCTCTAACGTGTGCGACTACAAGATCACGCACGGAACCTCTATGGCCGCGCCATGTGCCACGGCATCGGCTGCTGTAATAGCCACGCAGCTTGCTGCTAAGGGTGCATCGGGCGAGGAGCTTGCGCAGCAGGTGACGCACGCTATCAAGGGGTCCGTTGTGCAAAGCGACGCGATGCGCGCCAACAGCACCGCGGGCGGTTTCTTTAGCTTTAGGATGCTTGACGTAGCTACGCCCGTTGTCGAACAAGCTGGCCAAGAAGGCGATGTTATCACCTTGACCGGTGTGGGCTTTGGCAGCAAGCAAGGCACGGTGAGCGTGGGCGATGCGGATACAGACGTGATCGCCTGGTCTGATACGCAGATAACGCTCCAAGTGCCCGCTGGCGTCAAAAGCGGCGAGCACACGGTGTTTGTGACCAGCACAAACGGGCAGACGGGTGCGGTGGTTGCGGCCGTGACTCAGGGCAAGCCCGCGCTCTACGAGAAGAACATCAGCCTGCCTACGGCTAACGGCGGCCCCGGTCAGAGCGCGTTTACGTGCATGGCAGCGCTGGGCGGCAAGATCTACGTGCTGAGCTCATCGCATTACGGCAACGGCGACAAGTTCAAGCAGTTTTGGAGCTACGACGTCAAAAGCGGCCAGTGGACAAGGCTCGCTAACCTTCCTTACAGCAACGCGGCCAAGGCGAGCATGGCCGTCTACAAGGGCAAGGTGCTCGTTGCCTGCGGGGGTGTGCTCAGCCGTGGCGCGATGACCAAGAAGAACGGCCTGTACTCATACGACCCGTCAACTAATGCGTGGACCAAGCTGGCTATGGGCAAGAAGCTGCCTTATGCCACAACGCTGGTGAGATTTAGCGGCAAGCTTATGGCCGTGGGCGGCCAAGAGACAGACGAGTACGGCTCTTTGAGCGACGTCAAGAAGATCAGCCACATCAATCTGCGCAAGCAGACGGTGACAAGGATCGGCAAGCTGACGAGCTCGGTATCTACGGCTCAGGCCACAGCCAACAGCGGCGTGTTGTACGTGAGCAACGGCCTTGTGCAAGACGCAATATCCGAGCATGTGGAAAAGCCCGTGGTCAACGCCTTCAAGATGGTCAAGGGCAAGTTGGTACGCTACAACCTGAGAAGCGCGCTGCCTAAGGCCGCTAAGGGTTACATGGATAGCTACGGTGCGGCGGCTACGCCGCAGGGCCTGGTGATAAGCGGCTATCCCGCTTATGCCGATAAAAACTCAAAGCTGGCTAACGATACCTTTGTGCTCAGCCTGACCAAGAAAGGCGCGGCCAAGTGCAAGGCGTTGGATAGGTCGTTTAGCTACAGCACTGCGCTGCAGGTGACGAGCGTGTACTGCAAGGGTTGGTATTACTCGCTGGGCTGTGCGTACAACGAGGGCACCCCCTCCATCATGCGGGCCACTAAGCTGTAGCTTGCAGTAGCGTGGCGAGGATCTTGTGCTCGCGTAACGTCGTAGGGGAGAGCACCGCTCTCCCGGTAGGTTGCATAACGCTGCAAGACTCTGGTGATTGCGTAACGACGTAGGGGAGAGCATTGCTCTCCCGGTAGGTTTCCGTTGCCTGCAAGGAGCAATGCGCCCGCATCGTCCCCGCCGCAACCCATCCAACGCCTCGTTGCACAACGGATGCAGACGGTGCCGCGGCGCCCGGCCCGCGCAGACATTATTATCCTAACTGCAAAGAGATTCCCTATTCTCCGGTCAACCCTAACTGCGATGCCGCAAGGCAAAGCGGAAAGGACAGCAATCCAAATCGTGCGGCGGTGCATCGGCTGCAAGCCAAGTGCCAACGCCAGACGATGCGGGAGGCAAAACCTGGCGCGTGCTTTTTTACGCCACCTACAACCAAATATCGTTGCGTAGCGCGCAAGCGTTGCGTTCTCAGTTTGCTCTTGTTGTCTGTCATATATGTGCAGGTCAGCCGGGCCAAGCTGGACTTTGAGAGGCTAGGGGATAGCTATGCCGTCAGCGAGCAGCATGAGGTGCGTTGCTCGCCGGCTTGAGACACCGGCACCTCGCAGCAATGCGAGTAGTTTCCCTATTTCCGTGTAAGCCTTTCAAAGAAAGGAGGATGCAAGAAGATGAAGATCTCCAACGCATCCAAGAAGGTCCTGGCTTCTGCACTGAGCCTGGCCATGGTTGCGGCGTTTAGCCCCGCCACTGCGGCTTTTGCAACGCCCAACCACGACACCAACGACAGTGCGTCTTACGAGGTCAGCCACACCATGGATCACGGCACCGTGACCAAGGCCGCTACCTGCGACGAGAACGGCTATGTGACCTACAAGTGCATCAAGGACGGCTGCGACTACTCCTATGTCCAGGTCATCCCCGCTACCGGCAAGCACTCCTATTCCGTCGACACCACCAACAAGGGTGACAAAGACGGCGTTGCGGACGGCGTGAACTGGTACTACGACGCCGGCAACAACAACGAACTCAAGGCGACCGTCTTCTTCAAATGCGCTAACAGTGGCGAGGTTGAGGAGGTTGACCTCGACCAGAGCAGCAAGTGGTCTAAAAACGGCGGCGAGATCAGCTCGAAGGTGACCAAGGAGGCAACCTTCAACGAGACGGGCGTCAAAACCTATACCCTCGAGGCTGAGCTCGACGGCGTCAAGGTCAAAAGCACCTTTGCAGAGCCCATCTCCCTGCAAACCTTCGGCTTCGCCAGCGTTGCGGCGACCGACAACTACGGCACCGTCAAGCTGAATATCATCGGCCAAGACGAGAAGACTGCCGCTGTGGTGAACGGTGACATCAAAACCAAGGTGACCCCTGGCAATTGCCAAAGCGAAGAGGTTACGGGTTACACTGTGACCTTTGCCGCGACTCCGGGCGTGAGCTCCACCGAAATCGCATACTGCATCACAGATAGTACCAGCCATTCCGAGCTCGTCGTGAACGGCCAGAAAATAGCAAACAGCTCCGTCACTCCCAAGGTCGACGGCTCCGTCGTAGTCAAGTTCAGTGTCACCGGCAAGAAGGACGCCTCCAAGCATCAAATGTCCGTCACCGGTGTTGATGCGATCGGCTACCAGGGCTACGCGCTCAACAGCGCCAACGTCGACAAGGCGGCTTTGGAGAACGGCACCGCTTCCACCGATGCTAGCCTGTGGACCATCACCGCAACGCAGACCTGCACCCACGAGGGTCAGACGGCAACCAATTACGCGAACGTGAAGCCCTCCAGCGTCACCAAGGAGCAGGTCGGCGATGTGTGGGTCTACACCCTCACCTATGGCAACGGCTACACCTACAGCTTCTACGCCGGCTCTCATAAGGCTGCCTACGCCCTGGAGACCGTCTGGAATATCGTTGCCGATGCTAACGAGTACGCCAGCGCACAAGGCTCCGAAGTCGTGGCTGTCGACGCCACCGCGGAGGCTATCGTTGGCCTCAAGAATCTGAAGAACGAGGCGTACAGCAACAGCAACGCCAAGATCACCGTAACAACTGCGCTGTCTAGTAAAGGCAAGGGCGTGACTAAGCCCACTTGCGAGGCCGCTGGTTCCTATGAGTGGATCTTCGAGGTCACCAAGGCCACAGCCAACGCCGAGATCAATAGAGCGCTCAATACTACCAGCGTGGAGTACATCACGGCTGACTACAGCGACACCGCCTCCGGCACCATCGCTCAGCTGCCCAAGAACGCCGACCACTACTACTACGTGGGTGACAGCGAGATTAACTGGAACTCCGACTACAGCTCTGCCTTCGCCTCCGTCAAGTGCTCTGGTGGTACGGTTGCCGCTCGCCTGACCTCTACCGACATCAGCTCCAAGGTCGTCGCTGGTGCTACCTCTAACAACAGGGACTTCAGCACCCCGGTTCTCAAGTACACGGCCAAGTTCACCACCGATCTGGTTGTCGACCAGACCCATAGCACAGGATTTGTTCGCAATGCCGACGGCTCCTACTCTGTGACTGCTGAGAAGAGCTTGGGCGCTGCAGCCAGATACGCAGGTGCACTTGATTCCACCACCAACCTGCCCTCCGCTGCCGATGCGACCAATGCCGCCAACTGGACCGTTACCATCGACGGCAAGAACTACACCCCGACCAAGGTCGAGGCCGACCCCGACTTCACCGGTGCAACTGACTACGATGAGACTGGCCACGGCGATACCTGCGGCGTGCTGCAGGGCTACAAGGTGACCCTGGCTGACGGCTCCACCTACAGCTATCAGTTTGCCAGCAAGAGCATGGAGCACAGCTACGAGCTCACGGGCTACAGTGTCGATTCCGAGCGCGGCTACGCGATCTTCACCTGCACCAACGGCTGCGGCAAGGTGAAGGTCATCAAGGGTTCCTCTTTTGACAGAGATGGCATGTCTGTCGTCACCTTCCCCGACGGCTCCAAGGTCAACGTCTACAAGAACACCACCGACGTTGCCCAGGACAACTGGAGCGCTCCCACCTTCAAGTTCTACACGAGCATTGAGAACGGCGTGATCCACGTCGGCGCTACCGCTACCTTCACCTCCCAGGACGGCTCCAAGGTCGTCTACGCTGACTGCGACGTCACCTTGGTCGACGCCAAGACCAACACTTACAAGGCTACCGTCGTCTCCAGCGAGGTCCCCGCTGGCTACACCGGCGCAGACAGCACCCTGACCACCACCAAGGTCGTCAAGTTGCATGAGGGCCATGCCGTCAACAAGATCAAGACCGTCAAGGCCACTGCCACTGCTGCGGGTTACATCAAGTACTTCTGCAACAACGACAACATGACCTACAGGGTTGTCATCGCCAAGGACAACATGAAGCTTGCCAAGAAGGCCAAGACCTTCAAGTACGCCAAGGTCAAGAAGGCTGCCAAGAAGGTCACCATCAAGGTCAAGAACGCCAAGGGCAAGGTTTCCTACAAGGTTGCCTCCAAGGTTAAGAAGGCCGGCGTGTCCGTCACCGCCAAGGGCGTCGTGAAGGTCAAGAAGGGTACCGCCAAGGGTACCTACAAGGTGACCGTCACCTCCAAGGCCACGTCTCAGTACAAGGCCAACACCAAGACCTTCAAGGTCAAGGTCAAGTAAACAGCGCTTTGCGCAAAAGCTTGACCGCCTAAGGGTCTTATGACTCAAGGGCATAGCGCTGGGGAGAGTTGAGCCCCCTTCCCGGCGTGCCACGGGCCCCGTCTGCAGCGTTTGTTGCTTGCAGGCGGGGCCTTTTTTGCGTGCACCCGTGGATCTTGGGTTATCGACAGCAGTCGGTTGCCTGCAGGATGCAGCGGGTCGAGAGCATCTGGTGCTTGCTTGACGACGTAGGGGAGAGCATTGCTCTCCCGGTAGGTTTCATCGGTTTGCAAGGGGGACATACGGCTGCATCGTTTCAAGAGCCCTGCGTGTCTTGCAGACCCCTGCGATATGTCGCGCCTCTCGGCGCGACCGGGCGGGCAATGCCCGCCCCTACGCCCACCTGCGAATCACCTAAAATCCGCAAGTTGAACTCACCTGCGAATTCCGCTTAATCGACAACCCGCAACTCGATCGTCGCGCTCTCGCCCTTGTTTCTCTACCTTCAACCCTTACGGAAACAAAACCCGCTTCGTTTCCCTACCCTCGTCTCTTACGGAAATAAAACCCGATTTGTTTCCGTAAGGAGTATCATTACGGAAACAAAACCAGATTCGTTTCCGTAAGAGTATGGCAAACGGAACCGAGCATAAAAGCAAACTGCAGGGAGAAACCGTATGTCTTGGCCTGCCTTTGAATACGAGACGCAGCCTTGGGATCGCTCGCCAGAATCGCTTGCCCTCGTCCCCAAAAGTCGACGTCGTAAGATCGACAACACCTATCAGGCCGCCGTGCCTCCTATGATCGCTACTCTCGAGCCCCAGCTGACAAGGGAGCTTGCCCAACGTATCGCACAGGTGATGGCCGACATGGCCCGTTTTGACGCCAAGGTCGAAGCTTGCGGGTACAACTTGCCCGCCTCTCTCTTGCGCAGTGAGTCTTCTGCCAGTTCGCAGATCGAGCACCTCACTTCTAGCGCGCGCAACATTGCCTTGGCGGAGCTCAGCGATGATGCGCCGGCAAACGCTGCTCTTATTGCCGGAAACGTCGCCGCAATGAGGACCGAACTTGCTATCCCTGGCGGTTGCACGCCTGATTTAGTCAGGAAAGTCCACGAAGCTCTCATAGCACCTTCAGGACAGAGCTTTGGTGGGCAGCTGCGTGACGAACAGGTTTGGGTTGGCGGCACTCCCTACAGTCCTCACGGCGCAGACTACGTTGCTCCCCGTTGGGAGCGCGTACCGGCGCTTCTCGACGATCTTTGCACCTTTTGCTCGCGCGAGGACATAGATCCTGTAGCGCAAAGTGCGATTGCGCACGCGCAGTTTGAGAACATCCATCCGTTTATCGATGGCAATGGCCGTTGTGGCCGCGCGCTCATACACAGGCAGCTTGCTTACAGAGGCTCGCTTAACTGCGGAGGCCTTCCCGTGTCTGCTGGTCTGCTTCATGACACGGGTCGTTATTTCAAAGCCCTCGCTTCTTATAGGGATGGCGATGTGCTGTCGATAACCGAATGTCTGCTAGACGCTATAGAGCTTGCCCTTTGCGTAGCAACGGTCGCTATTGAGGATATTTCCTCATTGCTTGAGTCGTGGGAAGACCTGATAGTGGAGCGCAAAGGTTCTGCTATTCATCAGTTGCCTTCATTGCTCGTTGAACAACCGGTGGTTGATGCAACTTACGTCGCAAAGAAGCTAGAGATAAGCGACAGAATGTCGCGCAATATTCTTAACCGTGCGTGCGAATACGGTATCGTGCGCCAACTGGGCGGAGCCAAGCGCAATCGCTTCTTCCAAGCAGATGAGCTTTTGGCGATTATCGAGGATGTCTCGTCTAAAGACGCCATTAGGAGGACCGCGCTAGGACGGCGATAGGCGATGTTGCGCTCCTCACTTTCACACTGATGCTCAATTTTATAAGTGACATTGCAAGTGATGTAAGTGGTTTTGTAAGTGAGTATTTCTCCTTCTAACGATCCTGTCAATTTATAAAACCGCTAGTTAAAGCCCTGTATTTTTAAGTAGTCGTGTGTTGATTTCACCTCTATCTCTTGCTATCACTTACAACCTCACTTATAAATATAACTGCAGTCTGTAACTGAACTTGCAAGTGAGGAGCATCGCAAATGAAGCAGGAGAGCATCCAAGAGATCATCTGTCGCCTCAAAAAGCAGGGCACCGACGATGACACTGTAGAGGTTAAGGAATGCGCAAGAAAGCTCTCTAATGATATTTGGGAGACGATAAGCGCGTTTGCCAATACATCGGGCGGCCTTGTCCTCTTGGGGCTGAGCGAGAGATGCGCCTTTGCTCCTGTAGAGGGTTTTGACCCAGATCGCATTAGAGACCAGTTTGTTGCTGGCATGGGAGACGGAGGTGCAACCTCTAAGCTCGTTAATCCTCCTAAGTACAAGATCGAGCGCATACAGGTAGACGGTGCCTTGGTGCTTGCCATAGAGATATACGAGCTCGATCCTTCCTCTAAACCTTGCTACATCTTTGACCGCGGTCCGGCCAAGGGCGCCTACAAACGCGTAGATGACAAAGACGTGCTTCTTTCGGCAAACGAGCTGTTTTCCGTCTCCACAGCGAGCAAGGTTGGCGTCTTTGATAGAGAGGCTGTAAAAGATGCTTCCATCGCTGACCTGGACAAAACATTGCTGGAACGCACGTTCGCGCGCGCTTACGACCTGTCGCCTCGTGCGCTCAAGGGCACTCAAAACGACTGGGACAAGCTTCAGCGCTTGAACTTTATCGATGAGAATGGCGAGGTCACTAAAGCTGGGCTGCTTGTTGCCGGTATTTATCCACAGCAGTTCTTCCCGAGGCTTGTGATTGACGTTGCCGTCCATGCCGGCACAGAGAAGGGAACTCCCGGTGCGCCCAGGTTCATGGATCGTACCGTGTGTGAGGGCACTCTGGGCGAGATGGTTGCTGATGCCGTGGGAGCAGTTGCAAAAAACCTCAGGCGCAGATCGGTCGTGATTGGCGTCTCGAGATTTGACGAGCTTGAGATACCGGAGGAGGTCATAAGGGAAGCTATCGCAAACGCTCTTATCCATCGAGATTACAGCCCGCGTTACGACGGTCAGGCGGTGTCTGTGGATATATTCGACGATCGTGTCGAGGTCACAAATCCAGGTGGGCTGTATGGGAGCAAGACGCGCGAGAATCTTGCAGACGGCATGTCTTGCTGCAGAAACGCGACGTTGATGAAGCTTATGTCTCTTGTTCCCATGCCTGCCGCGGCTGGCCCTCCGGCAGAGGGCAATGGATCTGGTGTTCCGATGATGATTCGAGAGTGCGAGCAGCGCGCTATTCCCGCTCCGGAATTCAGGCCGGGGTTCGACAGTTTCAAAGTTGTGTTTTGGCGATCTGGCCGTGAGGCCTCGCATGCGGACGTCGAGGGAAACCCCCATAACGGCTCCGTTATGGGGGTTTTGGCAAGACACGGTGAGCTTTCTGCGCGAGAGATTGCCGATGAGCTGGGGCTCACCGTTACTCAGGCGCGTTATCGGATACGAAATCTTGTTGACGCGGGTAAGGTTGTTGCAACCGCCCCAGAAACAAGCAGGCTGCGCAAGTACCGCTTGCCTTAGGGCGCAGGTTGGGATTGGTCACGTTGGCAGGAATTGGATAAAAAAGTGGTCACCTTGGCAGGATTTGGCATTGCATAAAAGATGCCCATAGCCATTTCCTGCCAACGTGACCACCCGGATGGTCAAATCCTGCCTGCGTGACCATGGGGCTTCTGGTCTTCTGGCCTACGGCGCTTCTGACCTTTGGGGATTTCTGGCGTAGCAGCTCCCTGCGATATGTCGCGCCTTTCGGCGCGACCGGGCGGGCAGGGCTGCGCCCCTACACCCACCCGCGGCTTTTCTTTGTCTTGCACGTTGCGGCAATCGTGCGGGTAGGGGAGAGCATTGCTCTCCCGCGTAGGTTGCGTTGGCTGGCAGCGTCCGAAGATACAGCATCGCTTAGAACCCTGCGAGTTATTGGTGGTCTGCAGAGCGCGTCCTGCGTAATGCCTCGCGCAACCGTTTTTGCGTGTAGTTGCGCGGAGCGAGCGCACGAGCGCCTGCAGGGCGCGAGCAGCGAAGCGCGCTGAAGCAGGGCACGCTCTGCAGACCCATCCCGCAAGCCGCGCCGTAACAGCCGTTGCCCCCTCGCCGTCCTCTCGGCTAAAATAATTCGATTACGTCAAATCTAGAGAAAGGGCCACGAATGGCCGTTGATTCCAAAGAGCTCGCGCTGGTTGCCGCCCGCGCTATAGACAGCAAGAAGGGTTCCGACATCGTCATCCAAGACGTGTCCGCGCTGCTCAACGTCACCGATTACTTTGTCATCGCCACCGGCGCAAACAACCGCCGCGTAGACGCCATCGCAGAAGAAGTAGAAGACCAACTGCGCGAGCAGTGCAACATCAAGCCCTTCAACCGCGAGGGCCGCGACAACGACGAGTGGGTCTTGCTCGACTACGGCTCCATCGTGGTCCATGTCTTCCAGCCTGCCACACGCGACTTTTATCGCCTCGAGCAGCTGTGGGAGCAAGCCCCCACGCTTGATGTCGCCCTTGCCGGCATCGAAGACCCCGTCTACACCGATCGCATCTCCAAGCTTTTGGGTCGCCAGGGCTAGCTTGTCATGGGCATCAAGACCATCGCCGCAGGTCTCGTGTGCAAGGGCAGCTACCGCCTCTTGCGCATGATGGGCCGCGGGGCCACCAGCCTGCCGGGCAAGCTCGCGCTCAAGATCGACCCCAATTACCTCAAGACGCTGTCTGCCGGGGTCAAGACCGTTGTGCTCACCGGCACCAACGGCAAGACCACCTCTACGCATATCGTGGCCCAAGCGCTCGAAAACGCCGGCCAGAAGGCCTTTTACAACCGCAGCGGCGCCAACTTGATCCAGGGCATCACCACAGAGTTTGCCACCAACTCCTCTGTTGCCGGCAAACCGCGCTGCGCCTACGCCGTCATCGAATGCGACGAGGGCGCCTTGCGCCGCGTATGCGCAGGCCTGGATCCGGACGTGGTGGTGGTCACCAATATATTTCGCGACCAGCTCGACCGCTACGGCGAGGTCATGCACACACGTGACAACATCCTGGCCGGCCTCAAGAACTCGCCGCATGCGCATGTACTCCTCAACGCGGATTGCTCCATCACGGCAAGCCTTGCCGCCGAGATTGACAACCAGGTGAGCTACTACGGCGTTGACTGCGAGATCTACCCCCAGCGCGTGCCTGATCTTAGCGATGCCACGCACTGCATCAAATGCGGCACTGCCTACACCTACGACTACTCCACCTACGCGCACCTGGGTGGCTTTAGGTGCCCGTCATGCGGCTACAGTCGCCCCAGTTGCCAAGTGGCGGTAGAGCAGATAGTCGAGCGCGGCACCAACGACTGCACGCTGCGCATGCGCGTAGGCGATGAGGTCTCAAACGTCCACGCAGATGTCCCCGCAGACTACGACATCTACAACTGCGCGGCTGCCGTGGCGGCGCTCACGGCGTTTGGTTTGCCTGTGCAAGACGCCTTTGACGCCGTGGGGCATTTCAAGCACGGTTTTGGCCGCGGCGAGGTCTTTGATCTGGACGGCGTCAAGGTGCGCCTCATGCTCATGAAAAACCCCGCCGGCTGCAACCAGATCATCAACCTGCTGCTCAACGAGCCCGACCAAGACATGGGCCTTGCCTGTATCCTCAACGACCAAGACTGCGATGGCACGGATGTGAGCTGGATCTACGACGCCGCCTGGGAGGCCCTGGCTGCCAAGAAGGATGCCGCGACATTTGCGGGCGACCGCGCCGAGGACATGGCCTTGCGCCTCAAGTACGCGGGCATGCCTGCAGCGGGCATCACGATCGAGAAGGACTACGACAAGCTCATAGACCTTCTTGCCGCTGCCGGCCACGACACCACCGTGGTTGCCAACTACTCCGCCATGATGGAGTTTAGAAAGCATATCGCCGCGCGCCTTGGGCTTGCGGGTTTCTGGGAGGGCTAGCCTATGTCTTACAAGCTCAAGATCTGCCATCTCTACCCGGATGTCTTGAACCTCTACGGGGATCGCGGCAACACCATCACCTTGCAAAAGCGCTGCGAGTGGCGCGGCATAGACGCTGCCGTCACCGGCGTGGGCGTAGGCCAGCACGAGGACCTGTCCCAATACGACCTCTTCTTTATCGGCGGCGGGCAGGACTTTGACCAAAACACGCTGCTTGGCGATTTGTGGGCCCACGGCGATAGCTCAAAGGCCGCACAGCTTACGCGCGCTATAGATGATGACGCCGTGGTGCTTGCCATCTGCGGCGGCTACCAGCTCTTGGGCGAGTACTACCTCACCCATACCGGCGAGCAATGCAAGTTCATCGGCGCTATTCCCTTCCACACCGTGGGCGCGCAAGAGCGCATGATCGGCAACCTGCTCTTTACGGCAGATGCCATAGAGGGCGCACCGCAGGTGGTGGGCTTTGAGAACCA
Organism: Agathobacter rectalis; assembly: GCA_963590525.1. Lineage (GTDB taxonomy): Bacteria > Actinomycetota > Coriobacteriia > Coriobacteriales > QAMH01 > W2P13-069. Next base: position 20,200 of record CAVAPV010000039.1, read on the forward strand.
CAGCGGCAAGACTTTCTTGGACGATGCACTCACGCCGTTGGGGCATGTAGACGCCGGCTTTGGCAACAACGGAGAGGATGGCACAGAGGGTCTGCGCTATCGCAACGTGGTGGGCACCTACAGCCATGGGCCGCTGCTGCCCAAAAACCCTGCCGTGGCAGATGCCCTTATCTCTTGGGCATTGCGCCGCAAGTACGGCGACGATGCTGCCAACCTTGCGCCGCTTGACGATGCGCTCGAGACGCGCGCGCACGACACCATGGCCGCCCGCCTCAAGTAACCGTCAGCCGCCGTCTTCATGGCCGCCCGCCTCAAGTAACCGTCAGCCGCCGTCCTCACCCGTGTCATTTTGAGCGAAGCGGCCGTAAGGCCGCGCAGTCGAGGAATCTACCTGCAGCTCACTGCGGTTTGCATGCAGATTTTCGACCCCACTGCCTGCGCCCATTGTGCCTGGAGCGACACGCTTGCGACGTTGCCATTGGTTCGCATGCAAATATGGCCTACCTCAAGTTGCAGTTTGGTTTTACGGCCCCTATCCCACCTTGCAGCTCGCTATAATGTCACGTATTAAAACGTTTCTTTGGAGAGGGGATACGTTATGTCCAATGTCTTGATCGTGGTGGGAAGCCCGCGCAAGGACGGCAACTCGCAGATGATGGCAGATTCGTTTGAGCACGGCGCGCTCAAGTCCGGCAACGAGGTGCGCCAGATCAACGTGGGGCGCGCAAAGATCAGCGGGTGCATCGCCTGCGAGTCGTGCTTTGCCAACAACGGCAAGTGCGCCATCGACGACGATATGCAGCCGCTGTATGCGCAGATGGAGTGGGCCGATGTCATCGTCTACGCCTTCCCGCTGTACTTTTACAGCTATCCCGCGCAGATCAAAGCCTTCATGGACCGCCAGTTTTGCGCCGCCGGCGGCCGCAAGGGCATCATGGGCAAGAAGGTAGCGCTGCTCATGCCCTACGAGGACGCTCATGCCGAGCGCGCCGACGGTCTGGTCAAGTCCTTTGAGATCTGCATGGACTACTGCAAGCAGGAGATCTTGGGCATGGTGCTGTGCAACGGCGTTTACGAGAAAGGCGCTATCAAAGGCCACGAGGCCCTCAAGCGCTGCCAGGAGCTGGGCGAGAGCATCAAGTAGGCGCTGATAATCAGCCGAGCAAGGCCGATAGTCAGCTGGGCAAGGCTGATAGCAAGCTTGCGCGTATAGCTGCATCTGCATCTTGCATGAGTCCGGCGGGCACCCTTTGCGGCGCTCGCCGGATTTTCTTGCCAAAACGCCAAAGTTTTCATTGCATGAGCTGCTAGACGCGTGTATTCTGAACAAGTTCGACTACTTGAGCCCCGTGAAACTCATGTAAAGAACACTAAGTAAGTATGTTTTGGAGGATTATCCGTGAAGACCTATTACGCTAAGCCTAGCGATGTCCAGCGCGAATGGCTTTTGGTCGATGCGACCGACATGACCCTCGGTCGTCTCGCTTCTGAGGTTGCTCAGATTCTGCGTGGTAAGAACAAGCCCATCTACACTCCGCACATCGACACGGGCGACTTTGTCGTCATCGTCAACGCGGACAAGATCAAGGTGACCGGCACCAAGGCCTCTTCCAAGGTCTACTACCGTCACACCGGCTATGTTGGCCACCTCAAGTCCGAGACCTTCACCGAGGCCATGGAAAAGCACCCCACCCGCGTCATCGAGCACGCAGTCAAGGGCATGCTGCCCAAGGGTTCTCTTGGTCGCCAGATGTTTGGCAAGCTCAAGGTCTACGCAGGCCCCGAGCATCCCCATCAGGCACAGAACCCTCGTAAGATCGAGCTGTAAAGGGTAGGGGATAGTAAATGACTAACGAAGCAATCTACATGGGCACTGGCCGCCGCAAGAACGCTGTTGCTCGCGTGCGCCTGGTTCCCGGCACTGGCAAGGTCACCATCAACAAGCGCGACGGCAAAGAGTACTTTGGCCGCGACGCTCTCCTTGAGGCAGCTCTCATGCCCTTCAAGGTCACCGATACCGAGGGCCACTTTGACGTTATCGCCACCTGCCACGGCGGCGGCATCTCTGGTCAGTCCGGTGCTCTGCGCCATGGCATCTCTCGTGCTCTCTTGAGCGCTGGCGATTATCGCGCAGACCTCAAGAAGGCTGGCTACCTCACTCGCGACCCTCGTATGGTCGAGCGCAAGAAGTACGGCCTGAAGAAGGCCCGCAAGCGCCCGCAGTTCTCC
>CAVAPV010000040.1:0-21828 GCA_963590525.1 Agathobacter rectalis
CACTACAGCACCGTTGCGCATCTGTCAGCGCCATTTGCCAAGCCAGCAAGCCGCTGCCCGCACCAGTGCGACCCCGGTCCCGGCTAGGGTCTATACTCATACGTCACATGAAACCGGCATGGCAAAGGGGAGAAAAGATGGCCTACCTTCCGCAGGCACAGCAAACCGCATGGCAGCAATCAAAAGAGATCGACCTGAGCACCACGGCTGTGCTTGTCATCGACATATTGGGCGGCGAGGAAGGAACCCTGCCACAGCTGCAGAAGATGGCAGACAACGCCGTGGCCATTGTCAACGCAGCACGCGCCAAAGGCCTGCCGGTCATCTTCTCGTGCGATGCGCATATCCCAGCGTACGACAAAGAGATCGAGCTTTGGGGCGAGCATGGCATCGCAGGCTCCGAGGCTGCAAAGCCGCTGGCAGCGTTCAAGCTCCAAGACACGGATATTGTCATCCCCAAGCGCCGCTACAACGGCTTCTTTGGGACCGACCTCGACCTCACACTCCGCGAGCTTGGAGTAGACACGCTCATCGCCGTGGGCTGCGACACCAACATCTGCGTGCTGCAAACGCTGGCCGGCGCCTACTACAACGGCTACAAGACCGTGGTGGCAGCCGATGCCTGCGCGACCTTCCTCATCGGTACGCAAGAGGCGGGTTTGGAGTACTTTAGCCGCTGCTACGACAGCCGCGTTGTTACCACCGATACGGTGCTGGGCTATCTGGGCTAACAAGCGCCAGACAATGGGGCTCATCGAGTGCGATCTGCCCTAGCCTCCTCGCCGGCCTTTGCAACCTACTCGGGCGGGCAGTGCCCGCCCCTACATGCACCTGCAATACATAGGTAATTGGCATGGGCGGTTGATGCGTGCTGCGCAATGCCTCGCGCAACAGTTTTCACGCATAATTGCGCGGAGCGAGCGCACGAGCGCCGAAATCGGACTGTTTGCATTACTGTCATTCTGAGCGGAGGCCCCGGTAGGGGCCGTAGTCGAAGAATCTAGTCGCAACTCAGTGACACTTGCATGTAGATCCCTCGACTCCATTCACTGCGCTCATTTCGCTCGGGATGACACGATAGGATGTTCCTTGTCCTTGCTTATAGACACTGAAGGAATGATTCGAGTCCCGAGTCTGAGCGAAAGCCTGTGTTGCCCCTCCTCGCTAAGGATGCAGAAAGAGAAGAAGCATCAACAAGCGACCTATAATCCAAATCCCAATCGCTCTAGTTTGTCCATGCTAACTTGTTGTTTTTGAGCAATATTTACCTGAACAGTTAACGAAGTATTGCGAATAGGTTAATATTTCAAGAATTGCGTCAAAAGACCGATGCGCCTTATCACGCTGCTGCAACAGCTAAAGCGCCTGCACGGGCTTATCACAAGCCCATCTACAATTGAGGGAGCAAATCAATGGCCAACAAGCTTTGCGCCATATCATCGTCTACTGCCAATTTGACGGCAGACATCGCAGATCATCTTGGCGGTTACCACCGCTGTTACTTAAGCGACCCCATACACCTGGAATTTGTGAGCGATAACCTGTGTTCGATGCTTGGCTATAGCAAAAAGGAGCTATCAAACTTGGTCGGTCATGTGTACACCGTCTTGGTGCACCCAGATGACACGGGCATCTTTGACAACTTTGCCTATGGCCTCTCTCAGCAGGAGACCTGCGAGAGCGTCTCGTATCGCCTCATCAAAAGGGGAGGCTCAACAGTTCGCGTAATAGATACCATGACCTCCGTCAGAGGAGACGATGGCATCTTGCGTGGTTACTCGGTGGTTTGCGAGACTCCTGATACCCAAAGCAAAGGAATAGCGCCCGAGCAGTTCGCGCTGCTCAAGGTCTTTGGTGGGGCAAATCCACTGGTAAAGATGTTTTGCGGCGTAGCTCAAGAGCTCTTAAGCGTAAACGATCCCTGGCAGCAGATGCTGTTGATGGATTTTATTGCCATGCAAGACCGCGCCAAGATCAAAGACGCATTTGAACGCGCCTATACCAGTGAATATTCCGGAATGACCGCTTGCACACTCATCTCCACAAAGGGAACCCCTATCAACTGCAACATCTGGGTGGAACGGACAAACGCCGGCACCTGTCTTGACGATGCCGGTTTTTGCGTAAAGCTCGAGATAAGCTCTGCATCCCACCAAGAAGACGAGCAGACAGCGGCTTTTGGCAAGAAGCTGTTCACGAGCTTTTCTGAAGATGTGTTTGAAATCGACAGAGCAGATGGGACTACAAAATACATCTGCCGCAGCGGCAAGCGAGCAATCAACATCCCGCTCAACGTAAGAATGCTCTCCCAGGACTTCAAAGCTTGGTGCCTCGAGCAAGTTCCCGCTCACAGCAAAGACATCGTCACGGAGTTTTTGACCCAGGCCATGTCGCCCGACGTCGTGTGTGCAAGCGCCGCTCCGGTAAAAGCTCACTTTGACATGTTCGATCGCGATGGCCAAATAGAGCCTGCATCGCTTATGCTCATCCCTCTATCAAGCAAGAAGTGCTTTTTGAGCCTTAATGCCGAGTCGTCTTTGACGGGCTCAGGCTTATGCGCTGTGGCAAATACCGCCAACAAGAGCATAGAGGTAAAGCTCTTTGGCACCTTTGGGATTAAGGTCGATGGCAAAGCGGTCCATATCAGAAGCGACAAAGGCAGAGAACTGCTGGCTCTTATGGTTCAAAAGCGTGGAGCTTTTCTGACGACACGCGAAGCCATAACCACGCTTTGGGAATGCGAACCCGACGAGACAACCAGGGCAAGGTATCGCAAAGCAGCCTCGAGGCTTATGAGCGAGCTCAAACGCGAGGGTATCGATTACATCGTGGAAAACGATCGCGGTGCACGCAGAGTGGTACCGGAGTTTTTTAGCTGCGATTATTACGACTACCAAGATGGGCTTGCAGAGCCTACCGACGAGCTTTTGCCCGAGTACTACTGGTCGGAATACTTGCGCGTTAGCTAGTCGCAGCTGCATGTTCAACAACAGGTTGAACTAAACCTGCAACCCAAAACACAAGGTCAGCACAGCTATCTAAACCAGAGTGTCACAGTTTTGCCGTGACAGTGTCACAGTTTTGGCCAAGGTGTCACACCCACTTTCTTACTATCCATCCATCAGATAAACGAGGCGACGAGCGCAAAACGTGCTCGCGTGATTGGATGTTAGAAGTGCTGCAAGAGCTGGGACATACAAAGATCAAGGCAAAGAGTCTGCTTTACAAGGGGCTTGCCACCATCTTAGCTGCCAGCGTTTGAATGTTCACAATGCCCGCGGTCCTTGCGGGAGGGATAGTTCAAAACGCCTTTGCCGCAGACGAGGGCAATGGCTGGCAGATCGTAGACTGCGCATACGACGCAAACCACACCACAAGCCAAGGTATCGCAAGCTCAAATCTTTCGAGCTACAGCTTTGTTGAGTCCAGCGATGGCCAAGTTCGTGTTACCAAGACACTTGAGCCCACAGATGTCGAAGACGAGTTTACGGTTCATCTCTCTGTAGACACGAGCGCCACGTCTGTACAGGTGACAGACTACTATTCGTTTTTCGTAAGTGCACCCTATATGGGAACCGAGTCAAACACTTACAAGAGCTTAACCCCAGGCAGCGTAACCGATAAAGACGCAGGCGCTTTTGGAGTTGAGATTGGAACAAGCGAGGATAAAAACGGCTCTGTGTTTGACATCTACGATCCCAACAACAAACGCATCGCCAAAGATGTGACCCTTTACTGGAATAAAGCACAAAACGTCACAATCTTATTGAACATTGGCAAGCTTCTCGGGCTAAGCAGCAACGAGTATATTCTGATGGGCCTCAGCGTCAAATCCGGCCAACGCAATGCACTTTATCTATCCCAAGAGGCCTACAACCTCATCAACCAAGCCATCGAGGGATCTGTCAACTGGGGCGACCCCACTCGACTCAAAGAAGTTGCCGATGTAATGGGCGACAACGTCGAATACATCGACGATACAGCGGCAGCCGATGGCGGAACAACAAATTACGACAGCGTGTCGCGTATTCTTACGTGGAACCCCGCCTACAACAGCAGCTACACAACAGGTGACATTACGTCAGAGGTCGACACAGAGTACAACGACGAAGGCGCTGTAACCAAGGTCACGATTACCCAGCATAAGTGGTACTACGGCGTAGCGTCACTCACATACAAGGTGCGCCTCAACACGCAGGCCGCAGGTTTTGAGAGCTCCTACAACCCAGACAGCACAACTAACCTCAACTACACCAACAACAATGCCACGCTCAACTACAGCTACAGCACAAACGGCGGCTCTACCTATCAAGACGGTAGCGTGGAGTTCCCCAAACCCAGCGTCAAGGGCATCCTGTACGACATCCGCCTGCTAAAGACTAACGAGATCGGCACGCCCATCGCCGGAGCCATCTTCAAGCTCACGCGTACTTGGACAGACTCTCTAGGCACCGAGCATATCGACGTCGTGGCCGACGACCTCACCTCTAACAGCAGCGGCTACGTAGAGGCAACAGGGCTAGCCTGGGGTACTTACACCCTTACAGAGACGCAAGCGCCGCGCGGGCACAATCTGCCAGAGACCGAGGAGCTGCGCACCTGCACGTTCACCCTGAGCTATACAGGCAACAAAGACGCACTCACGGCATCCACGATCACCGACGCAAGCAAAAACCACGCGATGATCGCTGGAGGCACTCCCAGCATGCAAAACGAGCGCGTCAAAACAGACGTAACGTTGCTCAAGGTGGACTCCGACACCAACGCCCCGTTGGCAGGCGCAAAGTTTACCCTCTACGCAGATGATGGCGACGGCAAGTTTAACGCCACAAAGGACCTGGCAAGCTCCCAAAAAGTCACCGAGCAAGAGACAGGTTCTGACGGCAAGGCGTTGTATCCGCAGCTCACGGTGGGTACTTACTACCTCAAAGAGACCTACGCCCCGGCAGGCTACCAGCTGTCTACGAGCATTTACCGCGTCTACGTCTACGACGTCAAAGGCGAGGCTGGCGGTGCAGAAGACAACATGATCCGCGTTGGCAGCCAGGATGGCTCCGACATGAAAGCCCCAAGCACTGCCAACACCGTGACCATCGCCAACAGGCCCATCCCCAAGCTCCCCGTGACGGCGGGTCCGGGCATAGGCCCGATGATTGGGGGAGGCTTCACGCTCCTCATAGCGGGAGCCGCAGTCCTAGTGGTCTACGAGCTACGCACCAGACGGCAACTGCAAGGTGCACGTCACCTGGTCTTGAGAGAGTGAACGGCTATGTACGCATAGAGCTCGTCTGTGACGAGCGGTCATAAAACCAACGCAAACTGGAGATTTGCGTAGAGAGAATTGTCAGAGCTTTAAAGAGAGAAGCACTACACAAAGGAGAGAACGATGAAGAAGCAGAACTTTGCAGGAAAGACCGTCAGGGTTTTGACTGCGTCCCTTTTGGCAGCAGGCCTTGCGTTCCCAGCCGGAACAGCCTTTGCAAAGACGGCTGGCGCAAACGATGTTGAGGACGCATCCTTCACACTGACCGGCCTTAAGGAAAACGATGTCGCTCACTTCTACCAGATCATCGACACCGATATCGATGCCAATAACAACCTGACCTACACCTTCAACGCAACAGACCTTCCTGCGGATTATGACACGGTAGATGAAATTGCGGCAGAATATGAAAAGACAGACGGAGGCCGCACGGTTGCCAACGCTATCGCCGCAAAGGTGATTGCGAGCGTCAAATCAACAAACGTCACGGCAGGGGCAGATGGCAAGGCAACCACAAAGCTTGACTCTGGCTACTACCTGGTTACCATCACCTCCAATAGCGGTGACACCAAGGTCTACCAGACGCTGCTCGTCGATGCTACGCCCGATGTCCAAGACAGCAAATACATAACGCGCACTTTGGCAGACACCGCTGTAAAGGTGCAAGATGTTCTTGCTCCCACCAAGCAGATCATCGCATCGGATGGTACAACTACCGGACAATCCACCGACACGTACTCTGTGGGCGATACGGCCAAGTTTGTCATCACCGGCACCGTGCCTAACTACCCCGCCGATGCCACCAACGCCATCTACTCCATCACCGACGTCCCCGATAAGGGCCTTGCCGTAGACACAACGTCCTTTGTCGTGACAAATGGCAGCGGTGACACATTGACCGTTGACACCGATTACACGCTCACTACCAATGAAAATGGCACCTACACAGTGGCATTCACCAAAACCTATATCCTTAAAAACCCCGGTCAGACGGTAAAAATCAACTACAACGCCACGATTAATAAGGTCGATCTGATAACCGGCCAGATCGGAAACAAGGCTTACGGCACCTTCACGCCCAACCCCTATGAGGACAAAAAAGTCGATACCGACAAGATCGATCCTTGGGATCAGACCTACGGCTTTAGCTTCAAGAAGCTGGGCAAGCAAACGGACGGCAGCGAGGCAGCACTGGAAGGTGCTGAGTTCACGATTACCGATAAGACCACGGGTACTCCTGTGACTTACATCGATGCTTCCGGCAACCTGCATACCGACGGCGTGGTCACCTCTGGCGCTAACGGTTGGGTCTATGTCAACGGCCTCGAGGCTGGCACCTACACCGTGACCGAGACTAAGGTCCCCTCTGGATACCAAAAAATCGATCCTTTTGACGTAGAGCTCAGCGCCACCACAGCCAAATACGACTCCAACGCAACTGATGGCACACAGGAGACCAACTTCACTAACCTGAGCGACAAGATCGACCCCAGGACCGGCCAGCTGCCCACCACCGGTGGTACCGGTACGATTGCCCTCACTGCCGGCGGCATCCTGCTGGTAGTTGGCGGTTCCGTCGTCTTGCTGCGCACGCGTCGCCGCAACGAGACTAACGCTCAATAGGCACCAACAGGTAACAGGACTTGACCGCAAACAAAGACAACAAGCTCGAGGAGGGGAACAAGCCCAGTGCTTCTTCTCCTCTTTGTGCTGCTTCAAGCACGCTGCCGCACGGCAAAGGCGGAGCCCACAGCGCGCACAAAACTGCCGGCGGCATCGGGCAAGGTGGAAGCGGCAGCAAACGCAGCTTGCGATTGCTGCCCGTTTTGCTGGCGGCGCTTGTCATGCTGGTTGGCGCTTGCATGATCGCCTATCCCTTTGGCAGCGATTACCTCAACAAACTCGAGCAAGCCAAGGTCACGCAAGACCTCACACAGACTATCCAGCAGACCCCAGCAGAAGACCTAAGCGCCTACATGCAGCAGGCACGCGAGTACAACAGCAAGCTGCGCTCGGGCTCTACGTATGTGATCGACCCCTTTGACCCCGATGCCCCCACAGCCACCGCCAAGGAGTACGTGGCCTGCCTCAACCTCAACAACGACGGAGCCATGGGGCAGATCATCATCCCGTCAATTGGCGTGAACCTCCCCATCACGCATGGTACCGAGGGCGATGCGATGGACCATAGCGTGGGACACGTGGTCAACACATCGCTGCCTATTGGCGGCCCATCCACTCATGCGGTGCTCGCCGGGCACACGGGGCTTCCCTCGGCGGTGATATTCGATAAGCTCGATCAGCTGGTAGTAGGAGATTACTTTATCGTCCAGATACTAGGGGAGGAGCACGCCTACCGTGTGACCTCTACCGAGGTCGTACTGCCTACCGATACCACGAGCCTTGGCATTGAGAAGGGCGAGGACCTGATTACGCTTGTGACTTGCACGCCCTACGGTGTGAACTCGCACCGCTTGCTGGTGCATGCGCAAAGGTGCGACATCCCCCAAGACTGGTTGGATCGCAAAGCTGCCGGTGACACCGCGCTACCCTGGCCGTATGAGTCGGGTAGCAACTCGTTCCCGCCGTTCTTGATTGGCGTGATGATAGCAGCAGTGGTTTTGGTCATCGTGTTCGTTTTGCGCCTGATCAAACGCACACACAAGAAGCGTCTTGCAGCGGCGGAGCAAGGGAGGCGTCACGACGATGGTTGATGCCACATGCAACAAGAACAGCGGTCGAAAAAGCAAGGCCCGCCGTACGAGCATTCTCAATATCGTTGCTATCGTCTGCCTGCTGGCAGGCGCAGCGCTGCTGTTTGCGCCCTTAGTAACAAGCGCGATAAACCAAGTTGCCATGGACAAAGAAATCGCCAAGGTCGAGACACTGTACACAGATGACAACGGTAAGGATGACAGCTATGCAGCCGGCAGCAACGACGATGACGGCGGCAGCTCTCAAGCAAGCGGAGATAGCCATCAAGGTGAGGCGGGCGCCAACAGTTCCAGCGCATCCGGTGCAAGCGCCAGTAGCAAGGCTTTGACAGCAGCAAGAAAGCAGCTTGAACGCTACAACAAGCAAGTAGCAACAGGAAAAATCTCCATCGCCTCCGACCCGTTTTCCTTTGACAGCATGATCAGCGAGTTTGGTTCCCAGGGCCTGGGCGACGGTCTCGTGGGCTACATCAAGGTGCCGTCCATGAGCTGCAAACTCCCCTTGTACCTAGATGCCACCAGCGAGCACATGCTCAAGGGCGCAGCCGTGGTCTCGGGCTCTTCTGCCCCTTTAGGGCAAAGCTCCAGCAATTGCGTTATCGCAGCACATCGCGGCTATGGCAGCGCGGCAATGTTTAGAGACATAGAAAAGCCAGTCAAAGGCGACAAGGTCATCGTCTGCACGCTGTGGGAGAAACTCACCTACACCGTGGTCAACACCAAGGTGATCCGCCCTACAGACACAACAGCCGTGGGTGTGCAGCAGGGCAAGGATATGGTCACACTCGTAACTTGCCACCCTTATGGCCACAACGAGTTTAGGTACGTGGTGGAGTGCGAGCGCAGCACTACAGCCGCAGTAAATGACGGCGAGGACGGTGCGGATTCTGGTCAAGCGGGGGAGACCTCGGGCGAACGCGATCTCTCATTGCCGGAGATAGAGGACTACCTCAGAGTAGTAGGCGGTGTTGTCCTGCTCGTCTGCGTGGGCGTCCTTATCGCGCGGATGATTCGCAACAAGCGCAACAGCGCGGCAAAGTAAGCGAGGTGACGAAGGCAGGCGAGCGAATAGGAGGCAGATCGCGCGACAAGCGTCTGCGGTAGCGAGGACTCAGAAACGCCAAAGGCGTTTCCTCCGCAGCTGCAGGCGCTTGGAGCGCGATTGGCTACCGAGTCTGAGCGAAAGCCTGCCTTCGTCCCCTCGCAAAAGCTACGGAAGACGAGAGCGACAGCCTTGATAACCCAAACCCCTAGCGCATAAACTCCAGATGAGGTAGCTCGCCTGTTTGCATGAGGTCGCGCATAAGCTGGGCAAAGCCCTGCGGGTCGCGGATGGTGAACTCCATGTGGTTCTTATCCTCAAAGACAGGGTAGCTGGCCTTGGGATAACGCCTTATGACATCCTCACGGCACGGGTAGTGGTCCTCGATGCTTCCAAACTCGATAAAGAGACGCTCCTCGATCTGCGCAGGCAGCTTGGGATAATCGCCGGTCATGAGGTCCTTCATCGCGTTGTTGATGCTCGCCTTGTCCACATTGGCGCAGGCACGCGCAAAGTACGGCTTGATATCGTCATCATCGCACCAAAAGATCTTGCCCACAGACTCGCCGTTTGTGTTGGCGATGTTTACCAGCTCTTTGTAGATAACAGGCCCCACGGCACGACGCACCAGAGCTGGCACCTTGGTGAGCTGCGGGCCATCAAAGAAGACGTGTCCTATCTTGCGCTTGGTGGTGCTCAAGAACTCCAAGGCGATATCGCCGCCAATGCTAAAAGCGCACACAAGCTCTATATCGCCCACACCAAGACGGTCGAGCTCCGCGTTGAGCTGGGCCACCTCGTCGCGTTTGCTCTTGTAAGTCTGGCCCTCGCAAAAGATCGACATGGTGGGGTTGATGACAAAGTAATCGTCTTGCAGGTAGCACGCCCAGCGCTCGTTGCTGTGTCCATCAACGCCCAGCGCATGAAAGTTGAGGATAACGGGCTTATCTGGGTTTCCCATCGTCGTGACCTGCATGTTTACCGCCTTTCTGCTCTCTTTTGCTCGTCCCATAGTAGCACTGGGAGGCAAATAGCCGCTCCAGCGGCAAAAGGCCCGCCTCCCAACTAGGGGAGACAGGCCTCTTAAAGATGAACGATGACAGGCGATATCAGCGCTGCATTGCAGCTCTGTATCACCACAGCAGGCACAACAACAAGCAGCATCAATGGGTGCCAGCGTTACTGCCCGCTACCCTTTACGCGTTGGCAGAAACGGTTTCAACCTGCTTGACTGCCGTAGAATGAGCGCAATCGAGCTCGATCTCGGGCAACTCATCGGCACGTTTATCCTCGTGCTTGAGCAAGAAGAAGGCGATGAGCACACCGCACACGGCCAAAACCAGCGTGAAGGCAAAGCCCCAGTGGGAGCCAGCGGCAAAGGCCTCTGCGGTAGAGGTGCCACCAGCGGCCATAAAGGCAGCCTGGCCAGCACCCAAAAGGCACGTGGCAACAGCCGTGGCCACAGCGCCCAAAACCTGCTGCATGGTGTTGAGAGCCGTAGAGCCATCGCCTGAGTTATGACGCGGTAGGCAGGACAGCGCGCTGGTCTGACACGGAGACATTGCCAGCGGCACGCCGATCATGAGGATGACATGGGCAACGATAAGATAGGCGATGCTGGTAGAAGAGCTGGTAAAGAGGAACATCACCGAGCCCAAAACAGAAAGACAAAAGCCCACGCGTGCGGGAATCTTGGGACCGATGCGGTCGTAGATATTGCCGGCAACAAAAGAGACAGCGGCGTTGATAATGCCACCGGGCAGCATGATGAGACCCGCCATGGCAACCGGGATGCCCATAGCGTTTTGGATGAACTGCGGCAGCAAGAACATGGCAGACAGCGTGATGCCAAAGTTGATCATCATGAGCGCACCACCCACGCAAAAACCGCGCAGCTTGAAGATGCGCACGTCGATGATGGGCGTTTCAAGCTGTAGCTGACGCCTTGCATACAAAACCAAGGCGATGACGCCGCAAACAAGCGGCACCAGCACCTGAGCAGAAAGCCAGCCGGCGCTGCTGGCAAGGCCCACACCCAAGACAAGGCCGCCAAAGCCGATGATAGAGAGCAGGCAAGACGCAACATCGATGCGGGGTTTGGTGAGCTCGTAGGGGTTAACCAGAAACTTAGCGGCAAAACCCATGCCTACGGCCAAGACCACGGCAAACATGATGAAGATTGCTCGCCAAGAGAACGCGCCCAAGATGATGCCAGAGGCCGTAGGGCCGATGGCCGGGGCGAACATGATGATGAGGGCAGCCAAGCCCATTGCCGCGCCGAGCTTTTGCGGAGCAAAGACCTCGAGAGAGAGGGCAAACATCATAGGTAGCAGCAAACCGGTACCGATGCCTTGGACCAAACGGCCAACCAAGACGATGGTGAAATTAGGAGCAACAGCGCTGATGATAGAGCCGACAAAAAAGCTTCCCAGCGCAAAGAACGTGAGCTTGCGCACAGAGAACCACTTCATAAGGATGCCGGCAAAGGGCATCATGAGACCGATGACCAGCATGTAGCCCACAACAAGCCACTGCGTGATGGAGGTATCGATGCCAAAGACAGCGCCCAACTGCGGCAGCGCGATGTTGAGGGAGGTCTCGGACAGCATTCCCGTGAAGCTGCCCAAATACAAGCCCATCATGGTGAGGTACGGATGAGGCACCTCGCAACGGGCCTTGGTGAAATCATGAGTCATAAAAGCTAGTCCAAATCCTTTCCTTCTCGATTCCTTCAAGCGGCAGGTCATCGGCTTGCATGTTTGCCTGAAGCATCTGCCTCGTTTGAGCGCACAAGAAACGCTGTAAAACCAAAAGGGCACAAAACACAAAACGAGCCGCTGAAGAAAGCTTTCATCCTTCAACGGCTCGCAAAGCAAGCGTTATGACTACCACTAATTGCCTATTTTTATAACAAAAGCACCCCTCATCGCATAAGTTACCGTTTGTCAACAAGCAGCTTAGCGCGCTTACTGTACGCGAGCTCTTATGAGCACTAATGATGCATCACAGAGCACGGGCAGCATTAAAGATCGCTGCGAAGCAGGGCAAACCGCAAGCAGCAGTAGGGGAGAGTCATGCAAAGACGGACAGGCGACCACGCGCCGGTCTGCCCGACTCTGCCCGATACAGAACCAACCGATGCAAGAACCGCTACAAAACGCGCATCCAGACCCCTTTGGCAATCTGCATATATTCCATCAATGGTTTCTTTGAGTTGGAAAGGTACACAAACCCCATACCAGGAGTAGCGTCGATAAAGTAGGCCTTTCCCTTAACAGTAACCTTGACGTTGTAGTGGTTTGAGCCAAAGGAAATACCAGCTGGGTATCTGGACATACTGTCGTTAACCGCATAGCGCAGTTTGGCCTTGTAACCGAGCTTCTTGCAGATCTTTACGAGTACTTGGCCCGCAGAGTAGCAGTTGCCCTTTTGCTTGAAGACAACCTTTTCTAAATCATATACATTTGCATAGGTAAAAAATCCCACCTAAAGCTCCGAGGCCGCAACCAGCTGTTCTTTGGGGTCGCTTGTTTGACTCTTGATCTTGCTAGCAGCGTTAGATGCCCATTTATTGACATACGCAGATCCACTGGAGACGGTGACCTTGTACGTGACAGATAGCTTGTCTGATGTAAACGTTAGCTTTGCGCTGCCGTTTTTGAGAGCTTTGATCTTGAACTTGTTCTTGCCGGTTTGGCTAACCTTCACGATTTTCTTATTACTTGATGCGCCCTTAACGGTGCCATATTCTTTGCCGTATTTATCGCTTTGAGATGTGCCTTTAAGCATAAGGATTTTCGAGGAATATTTGTAGACGCTGGGCTGATCATCTTGATCAGTAGAGGGTTGGGAAGAGGAATCATCTGTTGATGAATCCTGCAAAGAAGAATCCTCTTGCTCTGCCGTTTGTACTTGATTGGCAGCTTCTGTTTGGACTTGATTCGAATCACTGGCATCGGCCCAAGCTGCTGCAGGGATAGCAGCAAACATGCTCGCTGCGCACAGAACCGACAAAGCGTATTTAGCAACAGGCTTTTTGCAGTTGATCATCGCAAATCTCCATCAATGGCTCTCTTGCATATCGGTTTCAAAGTTTATCGCAGTATGCAGAGCGAGGTGCCAAGAGGCAGGGATACGGCAAACCCAAGGCGCAAAAGAACGGGAGGCTGTAATCATATCTAGCCCGCCTGCAACGGTGGGGCTAGCTCCGCGACGGCGTTCTTTGCTGCAGCTTACCCGCTTCTTGCCTGGCGTTAACCTCGCGTCGCCCACTACTAACCTTTGCTGCAGCTTATCCGCTTCTCGCCTGGAGCCCGTTTACTCCGTCTTAAGCGCAAGCAAATAGCTAACTTCCCATAACATCTATTATCAGATTATCTAGAGACTACGGTGGGGCACGGGAGCGCAGCATAGCGGCAAAGCAAGGCTTTTTATGCCAGCATCTCCCAAAATTGCACTTCCGTCTCTCAAAAAGTACGCGAAGTAGGCACCCTAAACGTGAGATGACGAGTAGCGGGCAATTTTGCGTTGTAAAACCGCAGGTCACAGCGTTGCAGTTTTTGGCCTACTTGGCAAAGCGCAAAGAAGGTGCCTACTTCGCGCACTTTTTGTTTGCAGCACCCAAAATTGAAGAACACCATCGACAATCTCAGCTCAAAAATGATCTGGCTGCCAAAAAGTCGGCAGCGCTGTCGTCTACGCTGCACACAAAACCCGCAAACGAAACAGGCGGCGGATGCATCTGCTACATCCACCGCCTGCATCAAAAAATTGAGATTAAAGCCTAGTAACGTTTCTCGTCTTTCTCGGCGACGAGATACAAGATGCCAGAGATCAGTCCCATAAAGATGATGTTGCAAACGCCCCATGCAACGGTGTTGGCTTTTTGGCCTTTCATCATCTTGTAGCCGATGACGCACATCGGGATCATCCATGCCAGCGCGATGATGGTCCAAGCGGCGCACACAGTGGCCACAACCTGGAAGGCAAAGGCAACCTTGAACAACGTGACGTCGTTGTCGCTATGCGGGTAGAGCACAACGTAAGGCTCGGCATAAGGCTGTTGGGCGTTGGATGCATTTTGTCCGTACTCATATACAGGGGCCTCGTACTCCGGAGAAACAGGAGCGTCGTTTTGCGAGTTACCGTAGTTGTACTGGTCCATCGATCAGTCCTTTCGTATTTTGAAATCCGCCTCTAACGTATACCACATCCTGTTTGGACGTCACGCGGCTCGTCGCATTCTGAGCAAGAACGCTATATTCTGAGCAAGTTTTATAAGCAAATCTCACTCAGCACACTGCTGATTTGTTGCTTGCAATCACAGGTAAAGCCATTAATATAAAAGCCAGCAAAGCCCGTCCTTTGGTTAAGGGGGTTACGGGCAGCGCTGTTTTGATAGAAGGTTCAGTGCCTGCTGAACCTTCTACTTATTGGACACTCTCCGAATCGTCTGCTTATAGTCTCGCCATAAGGCCAACATGGCACGAGCCGCGTCGGCCAGCCTTGCCACGAGGGCAACAGCGAACAAGATTTCGCTCATAGGCAACACCTCCTCCCCGCTTGGATTAGAGGCGCTGCTCGCAGTCGGACTTTGCTAGCCCAGATAGTTTAGCAAAGCAAACGAAACAAGATGGGAACACGTGAGCTGCGCTTGCGAACCCTTATCCTTCTCCCCTACCTGCCCGCAGTCCAGGAGATCGTTGCGGCGAGGGTATCGGTCTTTGTGGCGATGAGAACAGCCTCTCCGGGAGCATAGCTAATGCCGTTGGCATCGGTGACGGTTGTCTGGTTATAGCCTTGCGGGATGGTGGCGGTCAGACAGTTGCCCACCGCGTCAAAATAGGCAAAGCAATTGCCGCGGGCGTCTATATGAGCACTGTGCGCAGGGCTCGACTCCCCAGGGCAATCGGGAACCATGCAAGGCGAGGTAAGAGCCGCATCTCCGCAGCTTTGAGCGGTGTTCATAGCCACCGAGTCGTTGCCTTGGCGCCAATCCGCGTATGCGCTCAAGCCGATCAAAAGCAAGACGGCCAAGCACGCAGCGGCGATACCGCAAATGCAGATGACCTCGATGCGCGAGAAGCCCGATTGACTACCTGTATGTTTATCGCAAAATCGCATGCAGACATGGTAGCAAAGTTGCAGGTCATTGCTTTACATAATGCCAACGAGAATGTTTGGTCTGCGGCTTTGCAAGCTGTGAGGTCGGCAGCAAGCTTGCCTAAGACGAGCAATGGCCCAAGATAGCTCTCGTCAGAAAGATCGCAAAAGGTATGAGGCGCGATTAAGCCCCCCTATCGCCGTGGGTCAAGGCGTAATGCTTGGACTCGCTTTCTTTAAGCGATGCCATACAAATGCCGCAAGCTCGAACCATGCGATAATGGCAAGCACAAACAGCACGGAGAAAAGCCGAGGAGATCGACCATGAGAAAGCGCGCCTCAAAGACAACGTCCTTGATACTCGCATCGGTATTGATGGCAAGCTGCAATATGGCTGCAGCAAGCGCTGCATTTGCAGATGGCGCCAAAGATGCATCAACTTTGACGACCGCTACGACCACTACAACAGATGGTGACCTCGATCAAGACGATAGCGCAGCAAACACGCCTGCCAAAACCACAGTTGATGAGCGCGACTCGGAGTCCTCTAGCGATGCAAAACGCAAGACAGAAACGGTCAAAATCTCTGCTTACGTCAACCAGATACGTCAGACCGAGCTCACCTACAAGGTAGCCAAAAAGGCCTACAACAAATCGCGCGTGAAGCTTAAACTCAAAAACGGCATCCTCACGCTCACCATGCTCAAAGCAGGCAAGACCGCCGTGACCTTGTCCGGCAAAGACAACGTGGACCACATCTTTAAAATCACCATCAAAAAGAGCAAGTTCAAACCAGTCAAGATGACTAAACTCAAGTGCTACAGCAATTATCGCAAGTACATGACCAAGGCGCAGTTCAGGAAAGCCTACGCCAAGGCGCTTAAAATCGTTACGCCCGCAGGCGACCTCAACAAAAAGCAGAAGCTACAGTATGTGACTGCCACGCTCAGAGACTTCTTTGATAAGAACATGAGCTACACCACCAACAAGGCCCATTACAACGATCCTTACGGCTACTTGTGCCTCAAGCGCGCGAGCTGCGCAGGCTGTGCTAGGACCACCGGTTTGTGCCTCAACATCTTGGGTATCAAGTTCGAGCATGTAAATGAGAACCAATGGGCACACCAATGGTGCCGCGTCAAAGTCGGCAAGAGCTACTGGATTGCCGATCCATACGGCCTGTACTGCGGCAAAGAGCCCGGCAAGCGCAAGCATCCCTATCTGTAAAGTTGCGCAGGCGGGATAAAGAGGCGATTGGCTAGCCCTCTAATGCAGGAGGCTGAGCTTGCTCATGCATTTTGAAGGGGACGATGTTGTCGATAGACTCACGGTCGATATCCATCGAATTCCATAGGTCAATATTGTTTTGCATATTGAGCCAAAACTGCGCAGTCGTCCCAAAATAACGCGCCAAACGCAATGCCATATCCGGGCTTACAGACCTCTTCTCACGCACAAGCTCGTTAATGCTTTGGCGAGACACACCAAGGGCCTGAGCAAGCTGCGCAACAGACAGGCCGAGTTCTGCCAGATATTCCTCGCGTAAGACCTCACCGGGATGCGTTGGTTTACGCGCAAGCACTATGAGTTTTCTATCGTTCTCTAACATATCCAGCCTCAGTGATAGTCGCAAATCTCTACGTGGAGAAGAAGGCAGTGTTCCTACATTAGTAGGAACACTTGACTGCGCAGTCAAGCTACATGGGAGAAGGGATTTAAAATATGGAACCTCAAAACCGCAAGGTTTCGGGTGGCAGGGCCTTTGGCGTTGGCTTTGTCACCTGGTTGATGTGCGGAGCTATCGTTGCCATAATCACAGCCACCTACACCTCTTCAAAGTACGGTGTGGCCAGCATGAGCTATGGCGGATTATTAGGGCTTGCCATTGGCATAACAGCCGGCTGCGTTGAGAAAAGCGGCAAGTACAGCACAGCGCAAATACTTGGTTGCGTAGCCGGAGCTGCCGTGCTCTTGGCATTTCTGGCCATCGCCATTTCAGGGGCTTAGCGGCAAAGACTCATTGTTTATTTATCCTGCTCAACCGCTTCTTTATAAAAAGCGTTTGGCTTTCGCAGCACAGAAAGGCTCAGCTATGGAGTCGTCGAAAAAGATTTTCTGCAACGCTTGTGGTGCCGCTAACCTAATTGAAGGGAACAGTCTCGAATACTACTGTTCAAGCTGTGGCGAGAAAAATATTATCAAAACAGATAACAATCTTGCCACCAGCGCACCAGAAAACCTCAACGATAAAATCGTCGAAGCTAATGTGGTGTCAGCCAATCCAACAGCCAGCGGCGACAGCTTCACTGCACAAAAACCCAATGTCAAGAAAAAGGGCGGAAAACTCAAGTTTGTCTTTCTGGGTGTATTCATCACCGTTCTTATCGGTGCGGCCATAGCAGGCGGGGGATATGCTGTCTGGCGTTCCAACTATGTTGAGATGCCAAACGAAACTGGCTCCACTGCAGCTTATGCTTTGCTCGATATCGTCACAACTCAAGGACGCGACCCACAAAGCGATAATCTTGATTTAAGCGGCGTACGCTTTATTGATGACAATGGCAACGTCTTAACGCTTTCTGCCAACGACATGCAAAACAAATATGAAGTGACAGGAACATTCCCCGCGCCTGGCGAGCTAATCGGCAAAGACGAAGGTTTTACAATCTACATAAAAAAGAATGCTGCCACCATAAAGATGGAACGCGAAAAAGCAAGCAACAAGTTCATATCTAAATGGCAAAAACGCTTTAGAGCCCCCAAAAAAGCGTCGTATAAGGTCACCAACAATAACGGGATTCTATTTACATTTAAAGAATCGGATAATGTTGTGAATTGCGCTTGGAAAATGGAGCAGCAAG
Organism: Agathobacter rectalis; assembly: GCA_963590525.1. Lineage (GTDB taxonomy): Bacteria > Actinomycetota > Coriobacteriia > Coriobacteriales > QAMH01 > W2P13-069. Next base: position 17,983 of record CAVAPV010000040.1, read on the forward strand.
AACAAGACAGCGTGGACCTCTTCGCAGAAAAGCAAGGGTGCAACATCCTGCTCCTCATATACTCTTCGGATAATTATGTCATCGCGGCTTACAACTCCATCAATTGCAACAGCTCCACTGAAGATGTTGTCGATTTTATTGGAAGAAGCCTGCAAAAATTAGACAAGGCAAAAAAGGTAACAAAGAACAAAAAATCGGTCCAGAAATACGCAAAGAAATGCGCAGAAGCCTGGATGGGCAAAGGCGTGGAATCGGTAGCGTGGGGTGAAGACAGCGGTTATTTAACTTGCACAAAAAGGTTACTGCCTGGCTGGTATAGCATTGATGGAAATGGCAGCAAATCAAAGAAAACTGAAATCGAAGACTCAATTAGTTACAACGCCTGTCAATCAGCATATTTGCTAAGGAACAACGTTGAAATGATTTACATTCAAGATGATTTCACGGCAAGGGCAAAAGCCAAGTACAAAGGGATCTTCTTTGCCCACAACGACGAGTTCAACAGCTGGGTCAAGCGAATTTCTGAATCGCTCGACGATTAACCTCTTGGTTGCTCGAAATAGGCTTCAATAGAGATCGGGCGTCCCATGCCCCCTCCTCCTCATTCGTTGACATGTACTATGTTATACTTTCGTTCTACAAAAGTCTCAACTGCTAAGGAGGCTGCTTGGTCGAAGCCTACGTTCACTCTCATGCGCTAAAACACGGTTTGTCTAAAGACCAGATTCTCTATGCATGGGAAAACTACGTCGCGAGTCAACCCCGTGAGGTTCCCAACGAAGACCAGATTCTCCGCGTTGGATATGACCGCAACGGATCATTGCTTCAAATGGTTGGCAGACTTTCTGCCGGCGGAGTTCTTATTTACCATGCCATGACGCCGCCGACTAGCAAGGTCATCAAAGAACTCGGATTGAGGAGGCGCTAAAAATGAAAAAACAGATGAATGACGCTCAACTAGAGGATTTATTCGGCGTCACCGCCGAAGAAATTAAGAACAATGCCGAACCTTGGGAAAAAGGCGAGGTTCCTGGAAAAGCCACCGGTCCTGTTCAAATGGGCCGTCCGCTCAAGTTTGGCACTACGCTCAAATCCATAGGTTTCAAAGAGACAGAAGAGAAGATTGCTGCAATTGACGCACGAGCCGCAAGTTTGGGGCTTGGACGTTCCGATTATCTGCGTCAACTAATCGACAAGGACCTTGCCACTGCGTAGAAGACGTTCTTCTAAGCAGTTCTAAGCAGTTCTAAGCAGTTCTAAGCAGTTCTAAGCAGTTCTAAGTTTCGTCAAATCCAATTGGAAAGTCAACGCAAAACGCTGTCAGTTGCAAATTGTCAATCGAGGACATTACACGACGAAGTCTGTCCAGCTGTGGCGCAACGACTACACGCTCAGCCAAAGATAGCTTGGGCAATAAAGCTTGCTGCTTGCTCTTGCTGGTCATCGGCAGAGATGCTCGCCTTGCCATCAGATCTTTGAGGCCCATAGCATCCAAAGCCGGCATGGTTGCCACCCTCTATGGCCAAAGTAGCAGCGTTGTTTGGCAGGTTAACTGCGCACTGCTCGAGCTTCTGAAAATTGAGCACGCCGTCGTTTGTGCCATAGACAGTGCACGCCTCAAGCTCTGTGCCTGACAAATCCACAGCCGAATACGCCGCCAAAAAGGCAATGCCCTCAAACTCACTCGCATGCTCGGCTGCATATTGCGCGGCCATAGCCCCACCCAAAGAATGCCCGCCAATCCACCAAGTATCCACTTGCGGATACTCGCTCATCACTTTGGAAGCAGCGCCGATATCAAGCGATGCGATGTTGAAGGGCATCTTGACCACCGCGCAAAACACTCCGCGCTTGGCAAGCTTGCGAGCAAAAGGAACGTAAGCCGCCGATTCAATCTTGGCGCCGGGATAGAAGACAAGCCCGTAGTTGGCCTCTTGATTACCCACGGCAAAACACCGCGAAGTCTCGACCACGGGCACCTGGCTTTGATCATCGGCACTCTCATCGGTTGCGGCATCGGCAACAGAAACAGCTTGCCCCGCCTCAACAGCGGCCAAAGCCTCGTCATCAGCGTGATAACAGTCGCTCACATACAACGCAAAGGCAACACAGCATATGGCGACCAGAATTACAAGCACAGCCACCAAGCAGCGCAACCACCTGCGCTTAGCTGGCTCACCTTTGCTCTCAAAAAGCTCAAAATCCCCGTCAGTCTGCAGATGATCGTTTGCCACGCACAATCCTTTCCTGCAGTCCCGCCACCAAGCGGAGATTCTCCCAATCAATTTACTAGCCGAGTATAGGCCTTGTTGCACTCGCAGCCTCAAGCGCGTCATCGCTGCGATATCGCAAACCAGGCCGTCGAGCGTAGATCACTAGACCCTCGAATAGCAAACCCTTGCCACAATCAGCGACAACACGATCAAAGCCATCACACAGCAGATCGTAACGGAGAAGCCAAAGACATCGTTGAGGGCTCCCCACACCAGGCACGACAACCCGATACCGCAGTCTATGGACAGCTGGAACAAAGCGTTGGCCACTCCCCATCTCTGCGGCGGGGTGTTCTTGACCGCAACCGATTGGTTGAGCGGCACGCTGATGCCCAAGCAGATACCATACGGCGCCCCTGCAAGACAAAACACGATATCGAGAACCGCGCCCTCCAAAAGGATTCCGCAGGCCAAAAGCATCGCATAGCAAATGACACCCGCCGCAACCGCAGCTGCCATCAGGCGTATGGGCGCAACGCGGTCCATGAGGGCGGCAGACCCGACGCGAACAACGACCATGCTCAGCGCAGACACCGTAAAGAACAAGCCGGCATTGCCGCATCCCAACGTTGTGCCATAAAGCCCCACGAAGTAGATCCCAAACCCAAACGCCGGACATAACACCAACTGCGGGATGGCGCCTGGCAAAGCACGTTTCTCGAATACGCGGGAAAAGAAGCCGGTAGGCTGGCCGCTCAGCGCATCGCTGTCGTCATTGGGGTCAGCTGCATCATACGCTGCACCCTCATTGTGGTCCGCTTCTGCAAGCTCCTCCCCTTGCGTACGAAGGCGATAGACGGCGTTGCTCGGCAAGATCTCTGGATGCTTTTCGTACCTGCATGCAAACACAAGCACCAAAGCCACCGCAGCGCTAACGCTCAAACCAAAGAAAAGGTGCTCAGGCCGATCGGTGCCCACCAAGAACAGGGCGAGCGCAGGCCCGATGCTCATGGCAATAGCCTGACCCAGCCCGTAGAAGCCTATCCCCTCCCCCATTCGCGAGTGCGGCAGCACATCGGCAGCAGCTGTTGCCGCAGCAGTAGTGACCGCAGCAAAACTCACTCCCTGCAGCAAACGGGCAACAGCCAAACATGCCTCGCTATGGTCAAAAGCCGGTATAAGCGTAGCAACAACCAGCACAAGCGCACCTACCAGCATGACCGTACGACGCCCGCGCGAGTCGATCACCGGGCCGCACATGAGCCTGGCAACCGCCGCAGCAATAGAGAAAACCGCAGCAAGAACACCCGCGTAGGCTGCTGAGCCTCCGTAATGAGCAAGGTAAACACTCGTCCCGCTGTTAAGACCCTGGCCAACGACAAAACAACACAGTGTGAGAACGATAAGCAAGATAAAGGCAGGCGACCACAGCTGGTCGGGTTTGGCATCGGCCGCAGTAGAAGCGGGCTTTTCTGTCACGCCCGCCCTCGCGGAGTTTTGACCCTCGTTTTGCATAGATACGCTCCCTCAAACGCATTGCGCTCATTATCGCGCGCATAGGGGCAAAAGCCGATGAAAAACATCCCTGCAACCAGCAGATTCAACTAGACAAACATCAGCAAGCAGCCAATAC
>CAVAPV010000041.1:0-21700 GCA_963590525.1 Agathobacter rectalis
CTGCGGAAAAGTACCGCAAAGCCTTATATCGTCCTCTAGGGTCATTTTAGACAAGCAAAGCCGGGGGGATCCCCCGGCCCTTGATTGCCTCTCGTTTCCGAGCGACTGGGTTTCTTATACCATCAGACGATAACAGCGTCAAGGTCGTCGACCGTTCAAACCCCAACCACGGCGTTACATTTTTCATATGCCCCGCACACCTGTCAACAACATGAGTTGCCAAGTGTGCGGGGCATATGATCAAAATAACGCCGACAACCCCAACCCCAAAGCTTAAAGCGCGCTGAAAGGTGCGGGGCGATTTAAGGGCACTTAAGGAATCTTTCAGCTCATGAAAGTAAGCTCGGGCCATCATCCGCTACGAAGGAGGCCCCATGAGCTCCTATATCGCAACATTCAAACGTGTAGAGACCAAGTATCTGATAGACGCGCAGCAGCGCCAAGCGCTTGAGGCCGAGCTTTGCAACCATATGGAAGTCGACGACTACGGCAAGACGCTTATCAGCAGCATGTACTGGGACACCGCACGCCGCGACATGATCGCCCGCAGCATCGAGCATCCGCTCTATAAAGAGAAAGTGCGCCTGCGCCGCTATGGCCAGCATATGACGCTAGATGCCGAGGAGTGCTTTGTAGAGCTCAAGACAAAATACGACGGCGTCGTCTACAAAAGGCGCTGCCGTATGAGCTCTCTGGCAGCAAGCTTGCTTTTGCAGGGCCACTCCTATGAATCGTCCTGTTTGAGCTTCCCGCTCACACGCTCGCAAAACGGCAACTGCGAGCTGTCTTACAGGAGCAGACAGGTGGGCGCAGAGCTCGAGGCCTTGTGCCGCCGCCAAGACGAGCTCGTGCCATCTGTGCTCATAGAGTGCGACCGCACCGCATGGCGCTTGCTTGACGACTCCCCCGATGCCGCAACGCAGCTGCGCATCACCTTTGACGAAGCCCTCACCTATCGCGACCTGACCGACATCAAAGCGCTAAACACCCCGATGCTTAGCCAAGGCACCAGCGTGCTCGAGATCAAAGCCGTGGGCGCCATGCCGCGTTGGCTGGTAGACGCCTTGAGCACCAACGACATACGCCCCGCGAGCTTTACCAAGTACGGCACCGCCTACAAGGAGCTTTGCGCCGTGGGCAAAGCCGCCTAGAGACGATAAAGAAACCCACATCGCCAAACCGGTTATCCGGTGCAGATATTTGAAAGGAACCCGATGTTAGAGACGACCTTTAGCTCCGTTTACAACCAAAGCGCCTCGACGATAGGCAGTGTGACCAGCGCGCAGTTTCTCATGTGCTGCGCTGCTGCCATCGTCTGCGGGCTCATAGTGGCCTTTGTGTACATGTTCAAGCACCGCTACTCAAAGAACTTTGTCATCACGCTGGCCCTGCTGCCGCTTATCGTGCAGATGGTGATCACGGTGGTCAATGGCAACATTGGCGCCGGCATCGCTGTGATGGGTGTATTCAACCTCGTGCGCTTTAGGTCTATCCCCGGCACGGCAAAAGACATCGCCAGCGTCTTTTTGGCGATGGCAGTGGGCCTTGCGTGCGGCATGGGCTACCTGGGTCTGGCCGCGCTGTTTACAGTCATCGTCGCAGTGGTCAACATCGTGTTCGTGATAAGCCCGCTGGGCAACGAGGCACCTGCACCCGCCCAGCTTTGCGTGACCGTCCCCGAAGACCTCGAGTTCAACGGCATGTTTGACGACATATTGTCGCGTTACTGCAACACGAACAAGCTCATCAACGTTCAAACCACCAATATGGGCAGCCTCTACAAGCTCAACTACGAAGTCGGTCTCAAAGATATGGGCCAGTCCAAAGCGTTGATCGACGAAATCCGCTGCCTCAACGGCAACCTCAAGGTGAGCTTGGGCTACCTGCCCACCCGCGAGGGGCTCTAAAACGCAAAAGCAAGCATCACCTTGCGCACAACCCGACAGCAGACAAAACACGAGAGAAGGTGTTTTAGCCATGAAAAGAACAGACGACACCATGTCTTGCAAATCCACATCAAAAGCAGTCGTCGCAGCGGCCTTGGCGGCAGCGCTGGCAAGCTCGGGCATAGCTTTGAGCGCATGCTCGGCAAACCAAGAGCAAGAAAGCCAGCAAGAAAGCGGGCTCACCTTTAGCATCGACGACATGGACTTGGACTACAGCGACCGTGACCAAGACGCAAGCTACGATGCCCAAAGCGCCACCAAGATCGCCTTGGGCAAGACGGCCAGCGTAGAGGGCAGCGGCGCCAGCGCCAACGGAGCCGATGTAACCATCACGGCCGCCGGCACCTATATCATCAGCGGCAAGGCAAGCGACGCCCAGGTGCTCGTTGAGTGCTCTGACGACGACAAAGTGCAGCTCGTGCTAGACGGCGCGAGCATCACCTGCAGCGACGGCCCGGCCATCTACGTCAAAAGCGCAGACAAGTGCTTTGTGACGCTGGCAAAGGGAAGCGAGAACTCCATAAGCGATGCCGCTGGCTACACCCTCACAGACGATGACGGCGATACAGAGCCCACGGCGGCGCTGTTCTCCAAGGCAGACCTCACCTTGAACGGCTCAGGCTCGCTTACCGTCAATGGCAAATGCAACAACGGCATCGGTAGCAAGGACGACCTGGTCATCTGCGGCGGCACATACAACGTGACGGCGGCAAACGACGGCCTGCGCGGACGCGATTGCGTCAAGGTAAAAGACGGCACCTTTGACATCACGAGCACCCAAGACGCCGTCAAGTCCAACAACGACGAAGACACCACCCGCGGCTTCATCAAGATCGACGGCGGCACCTGGACCATCAACGCCGGCGACGATGCCTTCCACGCCGAAAGCGCCTTCATCCTCAACGATGGCGACGTGACGGTGGAGCAATGCTACGAGGGCTACGAAGCCATCCAGATCTACCTCAACGGCGGCACCACGAGCATCACCGCCTCAGACGATGCGATCAACGCCGCCAATGGCGCAAACTCCGATACGCAAAACAGCGACGACAAAGGCCGCAACTTCTCGCATGACGATAGCGAGGGCGACGGCAACGGCGCGCAAAACGATGGACAGACCCCGCCTGAAAAGCCCGACGGGGACGCAAACGCCAACTCCGGCGGCGCGGGCAACGCCGGCAATGCAAGCAGCTCCAGCTCCGATGGCAACGGCACCAAGAACGCCGATGACTTTGAGGTAAAAAGCGGAAGCGCACCCACTGCGCCCGATTCAAGCAACGCTGCCAACAACAGCTCTAACGGCAGCAACAGCTCGAGCAACGCTGGCAATGAAAACGCGGATAACAGCAGTGCAAATGGTAGCAGCACCGACAACAGCAACTCCAGCAACGCCGACAAACCTTCCGACCCGCCCAGCGGGCAAGCACCCGCAGGCGACGGCAGTGGGCCCGGGCAAGACGGCGGCCAAGGCGGACCTGGCGGAGGCGGTGGATTGGATGCAGACTCGAGCTGCCTCATCCAGATCAACGGCGGCACAATCACGCTCAACGCTCAAGGCGACGGCATCGACAGCAACGGCAGCATAGAGCTCAACGGCGGCGAGGTCGTGGTCTACGGGCCCACAAGCGGCGGAGACGGCGCTTTGGACTACGGCGCCAACGCCACGGTCAACGGCGGCAGCATCATCGCCTTGGGAAGCAGCGGCATGGCAGAGAGCTTTACGAGCGGCAGTCAAGCCTTTGCACTCGTGAGTGCGAGCGGCAGCTCGGGCGATAAGGTCACCGTCACAGACGAGGACGGCAACACGCTGCTTGAGACCAAAGCCGCCAAGGACTTCGAGTGCGCTGTGGTAAGCACCACCAGCATGACAGAGGGCGCAAGCTACACCATAAGCGTTGCGGGCAGCTCCACCACCTTTACCGCCAGCACCACAAAAAGCGACAGCGGCAAGGGCGGGCCCAGCGGCCAGGAGCCCGGCAAAAAAGATGGCGCTTCTGATGACAACAACGACCAAACCAAAGACGGCACCGACAACGGCTCAAGCAGCTCAGAGAGCTCTTCATCAGAAAGCTCAACATCATCTAGCAGTACGGGCCAGACAACGTAAGGCAACCCCGCAAAAAACAGAGCCGCAAGAGGTGCGCAGCCCTCCCCCGCAGGCTCTATAAGCCGCTAGGCTGCAGGAAACGCATCGGCAACATGCAGAGGTTGCCGATGCGTTTACAATTGCAGCCAATTTTGGTTAACCCGAGGAGGACCTCATGATCGAGATGCACGAGCAAGGCATCTACCTTGTCAACGGCAACACCGTCGTCAAAGAAAGCGAGGCGGCGCGCGTCGAGCAGCTCTGCGGCAAACCTGCAAACCTCGATGAGGCACGCAAGGGCACCATCGCCTACAGCATCCTTGCCGCACACAATAGCTCGGGTTCCATGGACGCTCTCAAGATCCGCTTTGATGCGATGGCCAGCCACGACATCACCTACGTGGGCATCGTGCAGACAGCGCGAGCCAGCGGGATGACCGAGTTTCCCCTGCCCTATGCGCTCACCTGCTGTCACAACAGCCTTTGCGCCGTAGGCGGCACCATCAACGACGACGACCATCTCTTTGGGCTGAGCGCCGCCAAGAAATACGGCGGCATCTACGTCCCGCCTCATATGGCCGTCATCCACCAGTTCATGCGCGAGAAGTTTGCAGGCTGCGGCAAGATGATCTTGGGCAGCGACTCGCACACGCGCTACGGCGCGCTTGGCACCATGGCCATAGGCGAAGGCGGCGGCGAGCTCGTCAAGCAGCTTTTGCGCGACACCTACGACATCGCCTATCCCAAAGTGGTGGCCGTACACCTCACCGGCAAGCCCGCGCCGTGGGTGGGCCCGCAAGACGTGGCGCTGGCCATCATCGCCGCCGTGTTCAAATGCGGTTACGTCAAAAACGCCGTCATGGAGTTTGTGGGCGAGGGCGTGGCCAGCATGGATGCCGAGTACCGCATGGGCATCGATGTCATGACGACCGAGACCACCTGCCTTTCCAGCATCTGGGTCACCGATGACAGCGTGCGCGACTACCTGGCGCTGCATGGGCGTGCCAACGACTACAAGCCGCTTGCCCCTGCCCAGGTAGCCTACTACGACGGCTGCGTCGAGGTCGACTTGAACAGCATCAAGCCCATGATCGCCTTGCCGTTCCACCCCTCAAACGCCTATACCATCGACGACCTTTACGACAACCTCACCGACATCTTGAGGGAGACCGAGAAAACCGCAGCGCAAATCGCCGACGGCCGTGCGAGCTTTACCCTGCTGGACAAAGTCACGCCCGACGGACGCTTGCAGTCGCAGCAGGGCATCATCGCCGGCTGCGCAGGCGGCATGTATTCCAACATCGTGGAGGCCTCCCATGCGCTGCGCGGCAAATCCACCGGCGACGACGAGTTCTACCTGTGCGTCTACCCCTCAAGCCAGCCCGTCTTCATCGACTTGGACCGCAAGGGCGTGCTCGCCGACCTCATGGACTCCGGCGCCATCATCAAGGCGGCGTTTTGCGGGCCTTGTTTTGGCGCAGGCGATACCCCGGCAAACAACGCCTTGTCCATACGCCACTGCACGCGAAACTTCCCCAACAGAGAGGGCTCCAAGCCCGGTAACGGCCAGCTAGCGGCTGTGGCGCTCATGGACTCGCGCTCTATCGCCGCGTCTGCTGCAAACGGCGGGCGCATCACAAGCGCAGCTGAGCTCGACTGCTGGGGCGATGTGCCAGAGTACTCCTACGACGACCGCTGCTACCAGGCGCGTCTGTACCAGGGCTTTGGCAAGGCGGACGTCGATCGCGACCTGCGTTTTGGCCCCAACATCAAAGACTGGCCCGAGCAGGAGCCTTTGGCCGACCACATCCTTTTAGCAGTGGCCTCCAAGATCGAAGACGAAGTGACCACTACCGACGAGCTCATCCCCAGCGGAGAGACCTCCAGCTATCGCAGCAACCCCCTTGGGTTGGCAGAGTTCACCCTGAGCCGCCGCGACCCGGACTACGTAAAGCGCGCTAAAGACATCCAACGCTACGAGAAGGCGCGCCAAGAGGGCGGCGCGCAAACCTTAAAGGATCTGTCCGGCGTGCTAGAAGCCGCCAAGGGCATACAGGGTTGCGAGGGCCTTGAGTGGGCAGACGTCGAGATAGGTTCTGCGCTCTATGCCAACAAACCCGGTGACGGCTCCGCGCGCGAGCAAGCAGCAAGCTGCCAGCGCGTGCTGGGTGGCCTGGCCAACATCACACAGGAATACGCCACCAAGCGCTACCGCAGCAACTGCATCAACTGGGGCATGCTCCCCTTCCATCTCAAGGGCGCACCCGACGTGTTTGAGGTAGGCGACTTTGTCTTCGTACCCAACGTGCGCAAGGCGCTTGAAGGCAGTATGCAAAGCATAGACGCCTACGTGATAAGCGCAGATACCAAGACTCAGCCTCGCCAGATCGAGCTGTTTATCCAGCCGCTCACAGATGCAGAGAAAGACATCCTCAAGGCCGGATGCCTCATCAACTACAACCGCAACCGCAAGGCGGCTCAGGAATAACACACGACACACTGTCGTATGAACGGCATATAGGCAAGAACGTGCCCCAGGCTAGCACATGACCCTTGCACGCCATAGCAACCTAGCGGAAGAGCAATGCTCTCCCCTACTTGCACCTGCGAGTTGTCGGCACTTCGCAAACCATATTTACCTAAGAGGTCCTTGTTGTCGCGCTGTCAAGCGCGACGTAATAGAGCGTGTCGTCAGGCACGCAGGGCCATGTGCGGGCCGCATCCAAAGGAACGATACAGGCATCAGCGGTTCGCAAGCACACGTAGGGGCGGGCACTGCCCGCCCGGTCGCGCTGGTAAGCGCGACGTATCAGAAGCGTGCCGCTAGGCACGCAGGGCTTTTGAGGCGGCGCAAGTACATGACCCTTGCACGTCATGGCAACCTACCGGGAGAGCGGTGCTCTCCCCTACTTGCACCTGCGAATCTGCCTGAGTTGTAAACGGCTACCTCGCCCTCGCTGGCTTGCCATAGTCTTAGCTGCGGCTAAACGGCTCTTAAACCGTAAGCCTTACGCCAAGAGCTCCGCCAGCTCGTCTACCAACCGGTCAAACAACGATAGAGCCTCTTTGACGGGCGCCGGCGTGGCCATATCGACACCTGCCATGCGCAAAAGCTCGATAGGCGTCTTTGAGCAACCGCCCGACAAAAACGACAGGTAGTCGTCTACTGCAGGCTTGCCCTGCTTGAGTATGCGCTCGGACAAAGCGATAGCAGCTGCGTAACCAGTGGCGTACTGATAGACATAGTAGCGGTAGTAAAAGTGCGGGATGCGGCTCCATTCAAGCGCGATCTTGTCGTCTACCTCGACGTCATCGCCAAAGTAATCGCGGTTGAGCTGCGCATAGGCCTCGCAAAGCTCGTCTGCCGTAAGCCCGCCGCCCTTGGCGTTCATCTGCTCTACAGCAAGCTCAAACTCGGCAAACATGGTCTGGCGATACAGCGTCGAGCGGAACTGCTCGCAAAAATGGTTGAGCAGATATGCCCTCTCGCGCTTGTTGGAAGCCTGTTTGAGCAAATACTGCATGAGAAGCGCCTCGTTGCAGGTGGAGGCGACCTCGGCCACAAAGATTACGTAGTCGCTGTAGCGCGACGGCTGCGTCTTGCAGCTTAGGTAGGTGTGGATGCTGTGGCCCATCTCGTGGATGAGGGTAAAGACATCGTCGAGCTCGCCTTGGAAGTTCATGAGGATGACTGGATGCGTGCCGTAGCAGCCCGCGCTGTAAGCACCGCTGCGCTTGCCGCAGGTCTCGTAGACGTCCACCCAGCGGCTGGCCAAGCCCTCGCGCACGATGGCGAGGTACTCCTCGCCCATCGGCTCAAGCGCGGCCAGGATGGTCTCGCAGGCCTGCTCGTAGGTGAAGGTCATCTTGAAATCGCCCACCAGCGGCACATAGAGGTCCCAAAAGCGCAGTTTGTCGAGGTTCATAACCTTGCGACGCAGTGTCGTGTATTTATGAAGATACGACAGGTTGTCGCGTACTGTGGCGATGAGGTTCGTGTAGGCCTCGACGGGGACCTCGTTGGAGTCAAGCGCCGCCTCAAGCGGGCTTTTGTACTTGCGAGCATCTGCAAAGAACTTGAGCTGCTTGACCTGGCCAGAAAGGATGCTGGCAGACGTGTTCCTAAACTGCCCGTACACCTCGTAGAGGGAGTCATAGGCATTTTTACGCAACACCCTGTCGTCAGACATGAGCAGCGGGACATAGCTGCCGTGGGTTACGGCGTGATCCTTGCCTTGCGCGTCTTGAGCGTCTGCAAAGCGCATGTCTGCGTCGTTGAGCATGCTAAAGGTGTTCTCTGGGTTGCCGGCCATATCCTGCGCTGCAGCCAAGAGCTGTTCTTGGGCAGGCTCGAGAACATGGGAAGCGCGCTTAAAGAGCTTCTCCATAGACCTGCGATACAACTCAAGCTCGGGGCACGCAGCATAATGTTCTTCCATCTTGGCTGCACCGATGGCGATGAGCTCGTTTGAAACCCACGAGCTTGCCTGCATGACGTCTACGAGCATGCTCTCGCACTGCGATTGGTACGACTGGTACTTAGAGTCACGCGTGTCCTCATCGGACTTGCGTGCCGCGTAGTTGTAAAGCTTGCCGATGGCAACATCGCATGCATCGTCAAAGCGCATGAACTCAAGCAAGGTTGCCGCATCATCAAGGCGTCCCTTGTATGCCAGGTAGGCTTGCGGATAAGCCTTGGCGTCTTCAAGCGCGGCAAGATACGCCTCATCGCTTGCAAACATACTGCTCAAATCCCACGTGTACTTCTCATCGATTTCTGATCTTTGCATGAGAAACACTCCTTTTCTGCAATGTCTATAAAGCCAACGATCCAGCTGCTTGAGGCATAGACGGCAGCGCTGGCATGATGCTGGCTTGAAACGTTGTCGTTAACGGCAAATGCGCTTAATCCTCAAAGCCCCACATGCGCACCTCGGGCTCGAGCTGCACGCCCTGCGTGGCAAGCACTTTGGCTTGAACATCGGCGATAAGCTGGCGCACATCTTGCGCGGTAGCACCGTTGGCATTGACGACAAACCCGCAATGCTTGGTCGAGACCATGGCACCTCCCACGCTGCAGCCTTTGAGCCCTGCGTCCTGGATGAGCTTGCCGGCAAAGTAGCCTTCCGGACGCTTGAAGGTGGAGCCGGCAGAGGGCAGCTCGAGCGGCTGCTTGCTGCTGCGGCGCTGTTCGAGGTCGTCCATACGCGCCTGGATGACCACCTGGTCGTCTTCTTTGAGCTTGAGCGTAGCTCCCAAGACGATGAGGTCGCGCTCCATCATGGCAGAGTGCCTGTACGAGAAATCAGCTTGGCTCGCATCGAGCTCCACCAGCTTGCCAGATAAATCCATGCACGTCACAGAGACGACCACATCTGCAAACTGGCCGTCGTAAGCGCCGGCGTTCATATAAGCCGCACCGCCGATGGTGCCGGGGATTCCGCAGGCAAACTCATAGCCGGAAAGCCCTGCCGCACATGCGGCAGCAGCTATCTGGGCATTAGTCGCACCCGCTTGGGCAAAGAGGTAGTCGTCCTGGATGTTGATTTGAGCAAAGCGCTCGCCAAAACGTATGAGCACGCAATCAAGCCCTTTATCGGCAGCAAGGATATTGCTACCGCAACCGATCACCTTAAAGGGCACGCTCGCTTTGCTGCATGCCTCCAAAACAGCAAGGCAATCGGCAACAGAGGCGATGTCTACCACTATGCGCGCAGGGCCGCCCACCTCAAAGGTCGTGAGCTGAGACATGTTCACGTTGGTGCGCACTTGGCCAGCTGTCACAGCCTGGCGCAGCTCGTCTGCCAAAGCAGTCATTACGGTTTTATTCATACAGGGATTCTCCATTTCTCAAGGCTACGGTCCAATCAAAAAGCGACTGCGTCGGCGCGCCACATAAGATCGAGCCGGTGTTTTAAACAACGCAGCTAGCAGATGGTGCCACCGCCGATGACGAGGTCTTGATCGTAGATGACAAGAGACTGCCCAGGGCTCACCGCTCGCACAGGCTCCACGAAGTCGACAAGGAGCCGACCGTCTTCAAGGCGCGCTGTTGCTGCAGCCGCCTGCATCCTGTAGCCGATCTTAGCTTGCACCGGACGGGCGCCCTCCCAGGCAATCCCGCTCACGATGTTGACGTCTGCGGCAGTCACATGACTGGAATAGAGGTCTTGCGCACTGCCTACGATGAGCCTGTTGGCAGCGGCGTCTTTTCCAACAACATACAAAGGGTCACAGCCGCCGCCCAGATTGAGGCCTTTTCTCTGGCCTATGGTATAGCGAATAAGCCCGCAATGCTGACCGCGCAAATTGCCCGCAGTGTCAAAAATATCCCCTTGGGGAGATACCCCCCGACGTTCTTCGATAAAACGGGCATAGTCCCCATCTGGCACGAAGCATATATCCTGGCTTTCATCTTTTTGTGCATTGACCAGGCCGTTTTCTTGAGCAAGCTGTCTTGTTTGAGTCTTTGTCATATCCCCTAGGGGAAACAACATATGCTCTAGGGTATATTGGTCCAGATGGTAAAGAACATAGCTTTGATCTTTTGCCGGATCCAAGCCACGCATCAAGGCAAAACTTCCGTCTTCAAGCTGCACGCGTCTAGCGTAATGGCCCGTGGCCACATAGTCGCAGCCAAGCTCGCGTCTGCGCTTTTGCAGCAGGGCAAACTTGAGATAGCGGTTGCAGTCGATGCAGGGGTTGGGAGTGCGCCCCTGCTCATAGGCATCGCAAAAACGCTCGATCACGTCATGCTCAAAAGCGTCGGAGAAGTTGAGCACGTAGTGCTCAAAACCCAAAGCCCTCGCAACGCTGCGCGCGTCCTCTATATCATCTAGCGAGCAACATGTGCCGCCTTTGACCTCGATATCTGGATCAGGACAAAACAGGTGCATCGTGACACCCACAAGCTCGTATCCTTGCTCAAGCAAACGCACGGCAGCAGTGGAGCTGTCCACTCCCCCGCTCATAGCCATGAGGACTTTCTTTTTTGGCGTCATCTAGACCCCTTTGCAACTAACGGCATCTTAATAGATGGCAACGATAGCAAATCTCGACTACTGCGTCATAGCAATACACCAACTGGACTATGCAGTAAGCATCGCACACCGCTCACCGGGCAGACAAAAATGCCCCTTGCTCACCAACAGCCACAGACCTTATGATTATCTAATCCCATTGATTTGAATAACGCGCAAGCCAACCGCAAAGCGGATTTTGGTCTTAGCGTTTTACGCTGTTTAAAGGAGCTGATACCCGCTTTGACAACACCTGCCGCACAGACAGAGCAAACCACCGCCAAGTACACCTATATGGACTGCCTTAAAGGCACCTGCGCCGCGCCTGCAGCAGGAACACCGGGCAAGCTGTTTTTCACCTTGCTCATGGTTACCTGCATGGCCAGCTGCATGTGCACGTTCAACGGCCTGCGTCACCATGACTGGGACCCCGTGCTGTTCTTTACGACGTCTCATTGGATGTACCCTCTGGTGATCCCCATCGCTTTGCTTGTCCGCCTGTTTGTTGCCGACAAGATCTCCGGGCGCATCATCCCCATCGTCAAAAAGCACTTCACAGGCATTGCCTGCACCGCCGTTACCACCGTGGTCAACGTCAGCTGCATGTGCCCCATCATGACGCTTGTCATGACCATCTTGCTCCAAGGTTTCACAGACTTGGGGGCAGCCTACCTTGAGGCGCTGCCTTACTCGCTGCCCTTTGCCATGTGCCTCAACTTCTTTGTCGTGTCGCCCTTTGTCAAGATCATGCACCACAACTTCATCTCCACCACCAAGGGGATGCATCTCATGTGGCTGTGGGCACGCGTCATGCACCCCGTCACCGCGTTCTTCAACTAGGCTTTAGCCTCAAAGAACCACCCGGCAGCCAGCTGTCTGTTTGCCAGTGGATTGTTGCTCGCAAGCCAATCACCCGATCCCAATACGCAGCAAAACAAAAGCCTGCGACCGCAGAATTCAAACTGCGTCGCAGGCTTTCTTTGTTCAACTCGCGTTTTTGACTAAACGCCGCGCCTTCTATGCGCCAAAGGGATTGCCGCACTCCGGGCAGAACTTGGGTGTTGCGCCTTCTGCTGGCTCCCAGCCGCACTTGGAGCACTTGGCGGCAGGTTTGGCAGCCCCACACTCAGAACAGAACTTGCCGCTGTTTGCAGCGCCGCAAACGCAAGTCCAGCTACCCGCCGCTGCTGGCCTTGGTTGCCCGCACTCAGAGCAGAACTTGCCCGTATTACCCGCATGCCCGCACGGGCAAGCCCATGCATCTGTTGCTTGAGCCTGCGCGGCAGGCTGTGAAACAGGCGTTGTGGCGGCTGTGGTCTGCACCACGCCACCCCCAAAGGCATTTGCCATACCCATGCCCATGAAGGCGTTCATGGCACCGGACTCGTTGCCGGCGGCAGTGCGCATCGACTCTCCGGTAGCGGCGACAGAATAGCCCATGGCGATATTACCGCCACCCAAAGCAGACGCCATCTGCATCTGCTTGAGACGCTCTTCATCTTCTTCATCCGCCTTCACGCTGCTGATACCAAAAGAGACGATCTCTATGCCGCGCAGGTCGCGCCATTTGGCCGACAGCTCATCGTTGAGGATATCGGCAAGTTCTGTGGTGTGGGCGGGGAGCTGATCGTACTCGATGCGCTGGGCAGAGATCTTGGCAAAGGCGGGCTGCAAGGCAGAGAGCAGCTCGGACTTGAGCTGTCCGTCCATAGAGTCGCGCGTGTACTCGTCTGCCACGTTACCGGCAACAGCCGTGTAAAGCAGCACGGGGTCGATGACATGGTAGCTGTACTCGCCAAAGCACTTGATGTTCATCGTGAACTTGAAGCCGGTATCTGGATCTGCGATCTTGAAGGGCACCGTATTGGCCGTGCCGTACTTGTTTCCCAAGAGCTCCTTGGTGTTGACATAGTAAACGCGCTGGTCTTTGGGAGGCTCTCCGCCAAAGGTAAAGCGCTTGCCCACGTTTTTGAGCGAATCAACCAAACTGCCCTTAAGATCGCCGGCAAACACGGTGGGCTCTGTAGACGAGTCAAAGGTGAACTCGCCCGGCTCTGCGCAGACCTCCACGACCTTGCCCTGCTCGACGATGAGCATGCACTGGCCATCTGCAACGGCAATAACGCTGCCGGCAGAGATGATGTTATCGCTTGCCTTGGTATTG
Source organism: Agathobacter rectalis (assembly GCA_963590525.1). Lineage (GTDB taxonomy): Bacteria > Actinomycetota > Coriobacteriia > Coriobacteriales > QAMH01 > W2P13-069. The sequence continues at coordinate 13,216 of CAVAPV010000041.1, forward strand.
GAGCTGCGGCCGCTTACGCGCTTGGAGCCTTTGACGATAAGCGTGTCTGCGTCCATCGACTCGCAGTAGAAGTACTCCTTCCACTGGTCGGCCAACACGCCGCCGACAGAACCGACTGCTGCTTTGATGAGACCCATATGAGTTCCTTTCTCAAGTAGCTATGTCTTGCCACGATGATACGCTGTGGCCGCGCTTGGATCTTGTTGCCGTATACGTGCCGTTGCCTAGAACTTGCCGCCGCTGCTACCGCCAAAACCACCGGAATCGCTCCAAGAGCCGCCACCACCCGAGCTGTTGTTGCTTTTGGGGATGGGAGTCTTGGTAACCACGGTGCCGCCAAAGACCTCTCCTGCATGCGTGATGTCTACCGGCCTATCCATAAAGGCGTGCGCGGAGTCTTGGGCGTCAACGCTTTTGAGCTGCGCTTTGAGCGCCAATCGCACGCAGATCATCACGATCAAGGCGATGACAAAGGCGATGCCTGCCGGAATCGCCAGATCGTCAAAGCCGATGACGCCGTCGTCATACGAGGAGCTCGAAGGATCGGTGTCGTAGTCCATGGCAACGTTGTGGGTTGCCTTGAACTCGAAGGTCTCTTGGCAATCGTCCAGATAGGCCTGGCAGGCGTCTTCCCACTCGTCGTTAGCAAGATAGTCCACGACGTCTTCTTCCATCGCGTCGATCCTGTAATCCGTAAAGGTGTCGAGCGCCTGGCCGTGGGTGATAGTCACGTAATCGCGCGAGTCGACGGCAATCAAAAAGAGGATGCCGCTTTTATTGCTGCCCACACCCAGATCCTTCTTGTTCCAGTACCCCTTGGCAAAGTCGCGCGCGCTCTTTGAGCCTATGTCATCGACGATAAGCAGATAGGTGCCCATGTCATAGGCAGAGGCCATGCTTTTGGCCTGGGCTTCCATGCTTTGCTGCGTAGCCGAATCAAGCAGTTCGTATTTGTCGATGATGTACTTGCTGCCCGATGCAAAGGCAGCGGTGCACATCACCAAGGCGAGCGCAAAGCATACAACAGCGGCAAACGCAGCCTGCGCTGCATGCACCGTACGGGATTTGATCAAAGCCTTCATCTTTATACGCCTCCCCTAGCTCAACATAAAGAACGCAGCGGCGGCAAAGGTGACGGCAAACGATGCCGCAAAAACCGCAAGCGATATGAGGTTGAGCTTCTTTTTGTCCAAGGGAAGGTCTCCCACGAGCTTTCCTGTCTGGCCGTTCATCGCAAAGAGAAAGTCTTTGCCCTCCCAGCGGGTATGCAGCATCCACACGGGTAGCAAGGCGTATTTGACGTCTGACACCTCGTTGCTGCAAGTCGAGCTTGTCTGCATCACGTTCATATGCCCCACGACGCTGTTGCGCAGCTCGTCTTCCAGCGTGGACTGCATACGATGCGTCGCGCGTTTAACGCACGAATTTGCAGATTGGTCGTAGCGCTCGGCAGAAAAACCCGGCAGATACGCCATGCTAAAGGGCTTAAAGGCGTTGTGGTCGTAAGGCTCGATAGAATCCATGTGGTCATCGGGCATGCGCTTGGAGGCATCTGCAGGAATCTTGTCAAACGAGCAGCTGCCCTCGCGCGTGGCGTAGTAGGTGCTGGTCTCTGTGTAGTTGTAATCGCTGTCAGACCACGTGCGTGTATCTGTGCATGTGTACTTGGCGCTGCCGGTTGCAGTGCCGCTGTAAAGCCAAAACGGCACGTAGACGCCTTGGATCTCCTCTACGTGGTTGCCGTCTTTGAATGCCTTGGGAAGACATATCTTGCCGGCATAATGGGCGTTAAGCGCCGCGACGGCGTCTTTCTTGTTGTTCTTGAAGGGGATGATGAGGTCCGGCTTGAGCGTGGAGCCCAGCTTGCCGGGCACGATGGCGTTGTTGCCGCAATACGGGCACTTGGTCACGGCAGAGACGTCGCTCACGATCATGGTGGCGCCGCAAGACGAGCACTCGACGGCAGTGGCGTGCTCATCGTCTTGCGCAAGAGGCTTCTTGGAATCCAAGAACGCCTGGATCGGGTCTGCAACGTACTGGGACTGCTCTTTAGAGGCGCCCTCATCCGCATCAGAGCTTGCCGCAAACCAATCATCAGCGCCCGCTTGCGCGCTGGAGCCCTCCTCTGCTGCCGCAGCGCCACCTGCTTGGGCTGCAGTACCTTGCCCCTGGGCTTGCGCAGCCGCTTTTGCTTCGGCCTTGGCTTGCTGGGCAGCAAAGTACTCCTCGACCTCTTGGGTGGTATAGGAACTGTCGCAATACGGGCAGGCGAGTTTTTGAAGCTTGGTATCAAAGGCGAGCGGACCGCCGCAGGCAGGGCATGCGTAGTTAACGTTGTTTACTGCCACCTGTACCATCTCCTCTCGGGTAAAAGGCGAAAACAGCGTGGTTGTTTTGAGAGTATATCAGCCACAAGCGGCAAGCCCGCAAACCTTAAGGCTATGGGAATATCTTTGGACAAGCGTCCCAAAACCGTCGCAAAAGAGCGCAAAGCTAAAGCAAACCCGCACCGGTCTGGCGTCCAATAACGCAAGACCGATGCGGGCGTGAGCATTGCCGCATGCCCCATCTCAAGGCACGCAGTAATCAGACGACCCTAGCTTCTTGCCGGAAAGAACAGCTCCAGCTCGGCATCTTTAGCGGGCTTGGTCGCAAGCGAGACCACTACCATGAGCACGAGCGAGACAGTGATGCCGATGGTGATCTGATGCAGGCCAAAGAGCTTGAAGCCGGCGGCCATGCAGGCGCAGTAGGCAAGCGTGCCGCCCACCATGGACGCAATCGCGCCCTCCTTGGTGGCACGACGCCAAAACAAGCCCATCACAAAGACCCAGCAAAACGCCGTCTCGAGACCGCCAAAGGCAAACATGTTGATCTTCCAGATGACATCGGGCGGGACAATCGCCAAGACAAACACGGCCGCGCCGATGACAAGCGTCACGATCTGACTGCCGGAGACGACGCGCTTCTCTGCGAGCTTGCCGCCCTTGGAGGCGCTGTGATGCATCCAGAGATCCTTGACGATGGAGCTTGACGCGGCAAGCAAAAGCGAGGACACAGTGGAGATCGACGCCGCTATAGGCCCGATGATGGCCACGCCTGCAAGGACCGGGGGCAAGGTAGTGACGATAGCCGTGGGGATGATGTTATCCACGCTGCCGTAGGATTCCAGAGGATCAGTAAGAACGCCGGCAGTCAAAACGCCCATAGAGGTGCCAACGATCATCATGAAGCCGATGACCACCGTGCCGATGACCATCGCGCTCTTCATGGATTTGGTGTCGCGCGCGCCCACGCAGCGCACGACGCTTTGCGGCAGGCAAAAAGTAAACACGCCCACGAGCAGCCACTGCGTGAAGTACAGCCCGTAAGGCATGTTGCCGCCAGACAAAGGCTCCATCATCTGCGGGTGGTTGGTGCGGATAGTATCCATCATCGTCTCGAAGCCGCCGCCGTGGACAACGAGCCCCGCAGCCAAGACCACGAGGCCAAAGATCATTGCGATGCCGCACAAAGCATCGGTGAGCGCAACGCCCTTGAAGCCGCCGATAGTGGTGAAGACGATGACGGCGATGCCAAAGAGCACCAGGCCGATCTCGTAGGAGAAACCGGTGACGCTCTCAAAGAGCTTGGCGCCGCCCACAAACTGCGCGACCATGGTGGCGGCAAAGAAGACGACGATGATCAGCGCGCTGGCAACAGCGAGTGCATTGGATTTGTAGCGCTCGCGCAAGACATCGATGACGGTGACGGCGCCCATCTTGTGGGAGACGAGCATCATCTTCTTGCCCAAGATGCCATAGAGCAAAAAGAGGCAGGTCACCTGGATGCCGGCCATGTAGACCCAACCAAAGCCGATGCTCCACGCCTGACCGGGCCCACCCACAAACGAGCTAACCGAACCGTAGGTGGCCACCGTCGTCATGGCCAAGACAAACCCGCCCAGGGTCCTGTTACCGATGTAGTACTTGCTGGCAAAGTCGCCGCTTTGGGCATCGCTTGCGCGGCGCGCGTAGATACTGATCGCGATGGCCACGACCAAGAAGATAACGACGGGGATAAGGCTCACGAGGTTTTGCATCAGCGCTCGACCCCCTCTGCGGCATCGGCATCATCATCGACGTCAAAATCTGCAAAGAAGTATTTGGCCAAAACCGCAGAGACCGCGATGGCAAAGACCCATGTCCCCACGGTGCCGGTCACAACCCAAAGCGGCATGCCAAACAAGCGGGCATCCACGCCGGACAGCCCAAAACCGCAAACGGCCCAGACAACGACGGTCGCCGCAAGGGCACCGACCGTTATCAGGGCCTCCTTGTTGCATTGGCGCAGCTTGGCGCCATATGCGCTTTCAAAATCAGTCTTCATTTTTTCTCCTTTTCGTTTCAGCTGCTCCCCCGTTTGGAGAGTCACCAGTGTCTAAAGGCTGACTTGCGTAATACTATCTATCGCAAACATGCAACGCAACCGGGTACCGCTAGCTCAAATGCCCAAAGTGCCCAGCTCGAGGAGACAAAACCCATGACGCAAGAGATGATCGACATCTACGACCAAGATATGAACTTCACGGGTATCACCGTGCCCAGAAAAGGGGCCTTTATGAAAGAAGGCCAGTTCATGCTCTACGCCTTGGCCATCGTAGAGGATCTGCAGGGGCGCATCCTCATCACCAAACGCGCAATGACCAAGAAATGGGCAGCAGGGCAATGGGAAGTGCAAGGGGGCGCGGTCGATGCCGGCGAGACGCCTTTGCAAGGAGCCGTGCGCGAGGTCTTTGAGGAAGTCGGGCTCAAGGTTGCACCCGAGCAGGCAAGGTTTTGCTACCGCTACACCAACGTGGACCTTGAACGCGGGGACAACTACATCAACAGCATCTACCGCTTTAAACTTGATTTTGACCTTGACGACATCGTGCTCCAAGAGCGTGAAGCCACCTCTTGCAAGCTGGCCAACTGGGACGAGATATGCCAGCTGGAAGACCAAGGCCTGTTTTTGCACTTTGCACGCATCAAGAAAGCGTTGGAGATCGAGTAAGAAGCGCTTTGCGAGCGGCTTGGCGCCGCAACCACGCACTCGCGTTTCAAAAAGTACGCGAAGTAGGCACTTGCTTTGCGTTTTTGGAGAGTAGCCTCAAAATCACAACGCTGTGACCTGCGGGTTTGCAGCGCAAAATTGCTCGCTACTCGCTGTGTTCCATTTGAAGTGCCTACTTCGCGTACTTTTTGAGAAAGAGACTTCAAAAACACCCTTAGCAAATCCCTTTAAGTAACACGGTGACACTTATCTAGGATTTAAGTATCATGGCGTTAGCAAAAGGGGTTTATTCATGCTGTCATGCCAAATAACTGCAGCAAACGCCAAGACGTCAGACACCAAACAAGTAAGAGAGGGCCGCTACATGGACCTGCAAGAGAAACTTGAAACGCTACGTGCATACATCAAAGAGCTTGGCTGCGCGGCCGTGAGCTTTAGCGGCGGCGTAGACTCGACGTTCTTGCTTGCCGTAGCCCACGAGGTCCTTGGCAAGCGCGTCATCGCCATCACGGAGTCAAACCCCCTCTATCCTGCGCGTGAGACCAGCGGCGCCATTGATTTTTGCAAGCAGCGCGGCATACGCCAATACGTCGTAGAGCACGACGTGGACAGCTGGGAGGCACTCAAGACCAATCCTCAAAACCGCTGCTACCTCTGCAAGGTCAATCTCTTTACCATCCTGCGCCAGACAGCAGACGAGCACGCCTGTGAGCTGGGCCTCATCAAGCAAGGCGAGCGCATCGCCTACCTGGAGGGCTCCAACGCGAGCGACCTTTTGGACTACCGTCCGGGACACAAAGCCGTGCGCGAGCTAGGTGCGCTCAGCCCGCTTGAGGCAGCAGACCTCACCAAAGACGAGATCCGCGCGCTCTCGCGCAAGATGGGGCTGCCAACCGCAGACAAGCCCTCCTTTGCCTGCCTTGCAACAAGGTTTCCCTACGGGCAAGCCATCACCTCCGATTTGCTCAAGAGGCTTGATGCCGCAGAGCAGCTTCTCATCGACGCAGAGCTGGGCCAGATGCGCGTGCGCATGCACGAGAGCGGCACTTTGGCACGCATCGAGGTCGCACCCGATCGCATCGACGAGCTGTTTTCCTTTATGAGAGATGGCGGCAGCCAGAAGTTCCACGAGCTGGGGTTTGACCATGTGAGCATCGACGTTGACGGCTACCGTACGGGAAGCATGAACACCCATCTTGGGCAATAGGAGTTCCTTGTAGCTTGAAGCCCGCTTCGTGCCAGCTCATAACGCCATGTCAGCGGCTGCATCTGGCGCGCTTGACGCCGCTGACAAGCTGTAAAACGCACGTGCTAGACTAAACAGCCAACCTGCAATCCAAAGGACTTGGGAACCAAGATGGCTTTTGTTGACAAGTTGCGCCTCGAAGATGAAGACATATCCGCAGACACTCCAATCGATGCGCGACGCGTAAATCTCTTTACCAAGATATTCGGCATCCTCTGCATCATCGTAGGCGGCGGCATGATCGCCGCCTTGGTACTTGGCCTTGTCACTTTGGCGCGACAGATAGCCGGCGGGCTTGTCTTGCACGAGGGCAGCACGCAGATGCTCGCCTACGTCGCCCTCTACATATTGCTTGTGCTCCTTGCAAGCGTCCATCTGCTCTTGGGCGTCAACATCATCAAGAACCGCCGCAAATACGCAGCGCGCACGATATTGGTGCTTATGGCCTTTGCCGGTATAGCCTTGTTCTTGAACATCTTGGTCTTTGGCATTGATGCCACCGCTTTGGTCTTGTTGGCGACCTTGCTGGGGCAGTTTGCCATCTCGTCGTATCTGGACCCCTCGCTTGCCCAGGAGCGCCGCCTGGACGCAGAGCTGCGCACCATGGAGGACCGCCGCCAGCTCGAAGAGGGTACTTTGGGGCGCGACCCTTCTGGCAAGGGCTATATCACCTTGAACTTCTTCAACTGCTTTTGGATCTTTTTGGTGTGTTGCATCTTGGGCGACCTGCTCGAGGTGGCTTTTGTACTTGTCAAGGACGGCCACTTCATGCACCGCAGCGGCATGCTCTTTGGAGCTTTCTCCCCCATCTACGGCATGGGTGCGCTGCTCATGACCATGGCGCTCAACCGCTTCTACAAGCACAACCTCATCCCCATCTTCTTGGTGAGCGCGGTGATAGGCGGCGCCTTCGAGTTTGCCGTGAGCTGGTTTTGGGAGACGGCGTTTGGCGTCGTGTGCTGGGATTACACAGGCACCTTTATGAACATCGACGGCCGCACCAACCTGTTCTACATGTGCATGTGGGGCATCTTGGGCACGATGTGGATCAAGCTCATGTTGCCGCGCCTGCTTACGCTCATCAACTGCATCCCTTGGAAATCGCGCTATACCATCACCATCGTTGTGGCTGCGTTCATGCTTGTCAACGCCGTGATGACCGTGCAGTCAATCGACTGCTGGACAAAGCGCGCCGCCGGAAACGAGCCGCAAAGCCAGGTAGAGATGTTTTACGCAAAGAACTTCCCGGACTCGTACATGTCCATGCATTTCGAGACGATGTCGATTCAATAAACACAAGCTCTACCGCAGCAACCCATGTCGTAACGCCACATGATGTCGTATAATTGCCAAACGCAATTCATGCGACACAATGTAGCAAAAACGTAGACAGGGGCCGCCCCATGAAGCAAGCAGAGAGAACCGCACGCACCAAGGCGGCGTTGATCGACGCGTTTTGGAAGCTGTACAAGACAAAACCGATAGATCAGATATCCGTCAGAGAGATTACCAACGGCGCCGGCGTCTACCGTTCTACGTTTTACCTCTACTTCCAAGATGCAGCCACGGTGCTGGCGCTGCTCGAAGACGAGCTTATCGATCGTCTTGCTGCGTTGCTTGAGGCAACAGAGCATAAAACCCAGCTGGCCGACATCCCATCTATCGTGGCCTCCTTCTACAAGAAGGAGGGCGGCTACCTCTACCCTCTCCTCAAGGAGAGCGGCGACCATGCCTTTGCCGAGCGCGTTTTAGCGTTGATCACGCCTTGCATCAAGGGCAGCGATTGCTGCGGCGACGATCAGTCTGCTCGCGCTGTGCGTTTCTACTTCTACGCCAGCGTGGCGCTTGTCTCTGAGGCCTATCCCCGCCGCCGCAAAGAGCCGCTTGATGACGTAGCCGCCTTTGCTGCGACGCTGGTGGTTGGCGGTGCCGGCTGCGTACCTGCAGCAGATGAGGCTGGCGTAGCCGATGTGTCTGGTGTGACCGAAGCGGCCGACACTGATGCAGATGCAGATGCTGATATGGCTGGTAACGACAATGCTGACGAGGTCGCCGATAAGAGTGCCGCAGTTGAAGACGTCGTTTCCGATGAGGGCACAGCTTCCGATGAGGACACGGCCGATGAGGTCGTACAAGAACCTGAGGCAGCGCTTGAACCTAAACCCGAGGCAACTCCTGAACCTGAACAAGCAATCGAGCAGGAGC
>CAVAPV010000042.1:0-21607 GCA_963590525.1 Agathobacter rectalis
GCTAAGGTCCTTAAAGGAGATTGCAGGCATCGCAGCTCCAAAACATCAAAAGGTCGCACCGGCGGCAAGGAGTCGCCGGTGCGCAAGTGATTGCAGAACAAATGGCGCTGTTACAGGCCCAATGTGTTGTGGCGAGCATATTCCTCGGCCAGCTCTTGGTAGTACTCGACGTTCTCGCCACGCTCGATGAGCGCATCAAGAGCCGCCTTGTAGATAGTGGAATCCATGTGCTCGCAGATGAGGTCCTTGTTGGTGTCCTCGATGTCGCCGTTATCGACCATGTTGCCGTAGAAGGTCTTGAGGTCGTCCGTATACGGGTCGAGCTCGTACTTCATAGCCGCGACGTAGTCACCTTTGCCGTAGATAACGTTCTCCACATATTCCTCGTCTTGTCCGGAATACTTGGCCAAGAGCTTGATGGAGCCCTCTTTGTCGTTTTCGATATCGTAGAGGCCTCGCAGGTTGGCGATCTGGAACTTAATGAGAGCAGATCGCTTGTTGTCAAAGACATCGCGGTTGGTAGTCTGACGACAGCAGGGGAACTCTTGGCCAATAAGCTCATTAGGACGGAAAGCCACAGCACATTTTCCGCCCTTGATGGCCATGTAACCGCCACCGCTGTTCCAGAAGCCCAAGTCGACCTCGCCGTTTTCCACGGCGGCCAAGATGGCGGTGCCTCCCTCGAGCAACACGAACTCAACGTCCTCGCCGTCGACGATGCCGTTTTCACGCAGCCAGCTCTTGAGGACCATGTGGCCGGTCTCCATGCGGAAGCAGCCGATCTTCTTTCCCTTGAAATCCTCGGGTTTTTGATATTTGTCCTTGTTCTCGATGAGCGTGATGGCCTCGGAGCCATCGGCAATGGTGCCGCCAAAGATCACAAGGTCGTCGCCCTGCCCGATGTAGGTGCAAGACGGGATGGAACCAAAGGGCAACACATCGGCAGACCCGTTGGAGAGGGCGGGCATAGCCTCGGGGAAACCGCCAGAAACGGTTTGCGTACTCACGCTAAGCTTTTCTTCTTTGTAGTAATCCTTTTGCAGAGCCGTGACGATAGCGGCGATCTTGATGTCCTTGCCCAAAACAACCATGTTGAGCTCTTCGGTTTCCTCAGAAAGCGTGTTGTCGTACTTGGACTCGATGCCTTGCGATGTGTCAGCTGCCTTTTGCTCGGCCTGTTGACCACCCGAGCATCCCGTCATAGCCGCAATGCCAGCAAGAACGGCGCCTGCAGCAGCGCCCTTCACAAAGCCGCGACGACTCAAGTTCTTCATATAGACCCCTTTCAAAACCCTCACATAGAAGCGGCGCGCCTTCCTCACTTGAACGCATCCACTACTGCACTTAATCAAGTAACAGCGCATATATAATAACCTCTTTGCAAGAATAGATGAGTAGAAAATATGGCTCTGACCTGCGGAAATATCCTACCATGCTACTAGGTTATATTAAAAAAGATTATGGATTTGAATATTTCGATTAACAGCTTAAACTGTTTAAAGAGAGCTCGGTCAATAAGGTTCGGCCAAAAAGCTTTGGATTAACGTGCCATTGCACGATCCGAGCCTGCTTCTATACAGGCAGTCCTTGAAACTTGTCACACAGGGTATTTTGCACAGGAGGGGCCTTAATGACTTGTATCTTCGTGCAACCTACGCGGGAGAGCAATGCTCTCCCCTACTTGCACCTGCACCCGATTGTCCATCGCATCATGTCTGAACATGCAAGGCAGCGCCTGTCACGTCAACAAAATGCAAGGTGCAGACAAAAATGGCCTGGCGGCACCCAGAGATTCGCAGGTGCGTGTAGGGGCGGGCATTGCCCGCCCGGTCGCACCGTAAGGTGCGACGTATTATGGCATGCCGTCAGGCACGCAGGGCTTTAATACGGACGCAAGCGCCGTTTCCTTGCGACTATAAAAACCTACGCGGGAGAGCAATGCTCTCCCCTACGTCGCAACGTAATCACCCGACACGTGCTACGTGATGAATCCGACATCCCAATGTCTGCAGATGAAGGGCGCCTTCGGAAACCTGTCGATTTGCGAGTACATGTAGGGGCGGGCATTGCCCGCCCGGTCGCACCGTAAGGTGCGACGTATTATGGCGTGCCGCCAGGCGCGCAGGACTTTGAGAGCGGCTGCGTGCCTAGCGATGAAGGCGCTTATTTACTCCCCCCCCCGCGACGGAGAATGGAGTTTATGGACTTCACGAGCTCGTCAGAGTCGATGGGCTTTGCAAGATGATCGTTCATGCCGGCCTTGCGCGAGTTGACCACATCGTCAGAAAACGCGTTGGCGCTCATAGCGATAATGGGCACACTCAATGCATCGGGGCGGCTGAGCTTGCGGATGGTGCGGGTTGCCTCATAGCCATCCATGACAGGCATCATGATATCCATCAAGATGACGTCAAAGCTACCGGGCTCGCTTTGCTCAAAAAGCTCGACAGCCTCGCGTCCGTTGACAGCAGACACAAAACTCGCTCCTGCCCTTGTTATAACAAACTCTGCAATCTCGCGGTTGAGCTCGTTGTCTTCGGCCAAGAGGATATTGAGCCCATCAAGGGTGCTGTTGTCTCTCTTGCCATCCTCATGCACGGTGCATTCTTCCATAAGCTCGGCAGGGACGATATCAAAGGGCAGGTCAACCGTGTAGGTAGTGCCCTCGCCCAAAACACTGTCGCATTTGATCGTGCCGCCCATGACCTCTACAAGCTGCTTGGTGATCACCATACCCAAACCTGTGCCAGAGGGCTTGTACGTGGTCTCTTGCATCTCGCGCGCAAAGGGCTCGTAAAGATGCTTTTGGAACTCCTCGCTCATGCCGATGCCGTTGTCGGCGATGACAAAGCGATACGTAGCGTGACCCTCGGTATCGCAGTCCAGCTCCGAGCAGGAAACGCGCACCGTGCCGCCATGGCGGTTGTATTTGACGGCATTGCTGGCCATGTTCATAACCAGGCGCTTGAGATGCAAAGAGCTAGCCATGACGCAGGGGTGTTCGAGCTGGTCTAGCTCCCTCACGATCTTGATGTCCCTGGCGGCGGCTTGCCGCTCGAGCATCTCGCACACCTCGTCTCCAAGGCGCTTGACGTTCATCGGCTGGATATCGAGCGTGACTTCGCCATTCTCCAGCTTGCTCATATCGAGCACCTCGTTGACCAAGTCGAGCAAGAGGCCGGAGGCCGTCCAGATCTTCTCGCGGCACTCCTTTTGCTTAGCTAGATCGTCTGCGTACACATCGCCTATCTCGACCATTCCACGAATACCGTTGATGGGAGTGCGGATGTCGTGGCTCATGCGCTGCAAGAACTCCGTTTTGGAGGCGTTGGCCTTTTGTGCAGCCTGAGCCGCATCCTCAAGCTGGCTGGCGTACTTATGCTCTTGCTCGACCATCTCCACAAGGTGCACATGCTGCGACCTACGACGGGTAATAAGCAGTATGACGATGATGGTCCCGTACAGAATCAACGTGACAACCGCCGCACCTGAAACAGCCGCTGCAAGAGAAGAGGCGTCGACATACGCGTAAATGTAATAGTCGCGGATCTTTCCGTAGAGGCCGTAATAAAGGATGCCTTGTTCTTTAAAGAACTCGGGAGCGTTCAAAGTAAGCCTGTCGTTCATCGCAGCAACAACGGCGCTATCCTTTTGAGAGAGCAAGACGGTATCAGAAACCGCGTCTTCAACCGTGTTGGATGCCACAACGGTGCCATCGTTTTGAATGACAATCGAGCCGTTTTCCTCGACATCGTAACCGCTCAAAAGACTCTGCAAGGTGAGCTTGTAGCGGTCTGCAAACTCGTTAGAGGTGTGATAAGCACCAACGACGACGCCCTTTGCATCGGTTCTTCCGCAGGCTCCGATATCAACATAAGAGCTATCCGGAAGCTTGACGCGCAAGGTGTAGGTTTTCTTGGGTTTGCTTGCCACATCGAGCAAAGACTCGTTAAGCAGGGTTCCCGACAGGTCGTCAAACGAGATGTCATCCTTTGAGTAGCTCGCCAAAAGCTCACCCTTGGGGCTCAAGACAAAGACCGAGGTTAAGCGCAGGTCGTTAACGCATTCTTTGAGGCACTGTTGGCTTATATCACCGTCAGAGGTCTCGAGGTTTCGAGAAAGCTGCTGCGCGTTTTCTATGGAGCGCATAAGACTCTTTGTCGTTGAAGCGCTGTTGTAAAAATCGTAGATAAAGCTCTGCGTCTTGATATAAGAGATCGTGTTCTGCGTGCGCTGACGCGTCTGCTCGAGAAGCGTGTTAGCGGCAAGTGCAGTCGCCGCAAGCACGAGAACAACTCCTATCAAGGCAATGACAGCCCAGACGCGCTTTGAAAACAGGTTGCTGGTAGCCATTACTGCAAACCGTCCATGTCCAGGTAGGTGTCAGGGTTGTCAACGTATTTAGAGAGAATCTCCCTCATGGTGCCGTCTTGGTGCATATCGCTAAGCACCTGATTGAACTGCTCGTCAAGGCCGCTGTCGTCGTTGAGGTCAAAGGCGATGCCCAAGCCAACCTCCAGCAGGGAATCAGGCAGTATCTTGAGCTCGACGTTGTAGTCCTTTTGATACTGCGAAAGAGAGCTCTCGTGAGCACCAACCGCATCGACATAACCTTTGAGCAGCGCGGGAACAAGATAGGTGCGATCGGCAAAGCTAAAGACGTTGGCAACCTCCCCGATCTCTTTGTTAGTGCCGTCCAAAAGGATCCCCTCGGGCTTGGTGGTTGCCTGCACGGCAACGGTCTTGCCCTCAAGGTCTGCAAGGCTGTTGATGCTGCTTGAAGGGGTAACGGCAATGACCTGGCGGCTCTTGAGATAAGGACCCGCCCATTTGTAGAGGGACTCGCGGCCGGTCATGCTAAAGGAGCCGATGACACAATCGATCTCTCCGTCTTCGAGGAGCTGGTCTTTTTCTTCCCAGTTGATGAACTTGAAGCGAACGGAGTAGCCAAGACGGTTTGCAACCTCCGTGACGATATCCGCATCGATGCCAACGGTATTGCCGTTCTCATCCGCATAAATAAAAGGAGGATAGGTATCGCTGCCCACGGTCAAAATCTTGGCAGATGCGCTTTGGGTGCTGGTGTCTTGTTTTTGAGAAGAAGCTTGCGAGCACCCTGCGGTAACAACCGCAAAGGCAATCAGTGTAGCGAGTATTACAGCTATATAGCGTCTGAGCATTCAGGCGTCCAAATCATATCGAAGTTAACTTGCCAACTGTATCAGACCGTCAACCCGTTGAATATATCGCTAACTAAATTTTATGAATCTTTATGTGGGCACAGACAAGGTTGGATTCGCTCCAGCCTTTGCGTCTGCGCCCACACAAGCCCTGCTACTGCTTCTTAGACGTCGCCTTCTTGGACGCAGTCTTCTTTGCTGCCGGCTTCTTTTTTGCTGCTGCCTTCTTCTTAGGGGCGGCTTTCTTCTTGGCGGCTTCTTGCTCGCGTTTGGGGCAATCCATGTTCACGCAGATGCGCCACGGACCACGGCCGTTGTCGATAACGACCTCGGGTGCGCCGCAAGAATCGCAGACCTCGCCTGTTGCCTCAAGCTTGCCGCGCTGAGGCAGCGGATAGCTGTTCTCGCAATCTGGATGGTTGCTGCAGCGGATAAAGCGCTTGAGCGTGCGCGGGTTCTTTTGCGCGATGAGCCTGCCTGCGCTCCTGCCTGCGGCCTCGCAAACAGGGCACGGCCCCACGTCGACGCTGGGCTCGTGGTTGCTGGGGCACTCGGGGTCCAGGCAGTGATTGTAGCCCTTGCTCCTAAACGGCGTGACCTTGATCTGGGCGCCGCCGCAAGTGGGACACGGCTCCTCTACGACGTCGTAGCGGCCTTGCGGCAGCGGATAGGTGACATCGCAGTCCGGCCAGCTGTTGCAGCCCACAAAGCTGCCGCGCGTCTTGGCGCTGGTCTTGACGCAGAGGTCGCCGCCGCATTTGGGGCAGGTACCCACGCGGCTGTCGGCGATGACGGCCTCGGTGATGGCATCTGCCATCTCGTCTTTGCGGGGGATGAGGTCGTCCATGATCTGACCCAGCAGACGGCGCGAGTGGTTGACGACGTTGTCGCGCTCGTCTTTGCCGTTGGCGATGTTGGTCATCTCGGTCTCGAGCTCGGCTGTCATATCCGGCGTGGTGATGGCCGGGGCAAAGCGCTGCAACGCGTCGATCACCGCAAAGCCCAGCTGCGTGGGCTCGATCGGGTCGTTGACGATGTACTTGCGCCCGTAAAGCTTCTCGATCATGTCGGCGCGGGTGGCCTTGGTGCCAAGACCGCACTTCTCCATCTCTTGGACGAGCTTGCCCGTGCTGTAGCGCGCAGGCGGCTGGGTCTGCTTCTTCTCAAAGGACGGCTCGGAGAAATCAAGCACGTCGCCTTGCGCCACCGGGGGCATCTGCTCGTCCTTCTTGAGGCCGTAAGGGTAGACGGCGCGCCAGCCGGGGACGACGAGCACGTCGCCTTTGGCCTTGAAGAGCTCTCCGTTGACATCGAGCTGCACCGTCGTGCCCTCGATCTGCGCGGGGTCCATGAGCGTTGCCATAAAGCGGCGGGCGATGAGGTTGTAGAGCTTCCACTCCTCCGGACGCAGCTTGTCTGGATCGCCCAGGCCCGTGGGGTAGATGGGCGGGTGGTCTGTGGAGAACTGCTTGCCGCGCGTAGGATGGTAGCCGCCGTTTTTGGAGGCGTCGATTATCTGGTTGGCGCAAGCGGTATAGGCGGGGTTGCCCGCCAGCATCTTGAGCGTGGCAGTGTAGTCCAAACCGTCTGGGTAAACCGTGTTATCGACACGGGGGTAGGTGATAAAGCCGCTCATATAGAGGCTCTCGGCGATGCGCATGGTGCGGCTGGGGCGCAACCCGATACCCGATGCGGCAGCTTGCAGGCTCGTGGTGTTAAACGGCGCGGGCACAGCGGCACGGCGAAGCTTCTTGCTCACCTCGACGACAGTGGCCGATGTCTGGCCCTCTACCTGCGCAAACGCACGCTGAGCCACCGCTTCTTCTTTAAAGTTGTTGTCTACGTGACCGCCAACAAAAGCATCGTCGGGGCTGCCCTTAGGGGCAAACTTGCCGCCGATAACCCAGTAATCCTGAGGCACAAACGCCTGACGCTCCTGCTCTTTGGCCACGACGAGCGCGAGCGTAGGGGTCTGGACGCGGCCAGCGCTGCGCACGTTGCCCAAGCCGCTGTACTTGACCACCGTGAGGTAGCGCGTGAGAACCGCGCCCCAGATGAGGTCGATGTGCTGGCGCGACTCGCCTGCATGGGCAAGGTCAAAGTCAAGCTCCACAAGCTTCTCTTTAGAGAACGCCTCTTGGATCTCCTTCTTGATAAAGGCGCTGTAGCGGGCGCGCGTGATAGGAGCATCTGGGTTTTCTGCCTTGACGATGCCCAGGGCATCGAGGCCGATAAGCTCGCCCTCGCGGTCAAAGTCCGTCGCGATGACGATGGAGCTGGCCTTTTTGGCGAGGTTGCGCAAAGACCTGATGATGCCCTTCTCCTTGGGAGACTTGAGCAGCGGCGCATAGGTGAGATACGGCAGAGCTTGTATCTTCCAGCCCTTGAGGTCTATGCCCTCGGCCGTAAAAGGCTTGCGCTTCTTCTCCCAAGGCGGGGTGGGCAAAGACGAGGGAACCTGCGGCGCATCGAGCACCTCTCCGTCTGCGGTAAGCCCCACCCAGCCGTTGCGCTTGCTCCAGACGAGCTCATCGGGAAACTCGACTTCTAGGATATGGCCGCGCAAGCCGATGGTGACGCAGTCGTCTCCATCGCGCTTAAAGCGATAAACGGGTGTGTCGTAGACCTTGTCGGCCTTGACGGGACCTTGGGCGAGCAGCTTGGCTATGTTGCTGGCAGCGTCGTTTTTCTCTGTAATTATCAGTTCCATAGAAAGGCATCGCTTCCTGTTGAAGAGGTGGTGCGCGGATAAACGCGCGTCATATAGAATAGACGCGAGATACCCCTACGCAGCGGAGGGCCGGAAAGCTCTCTAATGCTTGACATTCGCAAGATAATAGCAGCGACACGCGACGCAGTTGCCGAGACTTTGTATCCAACGCGTTGCGTCGGCTGCGACGATATGGGCGTTTTATTGTGCCCTACCTGCCAAAACGCGCTCAATCGCATAGATTTGAAACTAGCCTGCCCGCGATGCGGCGCGCCATGGGGAGCGGCGCTTTGCACCGAGTGTCCCCTGCCCGGGAGCACCGACGCGCAAGGGCAGCTGCTTCCCAAGCCTTACGTTTTTGATGCAGCGCGCTGCGCTGTGAGCTACGAGGGCTTGGGCAAGATGGTCATCACCGCCTACAAAGACGGCTTCGAGCAGCGCTTGGCAGAGCACATAGCTGCAGAGCTTTGCCGCGTGATCTCTTGCGAGCCGAGCTGGGTTGCAGCGGCAGACATGATCATCCCCATTCCTCCCACACCGTCGCATCTCAAAGAGCGCGGATGGGATCCGCTGGGAGACGTTGCCCAAAAGCTGCGAGTGCACTCCAAGCTGCCTTTGGCTTGCGCGCTGCAAAGCGCCATGGCTGCCGACCAACGCAAGCTCGACCGCGCAAACCGCGCCGCCAACCGTCGCGGCTCCTTTGCGCTGCTGCCGCAGTTTGAGGCGCTCATGGCGCAAGGCCCCACCGTGATCTTGCTCGATGACGTACTCACAACCGGTGCAACCTGCAACGCCGCCGCTCAGATACTCAAAGATGCCGGTGTAGCCAGAGTATTTGTCGCTACCTACGCACGCGTGTGGTAAAGTATCGACCTTGCAGGGAACCGAATATCGAACGAAGGATGCTAATGCTAGGTATTGGCTCTACTGAGCTTGTGCTCATATTGTTCTTCGGATTCCTTATCTTTGGTCCGGAGAAGCTCCCAGAGATGGGAAGAACCGTAGGCCGTGCGATCAGGCAGTTCCGCGCTGCGTCTGACGAGGTCAACACCAAGTTCAAAGAAGAAGTCTACGACCCCTTCCAAGAGGCCATCGACCCTTATAAGAGCGAGATAGAAGAGACCGTCGCCCCCATCAAAGAGGACATCGACGCCATCAACTCGTCTTTCAAGGACACCAAGGACGCTTTGACAGACCCGCTGGACATCAAGGGCAAGAAGGCCGAGATGCGCAACCGCGAGCGTCAGATCAAAGAGAGCTTTAGCCTCAAGCCTAAAAAGGACGAAGACGACAAGGGTGCAAACGACAACGCATCCGCCGGCAGCAGCAAGGCAGCTTCTGGTGCCGCAAGCGCAGCTGCCGCTGCCAGCACCAAAGCATCTGCAGACACCAACGTCGACGACCCCTTTGCCGCTGCCGATGACAAACCCGCCGGCAACGCCGCTGCAAGCGACGACCTGGCATCCCTGTACGACTTTGACTCCGAGGACGGTGAATAAGCATGCCTATCGGACCGGCCCGCATGCCGCTGCTCGACCATCTGGGCGAGCTTCGTCGCCGCACCGTCATCATCGTCGTCTGCGTGCTCATATCCCTTTGCGTTCTGTACATGGTCTCGCCGCAGCTCGTAGCTTTTCTCAAGCAGCCCATCGCACCGTATCTGCCTTCTGACGGCGAGCTTTACACCACCAAGGCCTTTGAGGGCTTTACCGTCAAGGTCATGGTGTCGCTGTTTGGCGCCATCGTCGTATGCAGCCCCATCATCATCTGGGAGGTGCTGGCGTTCTTCCTGCCGGCGCTCAAGCCAAACGAGCGCAAGTGGGTGCTTCCCACCTTTGCCGTAGCCTGCGTGCTGTTTATCATCGGCGTGGTCTTTTGCTACAACTTCTGCCTGGGTGCCGCATTCCAGTGGCTCACAGGAGAGGCAGACTCCATCGCCACGGTGCTTCCCGCCGCAAGCGACTACATCAAGTTCCTCATCCTGTTCTTGATCGCCTTTGGCTTGGCTTTTGAGCTGCCCCTGGTGGTCTTCTACCTCATCTTGTTTGACATCATCCCCTACAAAAAGCTCAGAGAGAACTGGCGCGTGGCCTACATCGCCTTGCTCATTCTGTCTGCCGTGGTCACCCCGGACGCAAGCCCCGTGACGATGTTCATCATGTTTGCCGCGCTCGTGGCCCTCTACGAGATCAGCTTGGTGTGCGCACGCGTTGCGCTGCAGCGCAAGATCAAGCGCCAGGCCGCGCGCGAAGCGGCCGAGGAAGCCTAACCTGCCATGCACGAGCTCAGCTTGCTGCAAGGCGTGCTCGACTCCGTCACCCCGGTTGCCAAAAATGCAGGGGCAACCAGGGTGACGTCTGTCACGCTCAACATCGGCGAGATGACGCAGGTAGTAGACGAAGCCATGGATTTTGGCTGGAACGTCCTGACAGAAGACGACCCCTTCTACCAAGGGGCACAGCTCATCGTCAACCACATCGACGCAAGCTCGCTGTGCTTTGACTGCGGGGCAGAATTCTCCCACGACAGGTTCCACATGCGCTGTCCCAAGTGCGGCAGCGGGCACACCGTCGTCAAAAGCGGCAAGGAGATGGACATCGCCTCCATCGAGATAGAGACGCCCGACGACCAAGACTAGCTGCACACGCAGCCCAGACACGCGCGGATTTGGACTATCCTTTGTTGCAAACATCGCATGAGTCTGGAGGCAGAGATGGCGCATATAGACCTAGACAAGAAGATCCTGGATAAAAGCGAGCGCTACGCGCAAGAGAACCGCGAGCTGCTCGATGCAAACGGCGTGTTCATGATCGACCTGCTCGCAAGCCCGGGGGCAGGCAAGACCTCCACCATCAAAGCCACCATCAACGCCCTGCGCGATAAATACAGCATCGCCATCATAGAGGGCGATATCGCCAGCAACGTAGATGCCGTGCGCATCAAGGAGATGGGCATCCCCGCCGTGCAGATCAACACCGGCGGCAGCTGCCATCTGGAAGGCGACATGGTCAACAAGGCCCTCAAGGTGCTGGATCTGGCCAACACGGACCTGGTCATCATAGAAAACGTGGGCAACCTCGTCTGCACAACGGATTTCTATCTGGGAGAAGACACCAAGGTGATGATCCTCTCGGTGCCGGAAGGTGATGACAAGCCCCTCAAGTACCCCGGCATCTTTCAAGCCAGCAGCGCGATCATCCTCAACAAAGTGGACACGCTGCCCGTCTTTGACTTTGACATGCCGCTTTTTGAGGAGCATATCTCCAACCTCAACCCGCAGGCGCCGCTGTTCAAGATCGCAGCCACCAAGCAAGACGGCGTGACCCCATGGACAGACTGGCTTACCCAGCAAATCGAGGCCGCCAAGGGTAAGGCCGAAGCCTAGAGGCCAAGCCCGTTCGGTGAAGGCGGCGGCGCTGCCTGCGCTACCACGTCGCATCTACAACTGCAGCCGCAACGCAACCGCAGCTGCTGCACAGCCATAACGCAAAACGCCCTCGCATCCTTTGCAGATACGAGGGCGTTTCTTTGCTGGCGGCTATTGCGCAGCGCTCAGCTCTTAGTTGGGATACACCGGGGCAGAGCCGTCGGATCCGGAGGTAGGCGTAGCGCCTGCAACAGGACGATACTTACGCACCTTGGCGATGTAGACGGCCATGACGATGTAGAGCACCAAGGAGATAAACGAGGTTGTAATCAAGCTCAAAACTGCAGAGACGATGCTCAGCACAAAGGCAGCGGTGAGCTTCTCGGGCTTGCGGCAATTGGCGATGGCCAGCGCAGACGTGATGATCGTGATGACGTTTGCCGCCATACCAAGACCGATGAGCACCATGATGAGCGTGCCGATGCCGTTGGTGAGGGCAGCACGTCCCTCGCCGGTCTTGAGGGCATCGTTGATCTGCGTGACATCCTGAGCGATATCAGGAGAATTGAGACTGCCAAGGCTGGAGATCAGCTCGTCAAGATCTTGCGCATCCAGATCGAGCAGATACGAACCAAACTCCTTTTGCACCGTGGTAGAAGCAGCACCCAGCACCGCGATCATCGCATCGGTGTCGATACCCAGGCTGTATTCCTTGTTGATCTTCTCAAGCTGCTTTTCGACCTTGGCCATGTCTGCAGACTTGAGCGCCTTGCCAAGCGCGTGGACCTCGTCCAAGCTGGCGTTGTCAAAGACGAGCGCCGCATCATCTACATTGATCGTGGTAAAGAGGTCGAGTGCGTCGTTGAGGTCGTCAAAGCTATCAGAGATAGACTCGCTTTGCTCGATGACATCCTGCGCAGTGGTAGAAGACGAAACCGCCTTGACCGCATAATCGGTGACAGCGCCGGCAAACGCCAGGCACAGCGCAAGAAGGATGATGCTCAGGATAGAGAGCACCAAGGTGGCAATGCCCAAGCCCTTTACGACCTTGGCATCAGAATGATAAGGCTGCATAGATTTCCCTTTCTCTAGCCCTTCTGGCACAAGTCTACTTGATGCAGCGCCGTCAATTGCCGCCAACCGCAACCTTACGCAATCTTTAAGCCTGCGATTGAGGGTCTTGGGGGCTGCTACTCAGCCTGTGCTCACGATTGCGCTGCCGCCGCCTTGCCCCGTGCAAACCGCAGACAACCTACGCGGGCGAGCAATGCTCGCCCCTACGCCCACCTGCGAAGCGCCGTTGCCAGTATCGTTTCTTTGGATGCAGCCCGCATCAAGGCCTTGCGTACCTGACGGCACGCTCTAATACGTCGCGTCTTACGGTGCAAACCGGGCGAGCAGCGCCCGCCCCTACATGCACCTGCACCGACGGTGCTGCCAGCAACCGTATCGACTACGTGGTCGAAACTGCGGCGAACGGCAACTCGCAGAATTCGATAGGTTGCAAGCATCAGAAGATCGCGTAACGACGTAGGGGAGAGCACCGCTCTCCCGCTAGGTTTCAAAACCTTGCGAGAGCCCGGTACCCTCCCCTTGCACACCTGCAGGCTAGATGCTCGTCTTACTCTGCAGAGACGGCTGCAGCAGGCTCGATATCGTTGACGGACTTGCCCACGAGCTTCTTGAGGACGATCAGCGTGCCGATCACCATCACTGCGCCGATGACCAGGCAGATGACGGCGTTTTGCACAAAGCCGGCGATCAAATAGCAGATAAAGCAGATAACCGCCATCGTGAGAACGTAGGGCAGCTGGGTGTTCACGTGCTCGATGTGGTTGACGTTAGCACCGGCAGAGGCCATGACCGTGGTATCGGAGATGGGGCTGCAGTGGTCGCCCGCAACGGCGCCAGCCAGGCAGGCAGAGATGCCGATGGTAAGCAGCGTGGGCTCGTTGGCAAAGATCGGGAGCACGATGGGGATCAAAATGCCAAAGGTGCCCCAGCTGGTGCCCGTGGCAAAGGCCAGGCCCAAGGCAACCAGGAAGATGATGGCGGGCAAGAGCATGAACAGGCCGGCGGCCGCGCCCTCCATGAGGCCGGCGACAAAGACATCGGCACCCAGCAGAGAGGTCATGTTCTTAAGCGTGACAGCAAAGGTCAAAACCAAGATGGCGGGCACCATGGCGTTGAAGCCGTTGACAAAGCAAGAGGTCGCATCCTTGAAGCTCACCACGCGGCGGGCCAGCAGGTAGATGAAGGTAAAGAACAAGGCGATGAGGCTGCCCCAGGGCAGGGCCGTAAAGGCATCGGTATCGCCAAAGGAGCCGATGACATCGCCTGCGTTGGTCTCCTCGTCCCAGAAACCGCCCACGTAGAGCATGCCCACGATGCAGCAGACGATGAGCACGATGACGGGGATGAGCATGTCCCACAGACTGGCGTGCGGGCTGCCAGCGGGCTCTTCATCGTCAAGCTTGCCCAGGTCGCCATCGCGATAGGCCTTGAGCTCGGATGCGGCCATGGGGCCGTAGTCAAAGTTGAGGAAGATCAAGCCCAGGACAAAGATGATGATGAGCAGCGAGTAGAAGTTGAAGGGGATAGCGCTGATGAACAGCTCGATGCCGTTGACGCCCAGGTCCTGCGCCACGCCGGAGACGGCTGCGGCCCAGCTGGAAACCGGGGCGATCATGCAGATGGGAGCGGCGGTGGCGTCGATGATGAACGCGAGCTTGGCGCGCGAGACGTTCTTGCTGTCGGTCACGGGGCTCATGACAGAACCCACGGTGAGGCAGTTGAAGTAGTCGTCAACAAAGATCAGCACGCCCAAGATGAAGGTGCAGATCTGGACGCCCACGCGGCTCTTGATGTGCTTGGCGGCAAACCTGCCAAAAGCAGCCGCGCCGCCAGCCACGTTGACCAGCGCGACCATGATGCCCAGCATCACCAAGAAGATGAAGATACCGGCGTTATCGGATACGGCAGGTACGAGGCCGTCGTTGACGATGTGGTTGACAGTACCGATGGGCATGAACCCCGCCACCAGCAAGCCGCCTACGACGATGCCCACAAACAAGGAGGTGTAGGTCTCCTTGGTGATGAGCGCCAAGACGATTGCCACGATTGGCGGCAACAGCGAGAAAATCGTATTGGTGAACTCCATGTTTCTCCTCCCTATGCGGGCGGCCCGTCACGGCCGCAGGCACAGGCGAGAAACCCGGCGAGGGTCGTGGCAGCTCTCCGCGTAAGCGACAGTCCGCAAGATCTTCTCCTGCGTCCCAGCCAGCAGGCGCCTTTGGGATGCGCCGGCGGGCTTCGGCGGTTTTGCCTTTTCCCTTGCGCCTCCCAAGCGTTTGCCAAGGGTACTGATCAAAAACCGCGCCTCTACCACTAGTACAGATGCCCAGATTGTATGCGCAATCACCGGCGGCGCAAGCAGGCTTGACGTAAACGGAAAGTTAAACCTGCGAAGGGAGCAAGGTCTGCGTCTAGCGCTCGCGCTTGGCGATGAAGCTCGCAATGGCATTGCGCCGAGCAGCATTGGCAACCCCGGGCTTTGGAGCGACGACTCGGCCCAAGCCCGCGCCGTTTATCTGCAGCTCGATGCCGTAGAGCTCGCTAAGCAGCTGCTCTGTCATCACGTCATCGACAGCTCCAAACTCGTAGCTGCCGCTCCCTCGCACTGCAAGCACGGTATCTGCGCACCTGAACACGTGGTCTGGAGAGTGCGTTGTCATGAGAACGGAGTAGCCCGCGTCTGCAAGCTGCCGCACGTAGGAGAGAACCTCGGCCTGATTGCCAAAATCCAAACTGGCCGTAGGCTCGTCCATGACCAGCACATCTGCCTGCTGCACCAAAGCGCGGGCGATGAGCACCATCTGGCGCTCGCCACCCGAGATCTGCGTATAGCGGCGACAGCCCAGCTGCGCTATCCCCAAGGTGTTGAGAGCCTCCACAGCAAGGGCGCGGTCGTCTTTAGAGGGAGAGGCGAGCAAGCCCAGGTGTGCCGTGCGACCCATCTCCACCACATCGAGCACCGTAAAGGGAAACGGCGCAGCGTGAGCTTGGGGGACATACGCTATCTTGCGGGCGAGCTGCGTCTGCGTAAGCTCGTGAGCGTCTTGGTCATCTAGCAACACGCGCCCGGCAATGAGGGGCAGACTTCCCAAGACGCTTTTGAACAACGTGGTCTTGCCCACGCCGTTGGGACCCAAAACGCAGCAGACCTCGCCGGCAGCAAGCTGCAGATTCACGTGTTCAAGCACAGCAGTGCCGCTGTAACCGCAGCTCACGTCCACAAGCGCAAGGCGAGGCGCATGCTTAGCATCGAGATGTTGCAACATCACGACCACCCCTGCTTTCCCCTCAACAGCAAGAAGACAAAGACAGGAGCACCTACGATGGCCGTGAGTATCCCCAGGGGGATCTCCATCTGCATCACGTTGCGGGCAACATCGTCAACCAAGAGCAAGAACCCTGCTCCCATGATCAGAGAAGCCGGCATGAGAACGCGGTAGTTAGGGCCGACGACCATGCGAGCAAGATGCGGGATAACCAAACCCACCCAACCAACCTGGCCGGCAACAGAAACGGCAGAGCCTGTAACGAGCGTAGCGCAGAGGATGATTGCAAAGCGCAAGCGTCGCGTGTTGACACCAAGGGCGGCGGCCTCCTCGTCACCAAAAGAGAGCAGGTTCACGCGCCAACGCAGCGCCATGAGAACCACGCAGCCCACCACCAGCGGGAACACCATCAAGGCTATATCGCTAAACCCCACCGTAGCAAGCGAGCCCATGAGCCAGTAGGTTATCTCGGGCAATTGGGAATAAGGGTCTGCCATGTACTTGACGCAGCCCACAAAGGCTTGGAAGAGCGCTTGAACTACGATACCGGCAAGCACTAGCGCCAAAGTCGCAGAGCTCGTGCGCCCAACAGCGTTGCCGATAACATACGTCATGCCAACAGCCAGCATGCCAAAGACAAACGCAGACAACTGCACGAGCACCCCCGGCGCTCCAAGCAAGATGGCGATAGAAGCGCCAAAACCCGCGCCTGCACTGGCGCCCAAGATGTCGCTTGAGACCATCGGGTTGCGAAACACGCCCTGGTAGCTCGCGCCAGCTATGGCTAGCGCGGCGCCAACAAGCAACGCTGCGAGCACACGCGGCAGGCGATAGTTGATAACCACCGTCGTCTGCGCGTTGTCAAAGCGCAAGCCTTGGCCGCTTGCCAGGTTTGCCGCCAAATCGCCAAACGCTGTAACGACCTCTGACAGGGGGATGCCATAGCGGCCGATGCAAAACGAGGCAAGGGTAAGGGCAACGACCGCGCATCCCATCAACGCGAGCAGCAGGCCGCAGCGCCCGTTGTGCACCTGCGCTACGGTGAGCTCACCGAGCTCGCCGGCGTCAAGAACGCGCTTATTGCTCGCCTTACGCTGCCGGTTGTCATCACCCATATGATTCATAGCACCTCCTTTGCTCTTGGATTATGCCTGCAAGCGCTTCAATCCGAACGTCCTTTATCAGCATTCCTGTTCCCCAGCGGCCGTACCGCAGTTACCCGGCCTGCTTGGATTGCTGGCGCAAGCCCTCTCCGCTCAAGATCTGCTGGTAGAGCTTGTCATCGACCTCGATTCCCAGGTAATCGCGGCAGTAATCTGTAACGCGCTGCTGCAAATCAACATCCTCGTAAAGCTCCGGATACACCGTGCAGCCAAGCCAGAGCATCCCCAAATACGTTTCTACGCTGCCACGCTGCCCCCAGCGCGAAGCGCCTACTGGAACGGTGTAGCATTGCTTGTTCTTTACAGCCTTAAGCCCCGAGCAACTGTCACGCTTGAGCAGATACGAGGTGGTATCGGCGCTGTTGGCGATGATGACATCTGGGTCCCAGACATAGATTTGCTCGAGAGTAGCGTTGTAATCGGCAGCGGGAGCATTGTCGTAAGCACTCACGTCCACGCAGCCCACAGCCTCTGTCCAATCGCGGCCAAGCGAGTTGGCGCCATCCGTGGCTACCAGCGCGTTGACAGCGTGGTACACGCGCACGCGGTCGTCGTCTGCCAGCATGTTTGCGCGGCGTTGGCAATCGTCAACCACGGCGCGGTAGTACTGGGCGATATCTAGGGCCTTACGTTGAGCCTGGCCGCCAAAGACGGCGGCAACTTGACCTATGGCATCTATCTGCTCGTCGATGTTGGTGTAGCCGATCACCACATAGGGCAAGCCGGATGTCTCAAGCAGGCTCTCCTGGCCAGCAGCCTCGTACACCTCCTGCTTGACGATGACCGCCTGCGGACTGCATGCCATGAGCTCTTCCATATTGATAGCGCCGTTAGACATAGGGGCAGCAAGCTCGGTCAGACCGCTGCAAAGCCCCTGGAGGAGCACGTCGCTTTTGACACCAGTGGGCACGGCAACCAGCTGGGAACCTGCTCCAATCATCACAGCCAACTCGCCCGCAAACGAGTCGAGCACAGCAACGCGCTCTGGGTTCGAGTCGATTCTGACGGTGCGGCCCACGCCGTCGGTAATGGTCACGCCTTGGGATGCCTGCGATGTCTCGCTGTTATTGCCGTTGTCGTTGCCGCATCCGCCAAGCCCGCACGCAACTGCAGCTAGTGCGGCAGCAGATACGAACTTTCTGCGGGTCCATGTCTTTTTCTTGCTCATCGCACACGCTCCCCTACGGGCAGTTCTGGCACCACGATCTTAGCGATGCCTGCAAGATCACCCGGCAGCTCGCCCTTGCAGCCAGCATGCGCAGCGGCCGCAGCGCCAACGCCAACAGCCTCGACGCTCACACGGTCGACGAGGTCATGGACGTTATCCGCATTGCCGCAGACAAAGAGGCCTGGCTCGCTTTGCACGCCTGCAAACAGCTCGCGCTCGGGCACCAAGCCGCAGCTGATGAGCAACGTGTTGCAGCGCACGTATTCGCGGCGTGTCATATCGAGCTGACCATCCTCGCCAAACGGGGCGACCATCACGCCTTTGAGGCGCCCGTAGCCGTGGATGGACGCCACGCCCCAACCATAGCGCGTGGGGATGCCATAAGGATCAATACATCGGCGATGGTTGCGCACCAATCCCGTTGCCTCCTTGGCAACCACCATACGCACCTGCGCGCCAGAAAGCGTCATGCGGCGCGCCACGATGAGGCCAATATCGCCACCGCCCAAGATAACCACCTTGTCTCCCGGCAGCTTATGCTGGATGTTGACCATGAACTGCGCCGTACCGGCTGTGTAGACGCCCTCTGGACGCGTGCCGGGAATGCGCAGCTGTCCGCGCGTGACCTCGCGACAACCGCTGGCAACCACCACGCTTCTTGCCAATACCATACGCGGGCCGCCCAAAGCGCAACCCACCGCTCTTGCCTCAAAGCCACCGCCCGCATGTGGCTGCAGCTGCGTGACGCTCGTCTGACATGCCCAGTTGGCACCGCTTTGCTCAAGGCGCCGCAGCCAGCGCTCGTTGTACTGCGGGCCAGTGAGGCTCTCGCCATACAGATACATGCCAAAGCCATCGTGGATACACTGAGGCAACACGCCACCCAGATACTCCTCACGCTCTACCAACAGCGTCTTGGCCCCACATTCGCTTGCAGCTGTAGCTGCCGCAACGCCCGCAGCGCCGCCGCCCACAACCAGCACATCGAGCTCGATAGGTGCCTTGAGATCCGCAGGCAGCTCAAGGCCAGCAAGGTTGGCAGGCACCGCGCTTGCCACACCCTGCGCTCTCACGACCCCAGCAGCCGTGGATGCGGGAGCCTCGCCGTCCTCGCGCAGCAGCTCCATCACACGCGGCTTGCAAAAACCTCCCTGACAGCGCCCCATGGACACGCGCAAGCGGTGCTTGAGACCCTCAAAATCATGCGGAGGCAGCACACTCGCTAGCTCACGGCGCACATCGCCTTCTGTTATCTGCTCGCAGCGGCACAGCACATGTCCAAAGCTCGGATCTTGCTGCAGCAAATGCGCCTGCTCTGATGCATCGCATTGCAAGAAGGGGGTGCGCGCACGACGATGCGGGTCAAAGCTGGGGTCAGCCTCAAGCTGCAAACCATCTTGAGCCAGCAGCTTTACAGCACGGCGCGCCAAGGCAGGAGAGCTAGTCATACCGGGGTTCTTGATGCCCAGCGCGCTCACAAAACCAGGGGCAGAAAGCCTCATCACAAAGTCTTTGTGCTCTTTGTCGAGGTTGGCGATATTAGCGCGCACTCCCGCGAACTGCGTGATAACGCGGCTCATATCCAGGCTTGGTACGAGCTTGCGCGCGACACGCCGCACATGAGCCAGACCATCGTCTGTGGTGGCGTTCTGGTGAAAATAGCGCACTTGCTCGGCAGTGGGACCTGCCAAAACGTTTCCGTCGATAGTGGGCGCGATCAACGTACCGCCTTCATCGCTTTCCTGCGCTTGAAAAAGAACGTGCTGCAACGGCGGCGGCGCGTCTGGCCCGCTTTGTTTGTCAAAAACGTAGAACTGTCCACGGCGCGGACGCACCACGAGGTCTGCCTCGTGCACCTGCGCATCGAGAATGGCGGCTTGGTCACCTGCGGTGTTGAGAACGCAGCGGGCTTGCACTGCACTGCCGTCGGCAAGATGCAGCACCCATGCGCCTGCCGCGCGCTCCGCCCGCTCCACCGTTGAGCCAAAGCAGAACCGAGCCCCGTTTTGCGCAGCGTTCTCCGCCGTTGCGACCACCAGAGAAAAAGGCGAAATAATACCCGTCGTCTGAGCATAGAAAGCCGCAACCACGCCCTTTGACAGGCGTGGCTCCATGGCGCGGGCCTCGTCCCCAGAAAGCAGGGGTAGACGCCCCGCCCCGTTTTGATAGGCACGCTGGCGTTTTTGCGCCAGCTTCTCAAGGCCGTTGGGCCCGTACGCGCAATAAAGCGCTCCCACGCGTTTGAACGGGACCTCGAGCTCGCTTGCAAGCTGCGTGTAGAGCTGGTTTCCCTCAACGCAGCTTGCGCCCTTGAGCGTGCCGCCGCGTGCATGGAACCCCGTGTGGATGATGCCGCAGTTGGCTTTGCTGGAGCCCTCCCCCACGTCCATCGCACGCTCTATGACAACCACATCGAGCTTGTAGCGCGACAACTCGCGAGCGCACATGCAGCCGAGCACTCCAGCGCCGATAACCGCAACATCTGCAACCTGCTTGCTCATCTATGCCGTCCCCTCCTTTTTCATGCAGGCAAAGCCGCCAGCGAGCACGCGTCTGTACAAGCAGTTTGCGCATGACTTCTGATCTGCTGCTGCGCCGTATTCCTCTGCGTCGTTGTCAAAGGCAAAGTACTCGCAGGCTGCCGCGTCTTTAGCGGCGGACTCGTGTGCATCTAGGTCGACCTTGGTAAGCAAGCGCAAGCCGCCCTCATCGCGCGCGGCAAGCATAGTCAGCGTTTTGTGTCGCAATACAGGCTTGGCCTCCACGCAAGAAAGCACCAGCTCATCATCGCCAAAAGGAGCACCGTAGACGCTCTCTATGCACGCATCCTGCCCCAGGTGCTCTCTCAGATACTCCTTGAGCAGACCAAGGCGCAAAGGTTCTTGGGAGGTTGCATTGCGATTGCTGCCACCATGGTCGCGCAGTTTGTGGCCGCCTCCGCTGCCATTGCCCTTACCCTTGCCGCGTCCAGAGCGATTACCGAGACTCACGCCGCTGGCGTTTACGATCCAACGGCCTCTAAAACGCCCATCCTCACCCTGCAAGCGCAACGCCGCTCCCGCAAGCGCACCCACCACTCCATCGTTGGTACCACCCAACCCCTCGAGCTCAAGCCAGGGGATTTGAGCCGCCAAGACAAAGGCCTCTTCTTGCGAAACATATTCCCGCTGGGTCTTGCGCCCATATTCAAAGAGAGCTGGCAGGCTCGGATCATCAGACGCAGGGACGATGCCCGTGCACAGACCGGGATCGCTTGAGGCAGCACGCATAACGTTCACGATAACGCGTGCCTCGCGGCGGTAATCCTCCACCATGTCTGGCGGGAAGCTCGCGACAAACGCCATGGCCGAGTTGTGCGATGTGTACGGCACCCGCGGGTCAAGCAGCAGCTGGTGGCGCGTCACATCCAACTCCATGCGCCCGCCAAACAATGCGACGTTGGCAGCCAACGCCTCTGCCACTTCTCCGGTGCTCGTCTGCTTGCTTAGGTCGTCTGTGTCGTCAACGCACACGACGAGCCGCGCAAGCTCCTCCTTGTTGTTCTCCGCGGCCATCATCACTCCTTTGTTCTCGATAGCCTCGAGTCCTCAATCCCCTCGAATGTTTAATCTTCAGGCGCCCTCATTACCTTGCGCACCTGCCAATCTGTGCCTCTCGCAATGCCCTGCCACCTACACGG
>CAVAPV010000043.1:0-21073 GCA_963590525.1 Agathobacter rectalis
GCGGGATGTAGTGCACTTTTGCACCGCGCGCTTGTGCTGCAATGCGCCACGGCAGCATGTTCGAATGATGCTCGGATAGCGTGATGAGCACCGCGTCCCCTTCGTTGAGGTTGCGCAAAGCCCAGGATTGGGCAGCCTTGTTAGCGCTATCTGACGTATTGGCGGTAAAAGCCATCTGACGGCGTGCAGAGCCCAGATGATCTTCCAACACGATGCGCGCCTCGTTAAAGGCAGCGGTTGCTTGAGCCGAAAGCCCGTAGCTGCCACGGTAGATATTGGCATTGGCGTTGTTGTTAAAGCTGGCCTCTGCGTTGACGGCGGCAAGCAGACGCTGCGAGGTCGCCGCGCTGTCCAGATAGACGAGCTTGCCCTTGTGTTGCCTATCGTCAAAGATTGCAAAATCTTTCATGTTGCGCTTGCCCCAAGCGCTGGCATGTTCAATTTCTTTTGCGGTATCTGAGCTGTGCTTTTTGCTTATATTTGCGACAACATGTTGTGCAATATCTAGCAAAGCGCGATTCTCTGGGGAAAGACCTTGTGCGGTCTTGGAGGCCTCATCGGCACTGGCTGACTCCAACTTGTGCGCCAAGGCAACGGCTTCAAGCGCGCTCATGGGCTTTGCCGCAAAAAATGCATCGCGTGCAGCAGAGGAGCTCTCGTTGCCAGCGAGCTTTTCTTCGCCAAAAACAACCTCTTCTACATCGAGCGCGGGCAGCGGCCGGTAAGAAGAACCAGGTCTCAACTCAAAGAGATGCTGTTTGCGCGCTGTCTCAAAGAAATCGCGGGAGATGAGCACGGGCAGGCGACGCAGCCAGTAGATCCAGGAGAATACGACATCACAAGCAGGCTTCTCGTCGTGCCGCAGGCAGAGTTGGGCAACATGCCACGGGGTGATGCGGGGGCTTGCGCAGCCGATAAACATCGCGCTGTCTGCCGCAGGGGTGGCGTCAAGTAGGTCACGCGCCGCAAGCAGAGCAGCGCTGTTTATGCAGAAGAGCTCGAAGAGGTTGAGCTCTTCTTTTGCCGCATCCAGCTGCTCTTGCGAGAGTGTTTGCACGCGTGCTTTATCGCCTATAGCGGCTCGTGCGTCTTGCTCGTGGCAGCCGGGATTGCATAGCAAAACGAACACATCGGCAAATCCGCAAGAGCAGGCGAGGTCCACTGCATGGGCGATAAGGGGCTTTCCTTCAAAAAACTGCAACGGGCGCGGCAACTCTACGGCAGCAGCCGCCGCATCGCCATCACGGCCGTCGCACACGTATGGGGCGCGATTTGGATCGTCAAATGTCACCGTGAGCGGCGTGGTGTTCCAATCATCTGCCAAGACTATCGCCACGGTGTTGCCGCATATCTGCGCTTGCAGGGCAGGTTCAAGCTGCTCGTGTGCAGGCGGATTGGCAATAGGCTGATGCAGCGCTCTGTCGTCGCTCATGGATGCTCCTGTCTTGCGTGACGACGCGCACGAACCCAACGCCGTCTGCCCTCTTTTGGTTTCCTCATTGCAGCTTATTTTATCGCAGCACTATAAGAGCAAGTCCACTATTCCTAAAGAGACAATGCAATCCGCGAGCTCTTGAAGCTTTGCTGGTCACGTTGGCAGAATTTGGTCATTCAAGTGGTCACGTTGGCAGAAAATGGCTATGAGTATATTTTATCCAGCACCATATCCTGCCAGCGTGACCACATTTTTAGCCATATCCTATCAACGTGACCAGCAAGTGGTCTGCATGTGTCTCGTCCTGCATCGATGACATCGCCATAGCCATGCCTCTGGTAATTTTCAGACATCTCTCCCCCGTCACATTCTGCCGCGCTATAGGAGCAAATCCAGTATCCTTGAGTATCAAGCAAATGCGCCTGATGGAGAGCAGGCGCATGCGCGTTGCTGCCGCTGCAAAAGCCGGCAAAATACGCGCACGAGAACAGGGGGCACAAAAGCTATGAGGCAGTTCTCTAAAGAAGAAGTCGCTTTGATCGACATCGTAGAAAAAGGCATGGAAGGCATGGGCCTTGACGACGCAGAGATGGAGGCACTTTACGGCATAGACCCAAAGAGCCGCGTAGCTGCTTACACGCGTTGGGCTGGCGGACGCATGGCGTTCGAGCTGGCAGACGGCAAGGCCGAGATTCACGGCCAGATCGGGATGAACAGCGCGCCTTGCGGCAAGAACTGCAAGTTTTGCACCTTTGCCGTGTGCAACCACATGAGAAGCGAAGCTTACGAGCTACCTGTAGAAGAGGTCACCGAGTGCGCCAAGGTCTATGTCGAGCAAGGCGTCAACGCCATCGTCTTGCTGGCAACCGGAGGCTTTAGGTTTGAGAAGATTATCGAACGTGTAGGCGCGGTGCGAGAAGTCATCCCTGCAGATCTGCCGCTACTGGTCAACATAGAGGACATGACGCTTGAGCGCTGCCATGCGCTCAAAGCGGCAGGCGCAAACGGCGCCTATCATGCAGTGCGCATGCGCGAGGGCGTTGACACCGGCATCCCTGAGTCAGACCGCCTGGCAACCTTTGAGCATCTCAAGCAAGCGGGGATGTCGCTTTCTACCTGCGTAGAGCCCGTAGGCCCTGAGCACACGCCGCATGAGCTGGCTTATTACAGCCGCCTGTGCATGAACAGCCACGCCAACTCCGCAGGCGTCGGCCGCCGTGTTACCGTGCCGGGCACCTTGGTTCAAGACCGCGGCATGATCACCGATCTTCAAAACGCGCTAAACGTAGCGGTCTATCGCCTTGCTGCGGGCAAGAAACCCATGCTCAACTGCGCTATGGCTACGAGCTTGTCTGCCGCGGCAGGCGCAAACCTCTCTTGGGCCGAGGTCGGCACCAACCCGCGCGACACCAAGAGCCGCACGCAAGATGGCGGGCGCGGCACCAACGTCTCGCTCAACAGACGCCTCTTTGAGGCTGCAGGCTGGGAGATAAAAGAAGGCCCCAGCCAAGGCTGGATCTTGTAGGACGGCTGCTCAACCCGGCTTCTGCTCCGTACGGTCAAACTGCAAGCTCCATCCAACAGCATCCAAACAAGCACTTGTCACAAACAAAACGGGGTCGCGCATGAGCGCGACCCCGTCTCTTAAGCTGCTATCCGCTGCAGAGCTTATGCAGCCTTGGCAGCCTTGTGCATCTTGTCGACGACCTGCGTGTAGAACAGACCGGCCAGGATGCCACCCACGATGGGGGCAACCACGTAGACGATCCACACGTCGATGGAGGCCAGACCAGAAGTGGCCAAGTCGCCGCCGCCGATGAGCCACATAACGCGAGGCAGGATGTCACGCGCAGGGTTGAGGCCAGCGTCGGTCATGGGGCCAGCGGTGCAGATGATCATGGTGACGGTGAAGCCGATGAACAGCGGGAAGATAACGTCGCCGGGCTTGCCAGCGTTGGCGTCTTCGGTCATGGAGAAGATCACAAAGACCAGGCAGAAAACGCCAATACCCTCGGCGAGGGACCCTTCAAGGACGCCGATCTGGAGAGCGCCGTTGTTGGTGAT
The DNA here is from genome assembly GCA_963590525.1 of Agathobacter rectalis. Classification (GTDB taxonomy): domain Bacteria; phylum Actinomycetota; class Coriobacteriia; order Coriobacteriales; family QAMH01; genus W2P13-069. The sequence continues at coordinate 3,500 of CAVAPV010000043.1, forward strand.
CTGCTCGCACCAGATAGAGGCGACAGTGCCGGGGCCAGCAGTCACAGCCCAACCGGCATCAAAGCCGTCAAAGGATGCACGGAAGTAGACAAACAGCACCAAAGCGGCGATAAAGGCGCCGATGAACTGACCGATGAGGTAAGGCACGACCTTCTTGCCCTCAAGACGGCCGGTGACAGCCATGGCCACGGTAACAGCAGGGTTGAAGTGCGCACAGCTCAGGTTGCGCGTGCAGTAGATGGCGATGGCGATGGTGATGCCCCAAACCATACCCACCTGGAACGGGCCGGTGTGGGCGCCGGCGATGGTGGCGGTTGCAACGGCGCCGATACCAAAGAAGCACATCAGAAATGTGCCGATGATCTCGCCCGTTACTTCGCGTGCGGTAACGTTTTCCAAGATAACCCTCCTGTAAAATTGCGCGCCTGACATCTAAGCAGGCGCTTCCTCATATTGGTCCCAACACCATTACCCAGTTTCGTGCTAGGACAACAGCGCGATTATATGTGCATCATCTCTATTGGTAAACATCCACTAACGATAATTTCTAAAATTAGTTCGATGATTTTTTATTCCATTTTCAGATAAAAACGAGTTGATTTGCTAGCAAATAGAGTACAAAATCCAAGGTAGAGAGCATATTGCGATATGAACAAAACCTAGCAACCGTGTTAATTTCATCACTATTGGATACTTGACAATACTTGAGCGTTGTCAATAATTTCCTACAGGAATGGTGGGTGCAACGGGCTCCCGCCAACAGTTGAGGAAGAGGTTTTACATGAGCGATATTCGCGAACAAGTCAAGGAGTACTACAGCAATCTCAAGTCCTCTGGCGACCTCAAGACCGAGGTCTGCACTTGCGGCAGCGCCCCCAAGGACATCCAGGCTATCATCGACGAGCTCCCCGCAGAGATCTGCGAGAAGTTCTACGGCTGCGGCAGCCCCATCCCGCCCATGCTCGAGGGCTGCACCGTCTTGGATCTGGGTTGCGGTACCGGCCGCGACGTCTTTGTCTGCTCTAAGCTCGTTGGCGAGACCGGCAAGGTCATCGGCGTCGACATGAACGAGGACCAGCTTGCCGTGGGCAACAAGTACAAAGACGAGGTTGCCAAGAAGTTTGGCTACGCTGCAAGCAACGTCGAGTTCAAGCAGGGCTACATCGAGGACCTCAAGAGCCTGGGCATCGAGGACGGCAGCATCGACGTCGTCATCTCCAACTGCGTGATCAACCTCTCCCCCTTCAAGGAAGCTGTCTTCTCCGAGATCTGGCGCGTCCTCACCTACGGCGGCGAGCTCTACTTCTCCGACGTCTTTGGCGATCGCCGCATGCCCGAGGAGCTGGCAAACGACCCCGTCCTGCGCGGTGAGTGCATCTCCGGCGCCATGTACATCGAGGACTTCCGTCGCTTGATGCGCAAGGTCGGCTGGGAGGACTTCCGCTACATGTCCACCCGTCGCTCCACCATCGGCAACGACGAGATCGCCGAGAAGGTCAAGGACTTCACCTTCTTCTCCCGTACCGTGCGCGCCTTCAAGCTCCCCGACAAGATCGAGGACCTCTGCGAGCAGTACAACCAGGTTGCAACCTACCAGGGCACCATTCCCGGCATGAATCAGTTCTTTGACCTGGACGACCACCATCGCTTCTTTACCGACACGCCCATGGACGTGTGCGGTAACTCCTGCGCCATGGTCGAGGACACCCGTTACGGCAAGGCCTTCAAGATCGAGGGCAACCGCGACGTGCACTATGGCCCCTTCCCCGGCTGCGGCAACATCCCCTACTCCGCTGACGGAGAAGACGACGGCTGCTGCTCCGGCGGTTGCTGCTGCTGCTAAATCACGTTAATATCGCCAGCTGCCAACTGGGTGGCGCTGGCGTATACGTTAAGAAGCGCCCGGCTCTGTTGAGTCGGGTGCTTCTTTGTGACGAGCGTGATATCGTTGCCGGTTGCAGCTGCTAGTTGCTGCCGCCAGAGAAGTACGGCGCCAGCCTAGGAGCAAGTGCCTCGGCAAAGCGAGAAGCGGGCATGGTCTGCAACCACACGCGACCGGGGCCGGTCAGCACCGTGTTGAACAGGCCCTCGCCGCCAAAGACCTTGTTCTTGAGGCCCTTGACCGTCTTGGCCTCTATGCTCACCGTGGCATCGCACATGGCGAGGTTGCCTGTGTCGATGATGATCTGTTGGCCGGCAGACAGCTCGTACTCCACTACAGAGCCGTCAAGCTCCACAAAGGCGCAACCACTGCCAGAGAGCTTTTGCATGATAAAGCCCTCGCCGCCAAAGAAGCCGCCAGAGGCACGATGGTTAAAGTAGACAGAGAAATCGACGCCCATCTCGGATGCGAGGAAGGCTGTCTTTTGGACCACGATGGGGCGATCGGGCGTTATCTGGATGGCTTGCACCTCTCCAGGAAAGCTTGCGCCAAAAGCGATCATGCCCTGACCGGCAGTTGCCGTGTAGACGTTTTGGAACATGGACTCACCAGAGAACAGGCGCCCAAACGCCTTGCCTATGCCGCCGCCCGCGTTGGTGGACATCTGCATGTTGGGGCTCATCCATACCATGGAGCCGGATTCGGTCTTCATGGACTCGCCGTCTGCCAGGGTGCAGACGGCAACGCCAAACGGGTTTCCCTTGATCTCATACTGCATGTTGCAACCTTCCTTTCTTTTGAAGGGTCGTTGTTAGAAACAATACTCTCTCCCGCGCTCGCATAACAGTAGAATGCCAAGAAACGTACGGCGCAAATAGCCGATAGACCCCACGCTCTCCCCTCTTGCCCCGACTACTTGCCCTGCTGCAAAAAAAGGCGGCCTGCAAGGCGTGCCGAGCATCTTGCCCGCAACAACACCCGGCAGACCGCCGCATCGCCTCTGGGGACGCAGACAGCACCTCCAGACCCAAAACTTAACGTGCTACCTAAACGCGCTCACAATCCCGCCAAACATCGCATCAAGCTGGTCGCGCGACAGCTCGTTGAGCGTCCATGCGCCGTTGGCATAAGTCAGGTTGAGGTCGATCGTCTTGGACTTGGTCTTGGACTTTAGGTCGGAGACCTCGTCTTTGACCTTGGCGATAAGCGCCTTGGTCATCTCTCCGTCCGTATCGCTTCCATCGCTTACTGCTTGGATGAAGCTGTTGCCAAAACCCTGCATGCCGTCTTGGTAGGCACTGCCAAAGTCGTATGCCTTAAACGTCACATTGACCTTGGCGGTGTTGTTGTCCACCGTTGCGCTGTTGACGGTATAGTCAAAGCTGCACAGCTTCTTGGAGACATCGGCGATGAACTCCTGCTGGCTGCTGCTCAAGTTGGAGACCGCCGTCGTCATGGCGACGTCATCTTTGGCAGACAGCATCCCCACGACATCTTTGCTCTTGGAATCCAGTTTGCCGCCCGTGTAGACAGTGGCAAGCGTTGTTCCGTCCATGGCCTTAACCGCCGTAAGCGCCGTATCAACGACCTCTTTGGGGCCAGCCTGACCGCAACCTGCAAGCCCGCAGGTTAAAGCGCATACGATGCCAGCACAGGCAGCGACCTTTGCAAGCTTACTCATCGCTTACCCCCTTTCCTGCAATATCTCGCACCAAACGCGAGACCGCCGGATAGAAGGGGAACTCCGCATAGTCCTCCACCCGCTTTACCCAAGCGTCTGCCCAGCTGGCAATGTAGAGCCCGCAAAAATCGCGGTAGGCGCAGGCAAACTCATCCTGGCCTTTTTCCTCGTATGTCAAAGCCAACCTAGCGGCAAAGGCAAGCAGGTAGCGGATGTGATCTGCGCAGTCGTGCTCGCTATCAGAGAGCACGAGCCCAAACTGATCGTAGAGCGCCGCAATCTCCACCGTGGTAGGACCTTGAACCTGTTGCTCGCCGTCTAGGTAGTAAGACGCATACGGCGGCGCGTACATCTTGAAGCTGCCGATAAACAGCCTCGTGTACTCGAGTTGAGCCGCCTGCGCACCCTGGGGCTGCACCACATCTGGCGCTGTAAACGCTTTGGCGCACTCCAGCAATGCCTTTATCCTATCGGCAAATAGCGCACAGGATGGGTCTCCTGCGCAGGCGCGCAAGGGCTCGACGGATTTGTCAAAGCCCTGCGCGGGATAGGTCAATGCACAAGAGAGCGCCACAAGCAGCTTGGATGGAGCGATATCTGCAAAATCCCCCTGCATCTGGCTTACCACGTCTTCTTGAACTCGCGGATGTAGTACACCGCCGGCTCGGTACCTTCTTCGGGCTTGAGGACGGTGGGCTCAAAGGATTGGGTCAGCTCGTAGATCTCGCCGTAGATGTCTTGGGCGTTGCCAAAGATGCGCGCGCCTGCAGGGCAGACGTCAACGCAGTAGGGGTTGTCGCCCGCATAGACCAAATGCTTGCACATCTGGCATTTGAGCGGCGCACCTTTCTTGGTGACGGGGAGGCTGTACTCGTCAAGCGCCGGGTCGTGGCTGGGGTACTTGGCCCCGATGAACTCCTGCATCTCCTTGGGAGTGCCCGTGCAGTCCTCGATAAGCTGCTTGACCTTGGAGACCTGGTCTGCGCTGGACTCGCCGTCACTGCGCGTGATGGCGCCATATGGGCAAGCGCTTGCGCACAAGCCGCAGGCCACGCACTTGCTCGGGTCGTGCACGGTCAAGCCGTACTCGTCTTTGTGCATCGCATGCGTGGGGCATGCCTTGACGCAGGCGGCCTTGGTGCAGTGGTTGCACATAACGGGTTTGTAGGAGTACTCGACCTCGGGGAAAGTGCCCGTGGTCTCGTTGATGTGGTAGGTCAAAAACGTGCCCTCGGGGACCTCGTTGTGGGTTTTGCACGCGATCTCGCATGCACCGCAGCCAACGCAGCGGTGCAAGTCGATGACCATCGCGTAGCGTGTCTTCTTATCGGCCATTTGCTACGCCTCGACTTTCTCGATCTTCACGCGGGTGAAGCCACCGTGGCGTGCCGTGTTGTTGGTGATGTGATCGTAGAGGCTGGGCATAAGCTCGTTGTTGTTGCCCCCACGCGGCTTTGCGTTGGCAAAGTCCTTGGCGGCGATATGACCGTAGGCCCAATGTCCCTGGCCATAGCATTTGATGACAACGCCCGGGCGCGTGCCCTCCCAACCCTTGGCATGGACGGTGATGGTGCCTTGGACGCTTGTGACGTTGATGGTGTCGCCGTCTTCAAGGCCCAGCTCCTTCATGTCTGCCGGGTTGATCTTCATGACGTCGTCCCAAGCCTCGTCGCCGGGGTCAACGTCTTTGAACTCCTGGTAGCCCACGCAGTTGGCACTGCGACCCTCGCGGTTGAGGCGGCTTCTGTGCTCCTCAAAGATGTAGGGGAACTCGGACTCGTCGCCCATGCGCTGCGGCTCCTCATAGTGAGGGACAAACGCACGGCCGTCGCGAGCATCGTAGCCCATCCACTCCATGACCTGGTCTGTGCCCACCTTGTACATGTCGGCCTTGGTCTCCAAGTCGTGCTTGAGGGTTTCGGAGTAGAACTCGAACTTGCCCGTCTGCGTGCCAAAGTCACCCCAGTGCTTCTTGGCGCTTGCGGGCTTGGAGTTGAACACACCCTTAGAGGCAAAATTGCGCCAGCTCTTGAGGCTGTCGCCTTGGCCGGCTTTCTCGGCTGCGCCGTTCCAAAACGGCTCGGTGATGAGCTTTACGGCGATTTCGGCAAACTCGGATGCCTTGGTGGGGCGGTTGCCGGTCTCGGGGTCGATAAAGGCCTGCGAGTAGTACTTGTAGATATCGCTAAAGCCGCGGTCTGCAAGCTTGGAGGCAAGCTCCCATGCAAGCTCGGTCTCGTCGGTGAGGGTGTCCCACAGCGGCTTGATGATCGGCTGCTGAACGCTCATGTAGCTTACGAGGCCTTGGTAGTTCTTCTGGCAGCCCCAGCGCTCAAAGAGATGGTGCTTGGCCGGCAAGACGATGTCGGCAAACATCGCAGACTCGCTCACATGCGTGGTGATGCAGCAGTAGAACGGGACGCTGGCAAGAGCCTTTTCCCAGCGCTGGGCGCCAGTGGCGCTGTAGGCAAAGTTGCACCAGCAGCTGATAAGCACCTTGGTGTCGTACCAACCGGCGTCTTCGACCTCGCCGTTGATGACGTCTGCCAGGCGGTTGGTGATGACAGTGGAGTTGATATGGCCGCCGTTGGTACCCAAGAACTCCTTCTCAACACGGCCGTCGATCTTGGGCTTTTTAGCCTGAGAGCGCGCGTTGCTGTTGCGCCAGCGGTTGTGGTCGGGCAGATGCCCTGCGCTCATAGACGCCGTGCGCATCGTGCCGCCCTCGTGCTCGGTAGAGCCCACGAGGCCGTTGAGCGCGTTGGCAGCCATAGCACCGTAGATACCGCGAGGCTGGTTGGAGACGCCGGGGCTCATCCAAGAGATGGAGTTGGCGCCGTATTTGCCAAACTGCGTGGCCACCTCGATGATGGTCTCGGCGTCGATGCCGCAGATCTCTGCTGCCCACTCGGGCGTGGTGTCCTTGATCTCGAGGTTCCACCAACGCACCAAGCCGTAACCCTTGTTGTACTCGAACTTCTCCTCGTCCACCATCTCGCCGGCGACAAAGAGATTGATGCGCGTGTTAGCGTCGTCCGAGATATCGCGGTTCCAAGAGCCGGTCTTGAAATCGCCCACAAATTCCTTGTTCCACAGGCCCTTGGTCAAGATGACATGCGCCATGGCGCAGGCCAAGGCACCGTCGGTGCCGGGGATAACGGGCAGCCATTTGTCGGATTTGGCGGCAGTGGCGCTTAGGCGCGGGTCGACCACGTAGATCTTGGCGCCGTCCATGATGTCGCCCCACTTGCCCATGACCGTGGGAACTTGACGGTTGGATGCGATCGGGTCGGTCGACCACATGATGATGCACTTGGCGTTGTCTAAGTCGTAGTCGCGGTAGTTGAAGAAGCCCTCGGTGTAGTAGGCGCCTGCTTTTTCGGCCTCTGCGCAGATCGTGGAGTGGCCGTAGTAGTTGGGCGTGCCAAAGAGCACCGGGAACTTGCTGTGAAAAACATCGCCCACGGCAGTAGAGCGACCCTTGAGCATCATGAGCTTGTGGGTCTCTTTGTTTTGCTGCAGCTCCATGAGCTTGTCTGCAACGGTATCAAGCGCCTCGTCCCAGGAGATGGGCACAAAACCGGGATCGATGCCGCGGCCCTTCTCTGGGTTGGTGCGCTTCATGGGAGTCTTGATTCTATCGGGATCGTAAAGCTGCTGAATCGCCAGATGAGGACGAGGGCAGATCCTGCCGCCCGTGGCCTTGCAGTTCCAGTTGCCCTTTACGCGCAGGACACGCCCGCTTTGCGTATAGACTTTGACGGGGCAAAAGGAAGTGCAGCCTTGGCAGGTGGATGCCGTCCACTTGCCTTTCTCGTTCTTCTTGTGCGATTCGTCCGCAGCAGCTACAAACGGCGAGCTTACGCCCGTCGTGCCTGCAGCCGCAAGCCCCAAGGCGCTGGCCTTGAGAAACGAACGTCTACTGATATTCACTTATCTTCCTTTTCTCTCTTCTCTCTCAGGGCAGGTTGCTCAGGCCTGCAAACTTGCGGCGCATTTTGCCAGAACGATGTCTTGATGGAAGTCGCGTGCGCGGCAAGCAGATGGTTCAGAGTATATAACGAAATTTGCATAGAATTTACACAATAACGACATCCGTCCGTTATTGGTCGGTAGTTACTAGAGACATTAGTGTGCTATTTGCAATTGTCTGATACCGATGCTATTCTTTTCGCCCGTGTGGAAGTCGCCCCCTATGCTCAAAGGGGAACGCCACAAATAAAAAGAGGGATATATCAAAATGAAAATCGCAAAGACTCTCGTCGGTGAGATCATCGGCACGTTCATGATGTGCTTTTTGGGCATCGGCGCTGTTGCCACCGCAACGCTCTACGGCGCTTTGACCGGTCCCGGCCAGGTGGGCCTTGTCTGGGGCATCGCCATCGCCTTGGGTATCTTCATGACCCGCAGCTTGTCTGATGCGCACTTCAACCCCGCCGTCACCTTGGCAATGTGCATCACCGGCCGCAACAAGTGGTCCGAGCTTCCCATCTACTTCATCGGCCAGTGCATCGGCGCCTTCTTGGGTGCTGGCGCCTTGTGGATCCTCTTTGCAGACTCCGTTGCCAAAAACCTCGCCAACTCCGGCTTGACCATGTCTACCAACTCCATCGGCTCTGCCGCAAGCATCTGGGCAGAGGTGTTCCCCAACAGCTCCAACGCCGTCATCTCCATGCAGGGCGCGATGTTTGCCGAGGGTTTTGCCGTCTTTATCCTGTGCTTGGTCATCCTCATCGTGACCGATAAGAACAACGCCGGTGCCCCCTCTACGGCTATGGCTCCGCTGTTTATCGGCCTCACCGTCACCGTTCTGATCAACGTCGTCGGCCCGCTGACCGACGCCGGCCTCAACCCCGCTCGCGACCTCATGCCCCGCGTCGTCGCGATGATGGTGGGCTTCAAGACCGTCGCTTTTGGCACCAACGCCTTCAACGTCTGGATGGTCTACACCGTCGCTCCGTTTATTGGCGCTGCTGTCTCTGCCGTGGTCTACCGCTTTGGCATCGCTCGTATGTTTGCAAAGAACGAGGCCTAGGCTCTAAAAAGCATGCATCGGCGCTTGTGTAGCGCTGTTTGAAGCATCTGCAAAAAGCCCGTTGGCACTGCGCTGGCGGGCTTTTTTGCGTCCTGAATCTTGCTATCGGTTTTGCCTATAGCAAAGCATGGAAACAATGCGTTTTACGGCTATGACGTGCACGGGTAGTATCTAGCGCATCGGTTTGGACGAGGAGATGACATCATGTGCGAGCTTTTTGGATACTTTGGGCAAGAGCGCTCCATCGTAAGCGAGCTCACAGAGTTCTACTCCCATAGCCCCCATCATCCTCAGGGCTGGGGCTTGGCATGCAGCTCGCATACTCACCTCAACGTAGAGAAAGAGCCCCTGTGCGCCGCGAACAGCGCTTATCTGCAAAGCCGCTTGGCATCAGGCGTTGCGGCATCCGTTGCCTTGGGGCACATCCGCTTGGCAACAGCCGGCAGCACTTCCTACGACAACTGCCACCCCTTCTCCAAGCCCGACGCCACTGGCCGCATATGGACGCTGGTCCACAACGGCACCATCTTGGATTTTGCCGCACTGGATGCTTTTCGCAGCGCTCAAACGGGAAGCACCGACAGCGAGCGTGTCTTGCTCTACATCGTCTCTAAAATCGACCAGGCAGCCCAAGCCAAGGGCGCAAGCCTTGACGCCGCAGAGCGCTTCAAGGTGATCGACCAGGTTGTTGCCAGCCTGAGCGCAAACAACAACAAGGTCAATATTCTGCTCTACGACGGCGATCAGTTCTACGCTCACTGCAACTTTGCCAACTCGCTTCATATCCGCCGCGAGGCAGACGGCATCTTCTTCTCTACTCAAGCCCTGCGCCAAGGCGCTTGGTCTCAGTTGCCGCTCAACACCCTTGTTGCCTTTGACCAAAACAAGATCGTGCGCTTTGGCCGCAAACACCAAAACCAATCCTTCCAAACCGTCGAGACTGTTCAGGCATGGCAGCGCGAAAACGGCGACGGCGCGCAAATCGTCAGCAGCATCGCCTAAACTAGCTTTTTATGAATCAAGATCAGATCAAACAGCATCTCTATGCCAAGTACATCCAGCCCACTGTGGGCAGCCATGAGCACTTTATCGGCATAGAAGTCGAGATGCCCATCGTGCGTTTGGAAGACGGGCCCACAGATTACGCTGTTGCTCAAAAAGCCGCCGCTGCCTTGGCAGAGGAATTTGGCTTTGTCCCCGATAAGTTTGACGATAACGGCGTCTGCTTTAGCGCGACGCGGCCAGACAACCTAGACAACGTCTCCTTTGACTGCTCATACAACAACCTCGAGCTGTCCTTGGGCAAAGAGAAGACAATCGCTGCCGTAGACGAGCGCTTTAGGAGCTACGTCGGCTTCCTTAACAGCAAGCTGCGCCAAGACGGCCATCTGCTCACGGGAATGGGCGTCAATCCCCGCCATGGCATCAACAGACGCGATTTTATCCCCAGCGAGCGCTATCGCATGCTCGAGCGTTATCTGCAAAAGGCCCAGACATCCAAGGTGCCGATGTATTTCCATCCGTATGTCGATTACGGCAGCTTTGCAAGCGCAAGCCAGGTGCAGCTTGATGTGAACCATGAGAGGCTGATAGAGACGCTGCGCGCTTTTGGCAACGTGGAGCCCGTCAAAGCCGTGCTCTTTAACAACGCGCTGCTTGAGAGCGAGCCTCAGCTGCTCAACGTGCGCGACATGCTCTGGGAAAACAGCACCCACGGCATCAATCCGCATAACGTGGGGATGTTTGACTGCCTGCTTGAAAGCACAGACGACCTGCTGGAATACATATCCACTACCAGCATCTTTTGCACCGAGCGCAACGGACGCTACGTCAACTTTGACCCTGTGCCCATCATCGATTACCTGGCCGCCAGCAGCATAGAGGGTGAATACTATGCCGATGGCAGCTACCACCCCATCACGGTAACGCCGCAGGAAAACGACGTGGCGTATCTGCGCAGCTACAAGTTCGAGGACCTCACCTACAGGGGAACCATCGAGTTTCGCAGCTGCTGCTGCCAGCCGCTAGAAGAGGCCATGACGGTTGCGGCCTTTCATGTGGGGCTCATGCAAAAAGTTGACGAGCTCGACCAGCTCATGCGCAACGACACCGTGCTCTACCACCATGGCTACAGCGCAACCGAGTTGCGCCGCATCATGAACCTGCGCAAGTGGCCCAGGTTTGTAGATAGGGACAAACTACGCGAATTGTGTCTGCAGGTGCTGGATCTGGCACGGGACGGCTTGGTTCTTTTGCAAAACGGCGATGAACGCTACCTCGAGCCGCTCTATCAGAGGGCGCAGACTCTGCACTCCCCTGCCCGCACCATGATCGAGGAGCTGGAGGCCGGCACATCGCTGTGCTCTCTGATCGAGCGTTACTCGCTTAGAGGCTAGAGCGCTGGCAGTTGGCGGCGGCGTTTGGGATTGGCTGCCTTGAGCTTACCGCCTACGTCTAAGCTGCCGTGACGCGCGAGGATTTGCCGTTAGTTTTGCGGCTTTTATGAACGTTGCCTTGCCTTCTGGCCCATAGAGCTCTAATCGCCTTGGCACAGGCGAGCACAAGCGCACTTAACGTCAGCACTAGGGCAAAGCGCAATGTAAACATGTAAAGCCCCTGGTAGGCAACAGGCCAGCTCCACACGTTGGGTGCAAAGGTCTCCATGATCTTTTGCCAGTTGAAGACGGCACTCTCCACGCGATGCGCACATAAGACGATGAGGGACTGGACGCCTATCCAAGCGACGATCTTATTGGAACGTTGCACTGTCTTGCCCAAGGCTGCCGCTGCACCTTGCGCGTCAAATGCCGCAGCGCCCAGCTTCTCGACTTCCATACACAACTTCATGATTACAAGGCTGCCTGCGGTGGAGGTGATCATGGAGTACGGGTTGTCTAGATACGCACGGATTGCCATCTCGTTGTTGCCGGCAACGTTATAGAGCATCCACATGGCAATAAGCCCCAGCCAGACCCAGCCGGGCGCCTTGCTTATGTCAAAGACTTTGGCTAGATAACCTACGTACATAAAGAAGACCGCTACAAGGGCCGTGTCAAGATCAAAGGGCAAGCGCTGCATGTTGCCTATGGCAAAGCCCAGCGCGGTTATGGCGATTACTACGATCGGTTGAGCAAGCTTCTTAAATCCAGAGTGCCCCTGAGTGCGCAAGAGAACCTCGTTGAGGATAAGGCGCGCCCAAAACAAGCAAGGCAAAAACCAGATGGCACCAATGGCTTGGAAGGTATGGCCAGCGATATCGCCTTCTTGTCCGCTGGCATAAAGCGCCTCTACCGCGACAACGGCAAGCGAGCGCTGCGAATCTAAGTTAGGGTTGATCGAATTAGGCGGCACTATCGCAAAGAGCAACAGGATGCAGCAGACTGTCATATAGGGAACGATAAGACGCTTGAACGAGCTGACGAGTACCGTTTTACGTGATTTAGGGCGCATGGTATAGCCGGCCAGCATAAAGAAGAGCGGCATATGAAACGAGTAGACGAGGTCGTGCAGGCCTGTGGTATCGCTCATGCAATGCCCCAGTACTACGCACACCATGGCAAAACCCTTGGCCATGTCAAGCCAGAGGAGATGGCATTTGCCAGACGATGTCGCAGCTGGGCACAGGCTTTTATCTTGGTGTTGCGGCTTCATGGCTTGGATTCTACGCGCGCAATCCAAATCCAGCTGAAAGCTTAAGCAAGGATAAGGACGCTAGGGGGCAATATGCAGTCCAAATATAAGGACAGTGCTGCACCTACCAGCCAAAACCATTGAAGAGGCCGCCGTATACTGCTAGTTTGTCAAAAGGCGAACAAACGCCAACCTGTCATGTTGCTGCCTGCAAACAGCAAGTCGGCTTTTAGGCGGTTGGCAGCGTTACCATGATGGCAGACACGATGTTTACAGAGGCGAAAATGGGATTAGTCGCTGCTCAATGCCCTGCATGCGGGGCTTCGATCGAGATACCAGATGGCAAGGAGTTTGGCTTTTGCACATATTGCGGGTCAAAGATCTACAATGAGGCCTGGCTCAACAGGACCATCGTCGAGCATTCGGGCACTGTGGAATGCAAGCTGCCCGATTTTAAGATTACCGCCGAGGCTTTAACCGGGTACGTAGGCCAAAGCAAAGAGGTGAACATCCCCAGTTCTGTTGCAATAATAAAAGCAGATGCCTTCAAGGGTCTCCCCGTCACCGCTGTGCGTATACCCGCATCCGTCAGAGAGCTTGAGCCGTGCGCGTTCAACAACTGCCCGTCTCTTGAGAAGATCGTGTTGGACGATGGCTTTGATGCCAAAGGGTTTGACGTCGGGGCTTTCTACCGCTGTCCGTCCATAGAAAACATCACTGCCCTGGGGTCACTGGGACAAAACATCAACGTCTTCTACGTTATCGAGCATGGAGAAGTCCATTTCTCATCAGAAGAAGAATACCGGGGCTATAAGCAACGCATCAACGGAAAGAATGCTGACGCCGATGTCCTCAAGGCGCGTTTGGAGCACCTCATCAGGTTGAAGAATAACGCTGGCATTTTGGGCAGCAACAGCTTTGACAAAGATATCCGTGAGCTAAGCGAGCGGCTCAAGGATGAGAGATCGTATCCCAAGTTGTTCCTGGACAAAGAGTAGAAGGGCGCTGACATGGGATTTTCTGAGGATATCAAGGCAGCGCGAAAAGAGCTGGCAGCGGCGCAAAGGGCACTCGGCTCTGCAAAAGCAACTAAGGCTGCCAAGCTTTCAGAGATAGATTCGCGCATCAAAGCGGTTGGAAAGAAACTCAGTCGCCCTCTGTATAAGTACGGCGACATCAAGGTCTACAGCGACCGCATCTCGTTTGAAGGGACGGCATACCGGCTAGATAAAAACGCGAGCGCAGAGGTCTCAGCCAGCGGCGTCAAGCTAGAGAACTCGGATAACAGAACGCTCTACTTAACGGTAAGCACTGCAGACGGGACCTTTGTAGCAAAGTGCAACCCCGATCACGAGGGGCCCATCCGCCAGCTAGCCGCCGACATCGTAAACTACGCCCCCAATGCAGAGAAAAACACCGCGATGCTGCAAGGCCAAGCGCGCAGGCTGAACGTGCAAAGAGACGAGGTTGAGTGGGATTACTCTGCAACCGATGCCTGCTGGGAAGACATCGAGGCAAAGCAGGAGGCAATCGACAGCTTGATGGCCAGCGCCTCCCAAGAAGAGCTGGCAGCCTTAGCAAAGTCGGACAGGACAAAGAAGCTCTTGAAGGCTGCAGCCATAGCAGTTGCGGTCTTAATCGTTCTCGGCCTTATTGGCGGCGTGTTGTCAGGCGGCACACATATCGACGCCAGCAGCACGCAAACTAGCAGCAAGCAAGAACAAACCTCTGCAAACAACAAGAAAGAGTCTGGCGCCAAAAGCAGCAAAGACAACGGCAAGTCTAAAAGCGTTGCCAAAACCAACGTCAAGGGCAATAACCCCCTTGGCGGGCTCAAGATCTATACAGGCAAGAAAAAGGGCACAAGCGGCACCTACGCCTACGTTGTTGCCAACAAGAAGAAGACGCTGGGCATGACAAGCAAGCAGTTTGCAGCCTTTGACAAATACCTTAAGACGACAAGCTACAGCTGGTTCACCGTCGATTTTGGGGATGGAACAGGCCTGTATATGCCAGGCTCGACACTTACCAGTGCGTCACATTTGGATCTTGATAAAACCAAATCGCAAAAGATTAACGGCAAGGTCTACGGCCATATAAAACTGGTCAAAAAGAACGGCAAGAACATTTGGAAGTATGTCAAGAACAAGCGCTAGCAGCAAGCCCGCAAAAATAGGGTTGCGGGCTTGAAGCAGCGGGATTTGCCAGAATATCGCCAGCGCAATACGGCAGAAACGCGTTGCGCTGGCGGTTCCCTACTCTTCTACTACAAAGCGTTTATCGCGCAGGACCATGGTGGTCTTGGCGCGCTGGGCAAGCTGCGGCACGTGCGTGGCAAACAGCAGCGCATTGCCTTGCGCCGCGTAATCAAACAGCGCATCGGCCACGCTTGAGGCAGATTGCTCATCGAGGTCGTTGGTGGGCTCGTCTGCGATGAGGATCTTGGGCTTGAGCAGCAGGGCACGAGCAACAGCCACGCGGCGCTTTTGGCCCACGCTCAGCTGGTGCGGATAGTGGTATATGCGATCTGCCAGGCCAAACTGCTCGAGCAGCTCTTTTGCACGGACCTCGACGTCAAAGTCGAGCTTGCCTGCAAAACCTGCAGGCGCCGTCACGTTCTCTATGGCACGCAAGCTGCCAATGAGCTGCGTACTCTGAAACACAAAGCCAAAGAGGCGCTGACGCAAACGCGAGAGCTCTTTATCGCCAAGCTCAAGCGCGTTTGTGCCGTCCTCAGCCAAGATGCGGCCGCAATCTGGCGTGAGCAAAAGACCTGCCATAGACAGCATCGTCGACTTGCCAGAACCAGAAGGCGACACAAAGGCGATGACGTCGCCAGGATTTACCTCAAGAGAGGTGTCGCAGATAACCTGGGTGTCTTCAAAGGACTTGGAGATGTTCTCGATTCTCAAAAGCGGCATGTTAATCGATGTCTCCTTGCTGCATAGCGGTTGACGGATCAAGATGGGAAATTTGCGAAAGCGGCCAGATAACGCTCACGGCGCACACGATGGCAAAAATCACGATCACGGCCGCAACCAATCCCACACAAGGCAGCGCACCCAACGCAAGGTACGGGAAAGACAAGCCATCTTGCATGATGGACAACAACGCCGCTTGGGCGGCAAAACCCAAGATGCAGCCGATAACAAGCCCACTGCCTACCAAGGCACCCATCTCGCCTAGGATAAGGCGCTTGAGGTCTCCCTTGCTGGCGCCGACTGCGCGGTATAAGGCCAGCTCTGCCTTGCGATCCCAGACCGTGCTGTAAAAGCGCGCAAAGAGCTGCAAGAGCGTGACGACGAGCATGATGCACGCGGCGATGACCAGCAACAAGAACACAGATTTGAGCTGTGCTTGGGATTTGTCTGCAACCTCTGACTTGACGATGGGGGTCACGCCATCGGTGAGGTTGATGCGCCCTTTGACGGCAGTCAGCGCGTCTTGATCATCGTCTGCCACGTCGATGGTTACGCACGAAACCAAGCCATCGGGGTCGCCGTATTTCTCCCAGTAGTGGTCGTAACCCTCGATGTTCTTGCTCAAAGCGCGTGCTTGGCTGATGTTGACGGCGATGGAGTAGTCGAACTCGCTGCCCGTAGAGGCCATGGTGCCCAAAACGGTGTAGCTTTCGCCCAAGATCTTGATCTGGCCGTCGGTCACGCCGCCCACCTCGGCACCGATGATAGCCGTGTGGTCGTAGAGCTGAGATACAGCCTCGTCGCTGGTAAGGCCGCTTACCACAAAGTCTGTGGAGGGATCGATTCCTATGAGGCGCGTCTCGCCGTTGGATGAGCAGCAGCCGGCGTTGAGCGTCTGGCTATAGAACTGCGGAGAGACCTTAACGGCGCCTTCTACAGCGGCGATCTGCTCCACGACATCCGCGCTCATATAGACCGGGGCAGGCGCACCGCTGTAGAGCAGCTCGGTGTCGCCGATGTACTGCATGGCGTCGTCGGGCACAGCCATGATATCTGCTCCGCCGCGTTTGGCCGATGCATCGACACCTTGCATGACGCCGCCGTAAACCAGCCCAAATGTCACCAAGATCATGACAGAAAGCGCCACAGACACAGCGATGGATATCGACTGCACCTTGCGCATCTTAAGGCTGTGGATAACCAATTGCCTCACTGGGATTTCCTCCTAAATGCCCAAGAAGCGCCGGAGCCTTGCAAGCCCAGCGCTTCTTAGCGTTTGCTCTCATGCGAGTATATACGCACATAGCAGACAGGGTACAGTAATCAAAAGCGCTTGAGTAAGCATCGCGTTGAAACTGTACGACAACCTGTCGTATTACTTCTCTACCTTGTTACCCAGGCCTGCCCACTCGGCAAAGGAGCAGGTGTAGACCTTGACGTTGGTAAAGCCGTTGTCATGCAGGATCTGTGCCACATTGGCAGCGCGCACGCCGCCAGTGCAGTAGGTGATAACCTCGGCGGACTTATCGGTCAAGCCGGCCTCGGCAAAGATGGCCTCGAGGTCCTCGGAGCTCTTGAGCTTGCCGTCTTGCTCAAACAAGGAGACGTTGGGGATGTTAACGGCGCCGGGGATATGGCCCATCTTGGCCTCGCCCATGTTGGTGGTGCCGTTGTACTCGGCCTCGGCGCGAGCGTCGACAATAACAGCCTTGCCGGCCTTGACGGCCTTCTTGACGTAGGCGGTGCTCACAGATTTGATATCGGTTGCGCTTTCGGCGTAGCCGGTGATGACGCCTTCGGTCTCACCCTTAGCGCCGATCCAAGCACCCCAGCCGCCGTCCAGGATATGGACATCGGTGAAGCCTGCTTGCTGCAGGGTCCACATGGTGCGGCCGTCTTCGCCCCAGCCGTCGTTAACGTTGGTGTAGACGACGATGGGACGGTCGTTGGTAAGACCCTCAAGCGCCAAGGTGGAGAGGTTGGCTTGGGCATCGTTGACGGCAGCCCAGCCCTTCTCGCCCTCTGCCACAGTGACGTTGGAGAGGTTGTTCCAGTTGCCGCTCACAGCGCCGGGGATATGAGAGGAGGTATAGGCAGAGACGCTGCGCGCATCGACCACATAGACGTTGTTGAGGTTCTCTTTGAGCCAGTCGACCGTGACGTAGGTGCCCTCTGCCTGGGCAGTGGTCTCTTCTGCTGCGGTTTGCTCGGTGCTTGAATCCTTGCTGGAATCAGAAGCAGTGGAGCTGGAGCCGCATGCCACGCAAGACATTCCCAATGCGACAGTGATACCCGCAGCGGCGAGCGCTTTAAGATGCTTTCTCATGTTGTATTCCATCCTCTTTTAGAATCCTCTTTATATTGGCATGATGCCAATACCTCATAAGCAGGGATTATAGGGATAAGAGTGCGATGATTCAAGCAA
>CAVAPV010000044.1:0-20359 GCA_963590525.1 Agathobacter rectalis
GCACTACTATCACGCGCAACGTAGCCACGGTGCGCGGAGGCGGCGTCTACTTGGATGGGGCCGCACATGAAATCGCGGTCGGCGGCAAGCTCACCATCGAGAACAATCTGCGCAATGGCGAGGCGAGCGACTTGGATGTGGGATCCGGCTACAAGTTGGCAGCGGCCGATAATCATGTTCCCAGCAAGGATAGCCATATCGGTATAGCGCTCGCATCTGGGACGACCGGCAACGTCACTATCGCCTCAAGCAGCTTTGTGGAGATGGTGGGCAAAGACAACGCCAAGGTTGCATTCTTCTCTGACGACCCAAACCGCAAGATCGTGGAAAGTGGCGGCGAGTTCGTGTCTGCAGAGGGTGCCTCTAGTTACGATGTCGCGGTCTACTCGTCTGCCGCCAAAAAGACGCTGGCGTGCGAGTACGGATCAATGGTCGCAATCGATGCGGCAGATTACGCGCAAGACGCAAATTCTGTCGAGTACTTTGAGGTTGACGGGTTAGATGGTGTGAGCAAGCTTGTGCCAGATGATCAGGGCAAGGTCACCTTCAAGATGCCCCACAACGACGTCATCCTGCGCGCTTGCTATGCGGCAACGGCGGCAAACACGGTAGCCCTTACAGTTGACGAGCTTGTGGCGGGGGAGAGCTTTCCCACTAACATCGCATCTTGTCGTATAACCGGCACCGACAGCCGCGACATCACCGGTTTGGTGCAGCGAGCCACCAAGATCGTCTGGGTCAAGGCCGATGGTAGCGAGGTTGGCGATGTTGTAGAGGGCGATACGCTCTACAAGGCAACGATAGAGATCAGCGATAAAGAGGTCTCGCTGATTTTGGGCCTGGACGGCTCTGCTAACTCTACGGTCAACGGCATGCAGACGGTGCGCGAGGATTCCGATTCCAGCTCTGCGCAAGGCAGCATCGCCTTCTATGAGCGCACGGGCGTCGATGCCAGCTTTGCTCGCTTGCTCAATGCTCCCACGGTGATCCATCTGGATAACGTTGCCGATTATCAGCGCGCTCTTCCTGGCAGCGCGGAGTACCTGTTGGGTGACGGCACGGTTCTGACGGCAGATATCGCATGGGACAGTATCGACGAGGACGCCGCGCAAGAGGCGGGTGTCTTTGATGTGACGGGTCGATATGTTGACGTTTATGGCGCAAGTCACAAAATCATCTGCAGCTTTAGCACTCTGGAGAACGTTGCCGAGGGCGCCTCTATCGAGGATGCGACGGTTTCTGTTGCTAAGAAGGCGGCTTATAACGCTGCTGGCGTGTGCCCCAAGGTCACGGTAAAGCTCAACGGCGCAAAGCTTGAGCAAGGCAAGGATTACCTCGTCAAATACGTTGGCAACGACGAAGTGGGTAAGGCTCACGTTGTGATCAAGGGCCTGGGTGCCTACGAGGGCTCTGTGTCTGCAAGCTTCAAGATCGTGCCCGCCAAGGTCAAAAGCGTTGCCGCAAAGGCCGCCGGTAAGGGCAAGGTCAAGATGAGCTGGGCCAAGCACAAGGCGCAAACCACGGGATTTGAGGTCCGTTACGGCGTGAGCAAGGCCAAGGTCAAGGCCGGAAAGGGCGTCAAGACCGCCAAGGCCAAGGGCGCTGCCAAGAAGGTCGTCACCCTCAAGGGTCTCAAGGCTGGCAAGCGTGTCTATGTGCAGGTGCGCGCCTACAAGGTTGCTGGCGGAAAGACCTATTACTCTGCTTGGAGCAAAGTGAGGTCGGCCAAGGTCAAGTAGGGGCGCGATACGGTGTGGGCGGGGCTGCGCCCCTCAGAACCCGCTCTTCCTCTGTCATTCTGAGCGAAGGCCCCGGTAGGGGCCGTAGTCGAAGAATCTAGCCGCGGTTAAGTGCGGGCAGGGGAGCGTGCTGCTCCAGCGCGCTTCGCTGCTCGCGTCTTCCAGGCGCTCGTGCGCTCGCTCCGCGCAACTATACGGGCGACGGTTGCGCGAGGCATTGCGCAGCACACTCCCCCGCCCGCACCTTTGTTGCGTTTGGGCCAATGCCTCCTATTCGCTCGCCTGTCTGCATCCTCTTTGCGTACGTGTCGCGCCTTTCGGTGCGACCGGGCGGGCAGTGCCCGCCCCTGCATGCACCTGCGAACTTTGGATTATCGGCAACTTTCTGCATTCTGCGGTCCGCAGATCTTCCATGCAACGGCTCGCGGGATTCGATGCGTGCCGAGAATCGGGTGGCTGCGTAACCTCGTAGGGGAGAGCACTGCTCTCCCGTGTAGGTTGCAACGATTTGAGTCTGGCAAGGTGGTTGTGCCACCTCCCCTGATCGCTGTCGCAAAATCTGCGTTTCATCTTCTAATCCTCGTTTTTGCGTCGCACCCCATGGGTATCATGAAAAGATGAGCTCCAATCAGGGCGTGTGGAAGGGGATTGCTCTATGAAGCGAGGGATGTTTAACGCATGGGCACGGCGTACGGCTGCGTTGGCGTTTGCGATGGTTGCCGTAACAGCTTGTGCGGCATTGGCCTTGCCCGCGGCGGCTATGGCAGATGGTTCGAGCGCTGGCAGCGCGTGCTATTACCAAACCAAAGACACTAGGATCCCCAGGAAGGTCGTGGGGGATTTCAACAACGAGGCAGACCTTCTCAAAAAGGCTCTGTCGTTTGCTAAAGACGGCGCCTACAAGGTTGTCATAACGCTTGACCGCGACTGGAATACCAGAGACTACGGCGCGATCGACATCCCTAAAAACAGCATCGTGGCTTTTAACCTCAACGGGCATATGATTGACCGCGACTTGGCAGAAGCCTCTTACTACGGCGTTGGTAGCGGCGATGTCTTTCGCGTGCGCGAGAACGCCACCCTCACTATAGACGGCGGCACAGATCAGCATGAGCACAAGGGCGCCTTTAGCAGCGACGGTTTGTTTTGGGAGAGCACTTCCAACGGCACGGATATCATCACTGGCGGCCTTGTAGCCGGCGGCGCAAGCGATAGCATCGAGCAAGGCGGCGGCATCACCGCCACATCTGAGGGCGCTAAGATCTACCTCAAAAACGTCACTGTTGCCGGTAACGTGGCAGATACCCTGCTGGGCGTTCACGGTCTGGGCGGTGGCATCTACCTCAATGGCAAGAACAGCTATCTTGAGCTCGACAACGCCAAGATCATGTACAACCACGCAGAAAACAGCGGCGGCGGCGTCTTTGTCAACGGCAACGACACCAAGATCGTTCTCAAAAACAACAGCTGCGTGAGCAATAACTACTCGGATTGCCTGGGTGGTGGCATCTGCTTCATGGGCAAGAGAGGCTCTGTCACCTCGACCGATAGCGTAGTAAACGGCAACAGCACCGGCGCGTCCGGCGGCGGCATCTACGACTATTACAGCGGCGCCACCTTCTCATTTGAGAACTCGCAAGTATCCAACAATACCTGCCGCGGCGACTACAGCGGTTTGTACTCGGGCACAAAGAACGGGCAAGGCGGTGGCTTGTACCTTGAAGACAGCGCAACGGTAACCTTGACCAAGGGCTCCAAGATCAGCGGCAACAAGGCACGCGCAGCGGCAGGCATAAGCGCATATGATGGAGAAATCACCGTCACGCTTGAGGATGCAAGCGCCATAGAGGGCAATGCCGCTACAGACAACGGCGGCGGCATCTTGCTGTGCGACGATAACCAGAGCCTCATCATGAAGGACGGCTCCAAGATCTGCGGCAACACGGCTGGCGGTAACGGCGGCGGTGTTTTGATTCCTGCAAACGATAGCTATGGAGAGGAAAGCATCAAGATCCAGATGGAAGACTCAAGCTCCATCTGCGATAACAGCGCGCAGGGGATGGGTGGCGGCATCTACACCCGCTTTGGTAACGGAAGTATTTTCTCTTATAGCTATTTGCGCGTGTTCTCCAACGATGGCACCGGCAGCATAACGGGCAATAGCGCTGCCAAGGGCGGCGCCATATACGACGACGGCTCGCGCCTTGAGTTTACCGACATCTCCATCACAAGAAACAGCGCAACCGAGTGGTATGGCGGTATTCGCATTTACAAGGGCTGGCTGGATGTTGGCGGAAAAATCGTCATCGCAGAAAACTACGCAGATCAAAAGAGCAGCAACTTCTCTCAGTACTCCTCGTTTTACATCACACCCAAAACATCAAAGCTGCTCGAGGCAGGAAGTCGTATAGGCATCGACGCAGAGAACTTCTACGACATCTACCACTACGGCAAATCCGGGCTTCTCGACTCCGAGGAGCTCATGAGCAAGATTGGCATGGGGTATCGCAATATCTTTGTTAGCGACAGCGATGCATACAAGATCACGCGCGATGGCAATAAGCTCAATATCGAACCGGGCATAAGCAACCTCATGGTGACCATCTACGGCGCGTCCAACGAGCCTACGTATCTGGAGAACGCGTCTGGCGTCAACGTCAGGCTTGAAAACTCCATGTATGCCAAGCCCGGCTATAAGATCGACTACTGGAATGTAATGGGTCTAGAAGACACCAATAAGATCGTTTGCGAGGACAACGCGGCTACATTTACCATGCCCGACACCCACGTGGTGGTCCGCGCGCATTACGTGCCTGTGCTCGCCGGCATCGAGCTCACGCTAAAGGACGGCGCCGCTTGGGAGAACCTGGCCAACAATGCGTCTTCCGCAGATGTCGCCTCCGTCCGCTTGAGCACGGCTCAAGGTGATTCCTATGGCATATTTGCCAATGACGACATCCGTAAGGCCGTTACGGTCAAGAGCGCTTCTGTGCAGACGGATGCAAACGGCTCCAAGACCGTGAGCTACAGCGTCGAGATGAACCGCACGGTGCTCGATAACTACGGCATATGCTACGACAGCGATCAGCAGGTGACGCTTGCTGTGAGCTTGCGTACAGACTTTGCCGAGGCAAAGATGGAATCCATCAAGGTAGAGCAGACAGGCGATGATACGTTTGTCTTGAGCGCGAGCGCCACAATCGCCAAACCCGCAAGCGATGTTGTCACCGTAGAGACCGTCAACGCCAACAAAGCAGGCGGCTCGGCGTTTGACGCTTTGGTGGAGCAGGTTAGCGATGTGACAGACAAGACCTCTGGCGGCTCGGTGACGCTTTCTGCCCCCGATGAGCCTGGTTGGTCTTTTGCCGGTTGGGACAACTTGCCCCAAGGCGCTAAAGTCGATTCAAATACCAATGCCGTGACGCTTTCCGGCGATGCAGCGGGCGCCAAACTCGTGGCGTATTACACTCCGTTGGCAAGCGCTGTTGCGATTACAGTTGACAGTCCGCAGGTGGGTGAGGCGTTTCCCACGACTATCAGCTCTTTGTTGGTTGCCGGCGCCGGCGAGCGCGACCTTACCAAGTACGTCAAAGACAGTCTCAAGGTGAGCTGGACCAAGGCAGACGGCAGCGCCGCGGGCAACGAGGTGCAAGGCGATACAGTCTACAAGGCAACTATTACCGCTACAGGCAAGGCCAAAAGCTACTTGTACGGGTACGACTCATCTGTGCACGTAACCGTCAACGGCAATGATGCCGATGAGGTAAACCTCGATGCTGCGGCAGAGGCGCAAACCATCTCTTATTACACGGTTACCAAGACCGATACTCGCTACGACGGCCTGGCGATCAAGTTTTTGACAGCAGGCGTCTTTGAGGCAAGCGATATAGACGACGATCTGCCAGAAAGCGCGTGCTATCTGCTCAAGAACGGCGTGCTTAAAACGGCACCCATCGCTTGGAACAAAGCAGATGTTGATACGTCACAGCAGTCTGGCACGTTTACAGTATCCGGTAGCTTCAAGGATGTTTACGGCGATGCTCACGAGGTGAGCCAGACCTTCAAGATCATCGATTTGGGAGCCCCCGAGGCTACTTACGGCCTGAGCAGCACCGATGGTTGTCAAGACATCGCGCTTGGCGCCGGTCAGAACTGGCAGGGCGATGTCAAGTTCACCATCTACTACTTGCTTATAGACGCAGATACCGATGTAGACAGCATCGAGCGCAGCCAGTTTGAGACCTACACTGCTCCTGTGACCGTTGCTCCTGGCCAGACGTTGCTCACCTACGCGGCGGTGCAGCTTACCAACAGCGTCAAGGAGACGCCTATCTGTGGATACAAACCCTCTGTTGACGGCGAGGGGGTAGCCCTGCAGATCGCCAAGAACAAGTGGGCTTACAACGCCAATGGAGTAAAGCCTGTAGCAACGGTGAAATTGGGCTCTGTGAAGCTCGTCGAGGGTGTTGACTACACGGTCAACTACGTCGACTACGATAAGGTGGGCACCGCACAAATCCAAGTGAGCGGTATGGGCAACTATGCCGGCACGACGAGCATCACCTACAAGATCGCGCCCACTAAGGTCAAGGGCGTTGCGGTCAAGGCCACTGGCAAGCACAAGGCCAAGGTGAGCTGGGCCAAGCACAAGGCGCAGACCGCGGGCTTTGAGGTGCGCTACGGCGCGAGCAAGGCCAAGGTTAAATCTGGCAAGGGAAAGAGCGTCAAGGTTAAGAGCGCCACGGTTGTCTCCAAGAAGCTCAAGGGTTTCAAGAGCGGCAAGCGCGTTTACGTGCAGGTACGCGCCTACAAGGTCGTGGATGGCAAGACCTATTGCTCTGCTTGGAGCAAAGTGAGGTCAGCCAAGGTCAAGTAGAGGCGCGATACGGTGCGGGCGGGGGAGTGCGCTGCTCCAGCGCGCTTCGCTGCTCGCGCCTTTGTTGCGTTTGGGCCAATGTCGATAACTGTCACGAGGATGCAGACAGGCTTGCGCTCAGACTCGGCACCCGATCACGCCTCAAGTGCCTGCAGCTGCGGAGAAAACGCCTTCGGCGTTTTTGAGTCCTCGCTACCGCAGGCGCTTTTCGCGCGATCTGCCTCCTATTCGCTCGCCTGTCAGCACCCTCTTTGCGTGTCCGGTAGGACCCGTTCTTTCTCTGTCATTCTGAGCGGAGGCCCCGGCAGGGGCCGTAGTCGAAGAATCTAGCCGCGGCCCGCTGCTGCTCGCATGTAGATTCCTCGACTCCATTCGCTTCGCTCATTACGCTCGGAATGACACGGAGTGGGACTTCACTCGTTTTGCTCGGAATAAGTCGCGTCAAGGCCAAGCCGCTACGCGGCGGCCTGCGGCTGGCCTTGACACTCCTTGTTGCGGCTGTTGGCAAGCATACAGCCTCAATGACACGGGGTAAGGACGTTGGATGCGTGCTGCGTAATGCCTCGCGCAACAGTTCCTACGTATAGTTGTGCGGAGCGAGCGCACGAGCGCCCACAGGGCGCGAGCAGCGAAGCGCGCTGGAGCAGCATGCATTCAACGTCCGTTCCTTCTCCGCAGCTGTAGGCGCTTGAGGCGTGATCGGGTGCCGAGTCTGAGCGCAAGTCTGTTTGCGTTCCCTTGTGAATCTGCCACGCTGCCACGGCGTAATCGGGTGGGCAACACCACCTCTACGCGCGCTTGTGAGCCTTGGGAACCTCTAAAAGTCCTGCGCAAACAAGGCGAGACGTGCGCTGTAGCTGGCTTGCTGAGAGTAAAATTAAAGGGGCTCGGAAGGTGAGCCCAGGTTGGAAGGAGACCTTATGAAGCATCGATTGTCCGTCCTGCGCTTGAGCGGTGCCTCGCTTGCGCTTGCCACGGCTGCCATCGCGGCATCTGCCGGCTTAGCCATGCCCGCAACGGCGCTTGCCGCAGACAGCAGCGTGGGCAGTATCACTTATTACAAAACTGGCTCGGACATGCCGCATCCCGTGCTCAAAACCTATACGGATTGCGGCACGCTCATCAACGATGTCAGATCCTGGGCAACCACCAGCGATGTCACCAAGGTGGTCGTCACGCTTGATGCCGATTGGAACACCAACTCCTATGGCTGCATCAAGATCCCAGATGGTTCTAATGTGGAGCTCAACCTCAATGGTCATATGATCAACCGCGGTCTTGCCAATATATCCTTTGACGGCACTGTTGACGGTGACGTCATCAAGGTGGGCAAAAACGCCACGCTTACCGTCAACGGTGGCGATGACACAACAAAGCACATGGGTTCCTTGCTGGGTGAGTCTATCTTCTGGATTTGCGACGGCGTGGGCAGAGACGCTATCGAGGGCGGCCTTATCACCGGTGGTGCCTCCAGCAACAACGACAAATCCGGTGGCGGCATCACCACAACGGGAGCAAACGCCAAGCTCTACCTCAACGACGTCACCATCGCCGGCAATGTCTCTGATACCTTTGAGGGCGGCGGCGGCAACGGCGGCGGCATCTGCGTGAGAGGCGCCAACTCCACCCTTACCCTTGACGGCGCAACGGTTATCTACAACCGCTCCCAAGGCTACGGCGGCGGCCTCTACATCAACGGCAACGACAGCAATGTCACCCTCAAGGGCAACAGTATCATCAGGAACAACTCCGCAGACGAAGACGGCGGCGGCATCTATCACGACGGCAAGCGCGGTACCGTCACCATCAAGGAGAAGTCCGATATCAACAGCAACATCGCTGCAGAAGACGGCGGTGGCATCTACGACAACTACAACGGCACTACCTACACTATCTCTGACAGCCAGATTTCGTTCAATCAAGCCCAGGGCCAGTACAGCTTCTGGAGAAACACCCGCGGCAACGGCGGTGGCATCTGCCTCAACGACGACTCTGATCTTAAGCTCACCGACGGTGCCAAGATCTGGTACAACACCTCTGTCAGGGGCGGAGGCGTCTTTGCCGATGACGATGGTATAGAGGTCTCCATGGAGAGCGGCTCCTCTATCAGGAACAACACGGCTACGGATTATGGCGGCGGTGTTTACTTCCGCGACGAATGCACGCTTACACTCAGCAAGTCCTCCATCTATCACAACAACGCGTTTTGCGGCGGCGGTGTGATGCTGAGCAGCCTTGCTTTGTTCACGGATACAGACTCTGTCATTGACCTTAAGGACAACTCCAAGATCTACGACAACAGCGCAAGCGGCTCGGGCGGCGGCATTTATGTAGATTCCAATGTACGCCTCGACCCGACGGTTACCTCTTCTGATGGCACGGGCATGATCACCAACAACAGTGCCAAGGATGGTGGTGCTATCTACGTTGGCACGATGACCACGATCAAGGGCCTCAATATCAAGAACAACACCTCTCAAAGGGGCGGCGCTGTTTACACAAGCAACTCGCTGGTTATTGAGGGTAAAAACGTCATCGAGGACAACTACGTTGGCGACAAGAAAGCCAACCTCTGCATTACAAACTACGCGAGCCTCAGAGGAAGCAAGAACGCGCCTAGCACTGATAGCAGCATAGGCATTTGCTTTGACGATAACTGCGATGATGACGAGCGGATAGCCTACGATCAGGAGTCCCTTGTCAAGTTGGCTACCTATCCCTGCAGGGCTCTGCATACCGATGACCCCTCCGAGTCCATCGAGATTGACGGTGACGATCTCAACCGCTCTAAGAGCCCCTCTAAGTTCACTTTGAGCGTGTACGGCGCAGACGATGCCCTCACAGAGAAAGCCGTGGCCTACAACGGCAAGGTCGAGCTCAAGAGCGCCGATTATGCCAAGAGCTGCTGCACGCTCGTCTCCTGGACCGTCGTGGGTGTTGACGGAACCACCAGCATCGTGCCGCAAGACGGCGTTGCGAGCTTTACCATGCCCGCCGGCAACGTGACGGTGCGTGCCAACTACAGCTCGGTTCTCTCTTCTGTCCAGCTCAACTTGAGCGACGACGCCTCTTGGTCTAGCTTGGGCAGCGATGCCTCCACTGCAGAGGTTTCCTCCCTGCGACTTATCGCCGCAGACGGCAGCTCCTACGGCTTGACCACCACCAGCGATATCCGCAAGGTTCTCAAGGTGACCAACGTCAAGACGGCTAGTACAGAGGCCGGCAAGACTGCCACCTACACGATCGAGCTCGACAACGCGGTTTTGAAGGGTTACGGCCTGACTTACAACGCTGCGAGCTTTGAGGGTGCGTCTGTCGAGGCCCGTGCATCCTTTGGCACCGCTTCTGACAGCAAAGCAGATACCGTCTCTGCCAGCGCAGAAAGAATCGTCCTCGAGGCCGGTGTGACCTATCTCGCACCCGAGGACGCCGTGACGATCAACGCCGTTAACGTCAACAAGGCAAATACCGATGCAAAGCCCTTTGACACCGTGGTCGAAGAGGCAGAGCAAGCTGTAGATAGCGATGGCATCCAAACCAAGCAGGTCATAAAGAGGATCAAGATCAAGACGCCCGACGAGCCTGGCTGGACCTTTAGCTCTTGGCTCAACCTGCCCGACAGCGCCGAAGTCGACCCGACCGACAACTCTGTGACTTTGGATGCAGACGATGCCAAGGCAAAGCTCTTTGCTCTCTACGAGCCCTTGGTGAGCGCCATCGCCATCTCTGTAGACGAGCCCAAGGTTGGTGAGAAGTTCCCCACTACCATCAACTCCTGCCTGATGGCCGGTGCCAACGAGCGCGACCTCACCAAGTACGTGCAGTCTGCCGTCAAGGTGAGCTGGACGCTTGCCGATGGCATGCCTGCGGGCGACACAGTGCAGGCCGACACCATCTACAAGGTCAGGCTCCATGCCGAAAACGTGGAGAACTCCTACATCTTTGGTGCGGATGACTCTGTGTACACCACGGTCAACGGCGCCAAGGTCTACTCCACCGAGTACGACGCCGGCTCTAAGACGGGCAACATCATCTACTACGTCAAGACCGGCGAGGACACGAGCTTTGACTACGCTATAGACAACATGCCCACCCTGACGGTGGCCAGCACCGATGCCATTGCAGAAAGCCTGCCCACTTCGGCTTACTACGTGCTCAAAAACGGCGTGGTCAAGACCGCAGATGTGGCCTGGGACACCTCTTCTATCGATACTGGCGCTCAGATTGTGATCTTGAGCGTGAACGGTACGTTCAAGGACGAGGCAGGCGACGAGCATTCCGTTACGCAGTCCGTCGTGGTTTCCGATGAGGCGGCTCCTATCGAAGCTACCTACTCCATCGACAAGGCCGTGTGGAATTACTCCAAGGGTGGCTGCGCGCCTTACATCACGGTCAAGGTAGGCGACAAGACCCTTGCCAAAGACGCCGATTACACGGTGAGCTACACTAACAACGACAAGGTTGGCATTGCCACGGTGACGGTAACGGGTGCGGGCGACTACGTCGGCATTGGCGCTAAGGAGTTCACTTACAAGATCATCCCCGCCAAGGTCAAAGTCAAAGCTGTCAAGAGCACGGCCAAGCACAAGGTCAAGGTGAGCTGGAAGTCCCATAAAGCCCAGACCACCGGCTTTGAGGTGCGTTACGCGGCAAGCAAGGCCAAGGTCAAGGCCGGCAAGGGCACAACCGTCAAGGTCAAGAAGGCCGCCAAGACCGCTAAGGTCATCAAGGGCCTCAAGAGCGGCAAGAAGACCTACGTGCAGGTTCGCGCTTACACTAAGGCTGCAGATGGTGTGACCTATTACTCCAAGTGGAGCAAGGTCAAAGCCGTCAAGGTCAAGTAGGCCTAGGTAAGAAACAGCAACACGCTGGCTGCCAAAGCGGCCGGCGTGTTGTAAAATAAAAAAGAACGGGTCGGCTGCTGTTCCAACCAGCGGCTGCCTCATGGGTTTTAGGAATTGTGAGGAGCCGCTCTAGCCAGCTAGGTTAGGCGGCTCTTCACGTTTTGCTTTGCTACTTGCGAATAATCATAACGACGAGCGTTATGAGTGAGACGATGAAGCTGCAGAATATAAAGAGCTCGTTCCAACTAACCATAGGTCTACCTCCTTTGATGAAAGAGGCAGCCTGACGACCCGAGATGGCAAATAATAGCAAATCAAAATACTCGGTAAGCGATCTTGTTTGAGCAATAGAAAAAGCCCTGCGAGTGAATCGCAGGGCTTTTGTGTGCGGCTGGTGCCCCCTACAGGGTTCGAACCTGCGGCCTTCTGCTCCGGAGGCAGACGCTCTATCCAGCTGAGCTAAGGGGACGTGCGTCAAGAAATCTACCACATTCGCGCCTTGAAAAGAGGGAGCCTGCACTTTACTGCTAAACTTTAGGGGTTATTAACCTGTTAGAGGAGCGCGTTAGCGTGCTCACAGGAGGTAAGACCGCATGGCAATCTACACACCGGAATACAAGCCCACAGGCGATGAAATCGCCGTCATCACCACTGATAAGGGCGTTATCCGCGTCCAGCTCCATGGCAAAGATGCTCCCATCCACGTGGGCAACTTTGTCGAGCTTTCCCAAAAGGGCTTCTACGACGGCTTGAACTTCCACCGCTACGTCCCCGGCTTTGTCATCCAGGGCGGCTGCCCCGAGGGTACTGGCCGCGGCAACCCCGGCTATACCATCCACGAGGAGTTCACCACCAACCCCAACAACTCCCATGAGGACGGCACGTTGGCCATGGCTCGCAGCCAGGCCCCCAACTCTGCCGGCAGCCAGTTCTACTTCTGCCTTGGCGCACAGCATTTTCTCGATAACGGCTACACCGTCTTTGGCGACTGCCTTGACGAGGAGTCCATCGAGGTTGTGCATCAGCTCCGCCAAAACGACGTCATCCAGTCCATCGTCATCGAAAACGCCAACTAAGGCCTATAGATAGGATCATCTTTCGTGGACATCGGGGTTTTCAAAGAGGCGCAGGAAGCCTACGCAAGAGGCGACTATCGCGTTGCCTTGGTGGGTTTTACCGCCTGCACAAGCGACATAGCAGAGCTTTCCAGCGCAGAGATCGGCAAGTTCTACCACCTTATCGGCAACTGCTACATCAAAAGCGGCGAGCCTTCCAAGGCGGCGGAGTACTACGGCAAGGCGCTCGAGCTGGCAGGCGAGCAGCGCCGTGCTCCCTTGCTGGTCAATCTGGGTACAGCTTGCTTGTCGTCGCAGGATTACGATAGGGCGCTCGAGGCGTTCTCCAACGCGCTCGCAAGCCCGGGCTATGCGACTCCGTACAAGGCACTGAGCGGCATCGGTGCCGTGCAGCTCAAGCTGGGTAACCCCCAAGCTGCCGGCAGCGCTTACCGCGAGGCAGCCTTGGATGCTGCTAACCCGTCGCCTGGCAAAGCGCTCGTCAACCTGGGCATGTGCTTCATGGAGCTCGATCGTCCCGCAGATGCTCTCTCTACCTATCAGACGGCGCTTGACTGTGGTTTGCGTCCGGCTGATGTCTCAAAATGCCGCGCAGGCATGGGCCAGGCCCTGTTGTCGCAAGGTCGCGTGGGCGAGGCTGTCGAGGCCTTCGAGGCCGCTATGGCCAACGGCGCCTACGAGCTTTCTGCCGTTGCGGCTCATGATATGGCGATGGCGATCTCTTTGCGCGACCGCTTTGGCTCTGTCTTGGGCTTGCAGGAAGAAGAAGCCCCGGTTGCGGATGCAACACTGGAGGCGCCTTTGCAAGAGCAAGAGCCGGTCGTCGTCGAGGCCGATGTGCAAGACGACGAGCCTGCCGCCGATGCTCAAGATGGCAGCGATGATTCAAGCGAGCTTGGCAGCACTCAGCTGATGGAGCCTGTTGCCGCTGCAGATGCAACGACGCCTATGACGCCTGTTGCAGCTGATGAGCCTGCAGAGCAAGACGATTGGGATCCTGCGGGGATGCCTGTCATCGGTGCTGCTGCCCAAGAGTCCCCCGTCGCAGATGACGACGAGACGACCGCAGCAGACGAGCAAGACGATTTCTCCAATGCCGCAACGCAGGTCTTTCCTGTCGTGACCGCTACGCAAACCGCTAGTGAGCCGGCTATGGACGATGACCTGCCCGTTGAGGCCTTCAAGGCTATGGATGCCGATGAAGAGGCCCTCATCCCCAGCCCCGAGGACACGGCGTTTTTCACTATCAAAGAAGAAGACGTAGAGCGAGCGGCCAAAGAGGAGCGTCGCAAGGCACGCAAGGGGCATCTGGGCCTTAAGATCTTGCTGTTTGTCGTCATCGTCATCATCGCCTTGATGGGCGCTGCGGCTGCTGCCTATGTCTATGGATACGGATACCCCCTGCAAGAGAAGGTCGCCCAGGAGTTCTTGGATGCCGCCAAGGCAGACCAGTCCACAGACGCCTACTGGAGCCCCAATATCTCGCAGGAGTCGCGCGACTCGCAGATGGCTGTTTTGGAGGGTGTGAGCACTTACGAGATCATCGCCGTCCAGAGGAGCACGTCCAACTCGACCGTCTACGTCAAGGCCACCCTTGATGCCGGCGGAACCACATACTACGAGCTCACCATGGGGCGCGACCTCATCGGCTGGGATGTCGAGTATGTAGAGCTGTACTTCCCCAGCGAGCAGTAAGCTCGCGGGTTGTAGGTTGCAGGTGGTAAGATGCCGCCTGCTGTATGTTTGAGAAACCTTTTGGAAAGGAGCCGGATACATGGCTATCGAGAAGACTTACAACATGATCAAGCCCGACGGCGTCAAAAACGGCCACATCGGCGAGATCATCACCCGCATCGAGCGCGTTGGCCTGACCATCGAGCGCATGGAGCTGGGCATGGTTTCCATGGAAGAGGCAGAGGCCAACTACGGCGAGCACAAGGGCAAGCCCTTCTATGACGGCCTGATCTCTTACATCACCTCCGGCCCCGTGGTCAAGATGGTCGTCTCTGGCGAGAACGCCGTCAAGACCATGCGCAAGCTCATGGGCGCCACCAACTGCGCCGAGGCTGCCCCCGGCACCATCCGCGGCGACTTTGGCCTGACTGTTGACGAGAACGTCATCCACGGCTCTGACTCCGTCGAGTCTGCCGAGCGCGAGATCAAGGTCTTCTTTGGCGAGTAAGCGCCAAGACCGCTAACGCATAACGCTGCGCGTCAAGCCGCGGGTCCTTTGGGCTCGCGGCTTTTCTTATGCTTGCGACAAAGTTTTTTGTTGCGGCGCCCAGGCGTCAGACTGCGCACCCGAGCTCGTCTCCAGTCCATCGCCCAAATCTTAATAGTTGCTTAATTGGGCATGCCTAGACTTCTTTAGCTAGTGGCAAAGCACACCTAAACCTGCATAGCTTGAAGGAGAACGGGTGACCTCAAAACTCGTATTGCATATCGGCACGCACAAAACCGGGACGACAGCGCTGCAAAACGCGCTGCAGTTTAACAGCGAGTTTTTGGCTCAAAGCGGTTTTGTGTATCCCGACATGCCCGTTAAATGGGAAAACGTTGCGTTTAACCGCAACGGTTACTGGATCAACATGGCGGCCTTGAGGGCGATTGGCTCCAAGTCTTTAGCCCAAGAAGAAAACATCGAGCCCTGCGCGGAGCTCTGCTGCGAGGTGCTTGCCTCGGGCGATAAAACGCTCGTGCTCTCTGACGAGCGCCTGTGGCACAACGGCACTAAGAAGGGCTTTTGGCAGGCGGTACGCGGTGCCGCGCAAGACATTGGCGCAAAAGACATCCAGATCGTGTTATACCTGCGTCGCCAGGACCTCTATATGGAGTCTTTGTGGGCTCAGTTTGTCAAGACGGGCAAGAAGTGCATGAGTCTTGAGGAGTATGCAAACTCTAAGAAGAGCATGCTGGTGTGTGATTACGCTGCCGGTATCAAGCGCCTGCAAAAGGTCTTTGGCCCTGATGCCGTGACCGTGCGCATATACGACCGCAGCCGTCTTTTGGACGGCAATATCGTTGCCGATTTTGCCGCTGTGCTGGGCATCGCGGAAACTTGCGGCTGGCGTCGCCCCGCAGGCAAAGACAACCCCTCGCTTACCCCTAGCGTCACGCTGCTCAAGCTTGCCGTAAACAAATCCGAGCTCTACGAGCGCTTGGGCAAGCACTTTGTTGCCAACGAGGCGCGCAAGATCTCTGCCCAAGATCCTGTTAAGAAGGGGAGCTTTTTTACCCCGCAGCAAAGAAAAGAGCTCTTAGAGCGTTATACAGCTGGCAACGATTGGGTCGCGCGCGAGGTGTGCGGCCTTGGCAGCGAGAGCTTGTTTGCCGCAACTCAAGAAGAGCTTGAAGCCCAAGCGTTTGCGCCCGACAGCATGAAGCTTGTTAGTCAGGCACTCGAGTTTGCAAGCGATGCGCTAAGCGCCCAAGAGCACGCGCATCAAAAAGAGCTTGCCGCGCTCGAGGCAAAGATCAAAAGGTTGGAAAACTCGCGCAGCCTGCGCTTGGCAAAGGCGCTGCGTCGCCTGCTTCCGGGCGCTAATTAGCACCCGCGGCGCTTGCGGTGCCTGCCTGCATGGCACAGGCCGCAAGCGCTGCGTATCCGTTTGGCATTATCCGCATCTGCAAAGGAGAGCGATTTGAACAACGATGCGACAGCGCATCTCGATCAGCTTGAGGCCGAGTCGATCTACATCATGCGCGAGGTTGCCGCTCAATGCGAGAAACCCTGCATGCTCTACAGCATCGGCAAGGACTCGTCGGTGATGCTGCACCTTGCACGCAAGGCGTTCTATCCGCAAAAGCCGCCGTTCCCGTTGATGCACGTGAACACCACCTGGAAGTTCAAGGAGATGATCTCTTTTAGGGATGAGCAGGTCTCCAAATACGGGTTGGAGTTTATCGAGTACATCAACCAAGACGGTGTAGCCAAAAACATCAACCCGTTTGACCACGGTGCCGCCTACACAGACATCATGAAGACCCAGGCGCTCAAAGATGCGCTCGACCTCTACGGTTTTGACGCGGTCTTTGGCGGCGCACGCCGTGACGAGGAGAAATCCCGTGCCAAAGAGCGCGTGTTCTCCTTTAGAAACGAGTCGCATGCCTGGGATCCCAAAAACCAGCGCCCCGAGATGTGGAACCTCTACAACGCCCGTACTAAGAAGGGCGAGGAGATCCGCGTGTTCCCGCTGTCCAACTGGACCGAGCGCGACATCTGGCTCTACATCCGCAGAGAAAACATCGACATCGTCCCGCTTTACTACGCAGCCGAGCGCCCCTGCGTCGAGCGCGACGGCCAGCTCATCATGGTCGACGACGACAGGTTCCGTTTTCTTGAGGGGGAGACGCCCCAGATGCGCA
Organism: Agathobacter rectalis; assembly: GCA_963590525.1. Taxonomy (GTDB): domain Bacteria; phylum Actinomycetota; class Coriobacteriia; order Coriobacteriales; family QAMH01; genus W2P13-069. The sequence goes on from CAVAPV010000044.1 coordinate 16,901, forward strand.
TGGTGCGCTTTAGGACGCTGGGCTGCTACCCGCTCACCGGCGCCGTTGAAAGCAGCGCAGATACGCTCGACGCCATTATCGACGAGGTTTTCTCGGCTGTGACCAGCGAGCGCACGACGCGCGTGATCGACAAAGACGGCGGCAGCGCCAGTATGGAGAAGCGCAAGAGGGAGGGTTACTTCTAATGAGAGACTTGCTCAAGTTTTTGACCTGCGGCTCTGTCGACGACGGCAAGTCCACGCTTTTGGGGCATCTGCTCTACGATGCCAAGCTCCTTTTTGCCGATCAAGAAGATGCCTTGCTGCTAGATTCCAAGGTGGGCTCTACCGATGGCAAGATCGACTACTCGCTTTTGCTCGACGGCCTTGCAGCCGAGCGCGAGCAGGGCATCACCATCGATGTCGCCTATCGCTATTTCACAACCGACAAGCGCAGCTTTATCGCCGCGGATTGCCCTGGGCACGAGGAGTACACGCGCAACATGGCGGTGGGCGCTGGTTTTGCCGATGTCGCCGTTATCTTGATCGATGCCACCAAGGGCGTGCTCATCCAAACCAAGCGCCATACGCGCATCTGCGCCTTGATGGGCATCAAGCACTTTGTCTATGCCGTCAACAAGATGGACCTGACGGGGTATTCGCAAGAGGCCTTTGAGCAGGTCAAAACCCAGATCAACGAGCTTTTGGCCGAGTTTGACGTGCATAGCGTGCAGGTTATCCCCGTAAGCGCGACCGAGGGCGATAACGTTGTCGTAGCCTCTGGAGCGATGGGCTTTTACAACGGCCCGACGCTTAAGGAGTATCTGGAAGACATCGAGGTGGGTAGCTCCAAGCTGTCGTGCGGCTTTAGCATGCCCGTGCAGCGCGTGTGCCGCCCCAACAGGGAGTTCCGCGGTTTTGAGGGTACCGTTGCCACGGGCACGGTGAGCGTGGGCGACAGCATCCAAGTCAAGCCCGGCACCACCAAAAGCAAGGTTGCGCGCATCGTCAGGGGCTTTGACGACGTGCAATCTGCCAGCGCGGGCCAGGCTGTGACCTTGACCTTGGAAGACGAGGTCGACGTCAGCCGCGGCAGCGTGCTGGTGGGAGATTTCGAGCCCATGGTGGGCAACATGATGGAAGTCGAGCTTTTGTGGATGGACGACGTGCCCCTGCGCGAGGGCGCGAGCTTTGTCTTTTGCATCGGCACGGAGTCTGTGGTAGGCACGGTCTCTGCCGTCAAGTCGCGCATCGACGTCAACACGGGCGCGGTGGTTGAGGCTAGCAACATCGCCAAAAACGAGATCGCGCTTGCCGATGTGAACCTCTCCAAGAAGGTCGCCTTCGATAGCTTCCAAGACAACGCCGCCTTGGGCCGCATGATCCTTATCGACCGCGTGACCAATATGACGAGCGCTTGCGCTGTGATCAGGCGCAAGATCGAGCACGCCGACAACCTCACCTGGCAAGACGCCGATATCACGCGCCAGATCAGAGAGAGCCATATGCAGCAGCGTGCACTTACGCTGTGGTTTACGGGGCTTTCGGGTGCCGGTAAGTCGACGGTTGCCAACGAGCTCGAGCGCAGGCTGCATGCCCAGGGCCGCTATACGATGCTGCTTGACGGTGACAACGTGCGCATGGGGCTTAACCGCGACCTTGGCTTTGCCGAGCAAGACCGCGTAGAGAACATCCGCCGCGTGGCCGAGGTCGCAAAGCTTATGAACGATGCCGGTCTCGTGACGCTGGTGAGCTTTATCAGCCCCTTTGCGGCAGATCGCCGCAGCGCAAGAGAGATCATCGGCGATGAGAGCTTTGTCGAGGTCTATGTGAGCACGCCTATCGAGGAATGCGAGCGCCGCGATGTGAAGGGTCTCTACAAGAAGGCGCGCAGCGGCCAGATCAAGAACTTCACGGGTGTCGACAGCGCCTACGAGGTGCCGCAAAACCCGCAGATCACCATCGACACCTCCGTCGAGGACCTCGATGCAAGCGTCGAGCGCATCATCGCCTATATAGAGGGTCTGCAGGGCTAGCGCCGCTATGGGCAAGCACGCGCCATCCAATAAACCGCATACAGCAAAGCTTGCTGGAGATGCCGCGGATACGGGCAGCGATGCCGGTCAGGTGCGTGGCACGTGCCGTCTCGCGACGCTGGTCAAAGAGCTATTTGGCATCGGGCTTATGGGCTTTGGCGGTGGCAGCGCGCTTATCCCCGTCTTGCAAGAGCGTCTTGTGGGCAAGCAAGGCGCGCGTTTGCTGAGCAAGCGCGATTTTGAAGACGACGTGGCCGTCGCCTGCATCACGCCCGGTGCGCTTCCGGTAGAGATCGCGGCGGGCGTGGGCCTGCGCGAGGCGGGGCCTTTGGGGATGCTTGCCGCAAGCTGTGCAATCGCCGCCCCAGGTGTCATGCTGCTTGTTGCCGCGCTGCTCGTGCTGAGCTTGGTCGACGATGCGCTCATAGCGCAGATCAACTTCTTGGCCGCAGGTGTATGCGCCTTTATCATCAGCGTTATCTGGCGCTACGCCGCAGGTGCCCTATCGCGAGGAGGCAGCGTCAATGCTCGCCGCGCATCGGCTGTGGTGGTTGTGCTTGCCTTTGCCGTGACCTGCGGAGACGCCTTGCATGCGCTGCTGCAAGACGGTATGGACAGCCTCTTTGGCATCAGCATGGTCAACGCGACGGGCCTCACGTTTTTCTTTGCCTGCTGGATTCGCAACAAACGCACGCCTGCACGCATCGTTGTGGCCGTTGCGGTGGCAGGGTTGTTCTGCCTGGGCAAAGGCGATGTTTTGGATGCCAGTCTTGGCCGTCTTATCTGTTGGATAACCACGTTTGCGATGCTGATTATGGCGATTGCAAGCATCGTGGGCGATGTGCGCGAGCGCGATGCCCACCTGCATCTGGAAAGCCCCAAGTGGTTGATAGGGGCATGCGCCGCATCGCTGCTGTTTGCTGTGGTGTTGGCCTTGCCGGCGCTTCTTGTCTGCCAAGATACCCTGGCTTATCTGGGCAAGGGCGCTTTGAGCAGCGTCGCGTCCTTTGGCGGTGGCGATGCCTACATCACCATGGCAGACGGCATGTTCGTCCAAAGCGGTATGGTCGACTCTCAGGATTTCTATGCGCGCCTCGTACCCTTTGCCAACGCCCTGCCCGGCTCCATACTTACCAAGGTGCTCGCCGGCGTGGGCTTTATCGACGGCTCCTACCAAGGCGGTGCGCCCGCCGGATTGGCCATGGCCCTTGCGGGTTTTGGCTGCGCTGTTGCCATGAGCTGCATCACCTTTGCCGTGGGCCGTTACTTCTACGATGTGCTCAGGCAGTTGGAGAGCTTCAAAACGCTCAAGCGCGTCATCGGCTGCGTTGTGGCCGGCATGCTTGCCACTGTGGCGATAAGCTTGCTCAACTCAAGCATCGACGGGGCCGCCATCGGCGGTGTGGGCAAGCCGTGCGTTGTCGTCTTGTGCCTGGTTCTTGCGG
>CAVAPV010000045.1:0-20025 GCA_963590525.1 Agathobacter rectalis
GGAGGGCGCAGGCCCACCTGCCCGCGTGTAACAAAAGGTATACCTTTTGTTACAGCAGATTCACGCCTCTACCTGCGGATATGAGTCCGCGATTCCACACATGAAAACCTCTCTGAGCTGCAACTACACCCCTCGACTCCATTCGCTGCGCTCATTGCGCTCGGGGTAAAACGGTTCTTGGGACACCCTGGTTAAACGAAACGTCTTTTTTGCAGCCAGTCAAAGCAACCTACGCGGGCGAGCAGTGCTCTCCCCTACTTTCACCTGCGAGTCCCCCTATGATTCGCTACGACTGGAGCTATGCAAGCAAAAGAGCGGTGGGGGTGGGTGCTGCGCAACGCCTCGCGCAACCGTTTCTGCGTGCAGTTGCGCGGAGCGAGCGCACGAGCATCCGTAGGATGCGAGCAGCGAAGCGCGCTGGAGCAGCACCTATCCCCGCCGCTCGACGTGTAATGCTGAGGTCGAGTCTAAGTGCAAGTTTACCCGCGTGGTTCGCCACAATGCACCTTGGCGAATCCCTCTGAGTTGCGACTAGATGTCTCGGCTGCGCGACCTGTCGGCCGCTTCGCTCGACATGACGCTACAAGAAACCTCGCAACCTACCGGGAGAGCAATGCTCGCCTCTACCCGCACCTGCAAGCAATCGATACTTCGCAAGCCTCAACAAAAAAGCCGCCGACCCTCTCAGGCCGACGGCTCTAAAGCCACAAGCAAGCGCAAGCTCCTCTACAGGCTTGCCCCCACGTTGGTCTTGTTGGCCTTCTTAGCGCTCTTGATCAAGAACTCGCGGTTGTCCTCTGTTTGGCGCAGGCTCTTGACCAGCATGTCCATAGCACGCTCGGTGTTGTTCATGTTGGCAAGCAGACGACGCAGACCCCAGATGAGCGGCGCCTCCTGCGGGTCGAGCAGCAGCTCCTCTTTGCGCGTGCCAGAGGTGACAGGGTCGATTGCCGGGAAGATGCGGCGATCTGCCAGTTGGCGGTCCAGCTTGAGCTCCATGTTGCCGGTGCCCTTGAACTCCTCGAAGATGACCTCATCCATCTTGGAGCCGGTATCGACAAGCGCCGTGCCCAAGATCGTGAGCGAGCCGCCGTTTTCTATGTTGCGCGCGGCACCCAAGAAACGCTTGGGCGGATACAGCGCACCAGAATCCACGCCGCCAGACAAGATACGGCCGGACGCCGGCGTACCCAGGTTGTAGGCGCGGGCAAGGCGTGTGATGGAGTCCAGCAAGATGACGACGTCTTGACCTTGCTCGACCAGGCGCTTGGCACGCTCGATCACAAGCTCGGCCACGGCGATATGATTCTCGCACGGCATATCAAACGTGGAAGAGATCACCTCGCCGTCGATGCTGCGCTCCATATCGGTGACTTCTTCTGGGCGCTCGTCAACCAACAGGCACATCAAGTGAACCTCGGGGTTGTTGGCGCTGATAGCCGCGGCGATGTCTTTGAGGACGGTGGTCTTTCCGGCCTTGGGCGGGCTGACGATAAGGCCGCGCTGGCCCTTGCCAATGGGCGCCACCAAGTCGATAGCGCGGGCGGTGTAGGTGTTGTGCCCGTGCTCCATCACCAAACGCTCGTCAGGGTAAACAGGCGTGAGCTGCGCGAACTTGACGCGATGCGTTGGTCCCTCAAAAGGCTCGCCGTTAAGCGAGACGATCATGTTGAGCGCGGGGTACTTCTCGTTCTCGCGCGCAGGACGCACACGGCCGGCAATATAGTCGCCTCGGCGCAGCGCGTTGCGGCGCACCATGCTGGCGCCCACATAGACGTCGTGCTCGCCGGCAAGGTAGCCGTTGGTGCGGATGAAACCGTAGCCGTCAGGCATGAGATCCAAGATACCGTCGACCATGACAAAGCCCTCGGCCTGCAGCAACGCATCGTAGACGGCGCTTACCAGATCATCGCGCTCACCGTACTCCGCAAAGTCGACTCCCAGCTCTGTTGCCTTGGCAACGAGCTCCTCGTCTGCGAGGTTGGCAAGCTCGTCGCGCGTGGCAGACGGGGCGATCTCTCGACGCTCTTTGCGATTGCGGTTTTTGCGGCGGTTGTTGCGACGGTCGCGGTAGCGGTCCTGACGACCCTGGCCGTCTTTTTGCTCGTCTTGCTCTTTGGCCTTGGGCTCGCCGTCTTGAGCTTCGCTCTTGGGCTCGCCTTGGGCGGCGTCTTTATCGGCATCCTGCTTGGGAGCCTCTTGCGTAGCAGCGTCGCCTTGAGCCGCGTTATCGGCACCGTCGCGCTTGTTGCGGCGGCGGTTGTTGCGACGGCGGCCCTTAGAGGCCTCCGTACCATCTGCGCCCTCTGCAGCGGGAGCGCCCGCCGATTGATCACCCGCAGCTTGCTCTTTAGCATCAGCGGCTTCTTGCTTGCCCTGGGCAGGTGCGTCGCCAGCAGGCTTGGAAGCGGAAGCAGCAGCGGCCGCAGCGCCATCTGCGCCTGCAGCTGCAGTAGCGGCCTTGGCAGCCTCGCGCTCGGCCTTGCGACGGGCTTTTTCCTCGTCGCTTAGACGAGGACGGCCACGGCGCTTGGGGGCGTCGGCTGCGGGAGCCTCCTGCTCGGCACCGGCAACAGCGGCAGCCTTAGCGGCGGCTTTGGCCTTTGCGGCAGCAGATGCGCCTTTATCAGCAGCGTCTTTATCGGCAGCGTCATCAGCGGCGGCAGCCTTTGCGGTCTTGGCCTTGGATGCGGCCTTCTTCTTGGCAGCGGGCTTGTCTTTTGCAGAACCCTCTGCGTCCTTTGCAGCAGCTTGCGTTGCTGCGGCAGCCTTCTTGGCTGCGATGGTCGCCTTGCGCTTTGCGGCAGCAGCGGCCTTTTGCTCCTCGGTCAGCTTGCGGCGCGTGCGCGGCTTGGGCGCCTCTTGCGCGTCAGCTGCCTGGTTGTTTTCCTCATGAGCCATTAAGCGTTAACGACCTTTTCCCAATCGGCGGCAAACTTTGCAAGACCCTGATCGGTCAGGGGGTGCATGACGCACTTCTTCATGGCTGCGTAGGGCACGGTTGCGATGTCTGCACCCATGAGGGCGGCCTCGCGCACGTGGTTAGCGCTGCGGATAGAGGCGGCGATGATCTCTACGTCATGGCCAAAATCGTAGTTGTTGATGGCAGCCACGACCTCCTCGAGCTGGGCAACGCCATTCTCTGCGATATCGTCAAAGCGACCGACAAAGGGGCTGATGTAGCGCGCGCCGGCGCGAGCAGCCAAAAGCGCCTGGGCAACAGAGAAGACGAGCGTCATGTTGACGGGGATCCCGTCGTCGCTCAGGGTGCGGCATGCAGCCAGGCCCTCGACGGTCATGGGGATCTTGACGACCAGGTTGTCTGCCAAGGCAGCCAGCTCGCGGCCCTCTGCGATCATCTCATCGCGGGTCTCGCCGGTGACCTCGCCAGAGACAGGACCGTCGACCATATCGCAGATCTTCTTGAGATGGTCCTGGAAATCCTCCAGCTTGCCGCCGGTTTTAGCGTAGAGAGAGGGATTGGTGGTAACGCCTGCCAAAGCGCCCCAAGATGCGATCTCGGCGATCTCATCAAGGTTTGCGGTATCCAGGAAAAACTTCATGGATGCTCCTTAGGTTGGGTGATAAATAAACTGCCAAAGCGCACGCAAAACCCAAAGGTGGCAAGAAAGCCGTTTTTGAGATGTGGTGGATTGGCTTTGCTCGAACAGCTACCGAAGACATTGCGCCTTCGAGGTGAGTGTCACTATAACACGCAGCTCAAAACGGTACAATATGCGCGTTCTTACCACGGTGATAGGAGAAACATGTCCCTGCCCCGCTTCTTTATCGAGTCCCCGCTGCCTTCTGACGGCGAGGTCGCCTTGCCCTTCAACGCCGACGAGCTGCGCCACATCAACGTGCGTCGCTGCGAGGTGGGAGAGCATATCGCATGCTTTTCCGAGGGCCGCAAGGCTTGGGAGGTAGAGATCACCTACATCGACCAAGAGCGCGTCACCGGCCGCATCATCGCGCCGCTGCCCATCAAGCGCCTGCCGCACCTCACGCTGGTGCAGGGCATCTCCAAGGGAGACCGCATGGGCCAGACCATCCGCCAGACGACAGAGCTGGGCATCGAGCGCATCATCCCCTTCTTGGCCGAGCGCTCCATCGTGCGCCTGCGCAAAGACGAGGGCGGCTACAAGGGCGAGCGTTGGCGCCGCATCGCGCTGTCTGCGGCAAAGCAGTCCGGCCGCAGCATCCTTCCCACGGTAGAAGACCCCACCTCGCTTGCAGACATCTGCGAGGAGCTCAAGGGCTTTGACCGCGTCATCATCGCCTGGGAAGAGGCAGACCTCGACGCAGACGGCTACGCCCTGTCTGTGGACAAGGCTCTGCGCGCCGAGCCCAACTGCGACATCAACAGCCGCGTGGCACTCATCATCGGCCCGGAAGGCGGCCTGTCCAAGCACGAGGTCGAGACCTTCAAAGCCGTGGGCGACCAAGTCAAGGTCGTCACCTTGGGCAGCCTCATCCTGCGCACAGAGACCGCAGGCACGGTGGCTACCGCACTTTGCATGTACGGCTTGGGCGGGCTGGGTGCCTGCCATTTTGACGACGAAGAGCCGCAGGCCTAAAGGCGGCGCGCCTTCAAGCAACGCCGCTGCATTTGCCTAACCTGCAGCAAAACGCCGTCAAGCAAGCACACCGCAAGCGCAAGCCACACACGAGCATGACCAAGTTTCACATCACCACACACGGCTGTCGCGTCAACCGCGTGGAGTCAGACAACATCGCCGCCGCCCTCATGGCCGCGGGCTGGGAGCCTGCTGCCCTAGAGGACGCAGATATCGCCATGCTCAACACCTGCACCGTCACCGGCGAGGCAGACCATAAAAACCGCAAGGCCATCCGCCAGGCGCTCAAGCGTCAGGGCGGCCCGGTGCTCGTCACCGGATGCGCCATCAACATCGCTGCCGATGCCTACCAGGCAATCGATGCGCGCGTTGTGTGCGAGACCTCCAAGGAGATGGTCGCCAACCGCGCACTAGACCTCATGCACCATACAGTCGCAGACAGCAGCGGCAACGTCCCTTACGGCGAGGGCTTTAGGACGCGCAGCGGCGTCAAAGTCCAAGACGGCTGCGACAACGCCTGCACGTTTTGCATCGTGCATGTGGCGCGCGGCAAGGCAAGAAGCGTCGACCCCGACATCGTCATCAGCCAGGCACGCCAACTGGTCGATGCCGGAAGCCAAGAGCTCGTGTTGGTGGGCATAGACACCGGCGCCTACCGCTGGGGCGATATGCGCCTAAGCAATCTTGTGCAGCGCCTCATGGACGAAACCGACGTCAAACGCATCCGCATACCCAGCATCGAGCCGCAAAGCGTCACGCCAGACCTCATCAGCCTCATGGCACAAAGTGACGGGCGCCTATGCCGCCATCTGCACCTGGTGCTGCAGTCGGGCAGCTCCAAGGTTTTACATGAGATGGCGCGCCACTACGATGCGGCAGAGTTCTTGGAGCTTGTGCGCACAATCCGCGCTGCCGTACCCAACATCGCGCTTTCGACCGACATCATCGTCGGGTTTCCCGGAGAGACGCAAGAGGACTTTGAGGCAACCTGCCAGATGGTCAAGGACTGCGGTTTCATGAAGCTGCACGTGTTTCCCTACTCCAAACGCCCCGGCACCCCCGCCGCCGCACGTGACGATCAAGTGGACCCCCAGGTGCGCGCCGCGCGTGTGCAAAAGCTTACCGCTTTGGGCCGCGAGCTTGCCTTAGGAGATATGGCCGCGCGCGTGGGCAGCACAGAGAGCGTCGTTGTCGAGCGCTGGGGGCAAGGCACGTCGGAGAGCTTTCACGAAGTGCGCTTTGCCGAGCAGATCGAGCTGGGCGCGCTTGTGCAGATGCGCTTTGTTGGCGTCGATAAAGAGAAGCACTGCCTTATCGCCACCTTGGCCTAACAGCCGCCCCCTACAAGGCATTGTGTCTTGTAGTTTGGCTGCAGCTCACTTGTAGACCGCGCAGGCAGTGCAGGTAGCGCTGCGTTTTTTTGCGCGACTGCAGCGCTGCTTGACGCAAGCCCTCCACCGGCATCGCCGCAAACCTCGATAACGTCTATCGGCAAACTTTGCAAACACTTGACATACGCGTTGCAGGACCAACACCCGGGTTTCCTAACTTGTTTCCAGTGCATTTCAAACAATGCTGGCATCTCCTTGCCAAAGGCAAGACGCCAGCAAACCAAGAGGAATCAAAATCAAGGAGACCTGAGACCCAATGGAAATTGCAACACTGGTAGTTGTGGGAATGGTGATCGTCACCGCGTTGGTTTTTGACTTTACCAACGGGTTCCATGACACCGCAAACGCGATGGCCACCTCCATTGCAAGCGGCGCCCTCAAGCCCAAGACGGCTGTTATCGCCGCAGGAACGCTCAACCTGGTGGGCGCCTTCTTATCGACCGAGGTCGCCAAGACCATATCGGGCGGCATCATCAACGAGCAAGCCGTGACGATAGGAGCCGAGTTCATCTTTGCCGGGCTCGTCGGCGCGATCCTATGGAACCTCATCACCTGGCTCGTGGGTCTGCCCTCTAGCTCCAGCCATGCCCTGTTTGGAGGCCTAGTTGGCGCCGTCATCATCGGCGCGGGCGTCGAGGGCATCAACTTCATGGCCGTCATCACCAAGGTCTTGATCCCCGCGCTTATCTCCCCTGTTGTTGCCGGCTTGGCAAGCTTTGTAGCCATCAAGCTCATCTTGACCATCGTCAAGAAGGTCGATGCCAAGCGTGTTGAGACCGATTTCCGCCATGGTCAAACCATCACGGCCTGCCTGGTCGCACTTTCCCACGGCACCAACGACGCGCAAAAGACCATGGGCATCATCACGCTCACGCTCATCAGCGCAGGCGCGCAAGCCAGCGGCACCGGACCGCAGCTGTGGGTCGTCGCCGTATGCGGCCTCGCAATCGCCTTGGGCACCTACATGGGCGGGTGGCGCGTCATCCGCACCTTGGGCAAGGGCCTGACAGAGATCACCACTCCGCAGGGTTTTGCCGCCGAGGCAGCCAGCGCCACCACCATCCTGGTCTCAAGCCATATGGGCTTTGCGCTGTCCACCACGCAGGTTTGCTCCGGCTCTATCATCGGCAGCGGCCTGGGCAAGGGTACGGCAGTCAACTGGAAGGTTGCATCGCGCATGCTGCTTGCCTGGCTCATCACCTTCCCGTGCGCCGGTCTCATCGGCGCAGGCGCCTGCATCATCGCCAAAACGGGTCTGGCGGGCACCATCGCCGTGGGCGTTTTGCTTGTGGCAGGGGCGCTGTTTATCGTCTATCTCTCCAAGCGCAACCCGGTGAGCGCCAAAAACGTCAACGAATCCGCAGAAGTCAAGATCATGCCCAACGCCGAGCCCGTCTCGATGGCTGCTTAAGAGGAGGACGCGCATATGAACATCATCAACTTCTTTATCGTGCTTGTCTGCGCTGTGGGAATCGCAGGGATGCTGGCGGCGCTTTATGCCAACGGCGTGAGGCTGCTGTCCCATGCCAGCGGAGACGAGGAGGGCATCCACCATATGTCCTCGCGCGTGGGAGCGGCGTTTTGCTTTGCCATCTGCGTTGCCATCGTGCTCTTTGCCCTGTGGCTGATCATCCCGGCGTTTCACTAGAGATACAGCAGCAACCGTGCTTTAACCGCCAAGGCACAAGCCGCAAAGATGTACGTCTTTAGGAGACGCACATCATGTCATGCATTTGCCACAGAGCAAGCTTACAATCGACAGAAATGCATAATCGGCAGCTACTTGGGGGTTATATATGAGCACTAGCAACACGAACCTGGCTTGCAGCGATGGCCACGACCTCGCCGTAAACGACTACACCAAGAGAAACGGCGGCTACTTTGAGTACAAGGTCGTCAAGGTGAGCGATCTGATGGACGGCGGCGCCAACGTGAGCAAGATCGAGGAGCTGCTCAACCTCTACGCCGAGATGGGCTGGAGGCTGTCGCAGACCGTCGTCAACGAGATCGGCCGCGGCGCCGTTGTCACCGACGAAGACCGTCCGCGCCTGAGCATCCAAGAAGAGACCCTGCTGATCTTGGAGCGCTGGATTCCCGTCAGCTAAAGGCCGCCCACACGACCGCGCAGACGCAATCTGTCCACCGCAACGCAAACGGCAGCAGCTCATATGAGCCGCTGCCGTTTCTTTATTGCCCGCTGTTGATGCAAACGTCCAGGCACACCCAAGCATGCCCAGGCCGTTGCAGGGCAGCTATAAGACCGCTGCAGTTTGCAATCCTAGGATGGAACCTGCCCTGTCTCGATGATCTGCACGAGCGCGTCCTCATCCAGCACAGGCACGCCGAGCGTCTGCGCCTTTGCGAGTTTGCTTCCCGCCTTGGGGCCGGCTATCACGTAGCTCGTCTTCTTGCTCACGCTGCCCGAGCATTTGGCGCCGTACTCCTTGAGCAGGGCCTCTGCCGTTGCGCGGTCGTAGCGTTCTAAAGAGCCCGTGAGCACAAAGGTGAGCCCTGCAAGGGTCTGGGGCTTCATATCGCTAAGGTCTTCTTCCATGCAAAGGCCGGCTTGACGCAGACGCTCGACCAGATCGCGGTTTGCGTCGACCGCAAAGAAGTCCACGACGCTTTGCGCAACAATCTCTCCGATACCGTCAACCTGCGTGAGTTGGGCAACGCTGGCGTCCATGAGGGCGTCCATGGTCACAAAGGCATGCGATAGGGCCTCGGCCGTGGTCTTGCCGATATTGCGGATTCCCAAGCCAAAGATCACGCTGCTTAGGGGCTGCTCTTTGCTGGCCTCTATCTGGCTGATGATCTTTGCGGCGTTTTTGGCGCCGATAACGCGGTCGCTGCCGTCTATGTTGGCGTCGTCACCGCGCTTGACCTGCGACAACTCCTGCGCTGTGAGGTCGTAGTATCCGGCAACGTCATGCAACATGCCGGCATCAACCAAAGCCTCGATGACCTTAGGGCCCATGCCGTCTATGTCCAACGCACCGCGGCTCACCCAATGCTCGAGCCTCTCTGCTGCCTGGGCGGGACACTCCGCGCTCTCGCAGCGCAAAAACGCGCCGTCGCGGCTAAGCGGCGCGCCGCAGCTGGGGCAAGCAACGGGAGGCTCTATCGGCTTGGCGTCTGCCGGACGCAAGCCCATGACCGCACCCACGACCTCCGGGATCACATCGCCGGCTTTGTGGATGATGATGGTGTCGCCGATGCGCACGTCCTTGCGTGCGACCTCGTCGTAGTTGTGCAGCGTCGCGCGCGATACAACGCTGCCATCGACGGTAGTGGGGTCAAACTCCGCAACCGGTGTGCAAGCGCCCGTGCGCCCCACCTGCACGGCAACGTTTCGCAAGACGGTGGTCTTTTCTTCTGGCGGGAACTTGAAGGCGATGGCCCAACGCGGCGCCTTGGCGGTAAAGCCCAACTGCTCTTGCGTGGCAAAGTCGTCGACCTTGACCACGACGCCGTCGATGTCATAGCCCAGGCTGCTGCGCATCTGCAGCGCTTGCTCGCAAAACTCGTGGACCTGTGCCTCAGTCGTGACGGTTTTGATGTTAGGGTTGACGCAAAAGCCCGCTGCACGCAGCCACTCCAAGAACTCGTGCTGGCTTGACACAGGCAGCTGGCTGGCATCGGCGCAAGCATAGATAAAGCTCGCAAGGCCGCGCTCGGCCGTGACAGACGCATCCTTTTGGCGCAAAGAACCCGCTGCGGCATTGCGGCAGTTGGCAAAGGGCTTCTTGAGTGCAGCGCGCCTGCCGCCGCAACCGGCGTCCACCATGGCGTTATGCTCGATGATGAGGTCGTTTTCACGCGCGATAGCAGCGTTGAGAGACTCGAAGCTGGCCTTGGGCATGTAGACCTCACCGCGCAGCTCGATCGAGTTCTCAAAACCGGCAGCGCCACAGGCTTCCGTCAAAGCTGCGGGGATATCTTTCACCTGGCGGATATTGGCAGTGACGTCTTCTCCCACCGCGCCGTCGCCACGGGTAGCCGCACGCACCAAGGTGCCGCGATCGTAGGTGAGGGCGATAGAGGAGCCGTCGATCTTGAGCTCACAGCAGTAACTCAGCTGATGGCCGACGGCCTGTCTCGTACGCTCCAACCAGGCATCCAACTCATCGAGGTCCATGGCATTGTCAAGCGAGTACATGCGCACAGCATGCTCTACCGAGGCAAAGCTCGACGACACCGAGCCGCCTACCGTCTGCGTGGGCGAGGCGCTGTCTGCAAGCATGGGAAAACGCTCCTCGAGCTCTTTGAGCTCGCGCTCCAAAGAGTCGTACGCCGCATCCGAAAGCTCGGGCGCATCGTAGAGATAGTACTGCTCACGTGCGCGGTTGAGCGTATCGCGCAGCTCCTTTACGCGCTCGATATCGGCATCTGTGGGAAAGCCAAACTGCTCGGCCATAAAACGCTCCTGATCTGCGATCCGGTCTTTTAAAGTTGAGTTTCAAGTCATTGTAGCGCCGGGGTGGGACGCAAACGCAAGCCGCAGCCACGCCGCCGTCTGCTGCGCTTGGCTGGCACTTGTCAGCTAGCGCAAAACCACTCTAGCCGCATCAGCATGCCTCTGTTTACGCCTGCTTGGCCAGCATGGGCTTGCGCATGGCGTTGCGGTCTATCTCAAAGCTGTAACCCAGCTCGCGCTGCCATATCTCTATCGCCAATGCAGCCTGGCCTATGAGCATCTCCGAGCCGTCGATGGCAACAGCCCCCTGCTTGCGCGCGCCCTCGACGATCTTTGTGAGGCCATGCGCGTAGACGACGTCCATGACAACTTGCCCGTCATGGAAAAACGCCGGGTCGATGATAGGTTCGTCGTCTGCATTCATACCGCGCGGCGTGGCATCCACAATCACGTTGCAGCCGGGGACAACCCTAAACACTTCATCGTAGCTTGCAGGCTCGATCACAGCACAGCAGGCTTCTGGGAGGCACTGGGCCATGCGTTGCACAGCCGATTGCGCCTTAGGCAGGCTGCGGCTAAAAACCGTCACCTGCCGGGCGCCTTTGATAGCCAAGGCGCAGGCAATGGCGCTCGAGGTGGGACCCGTGCCGCAAACGCAGGCATAGACAGTGCTTGCCTCAAGCGAGCCCGCACGCAAGATGGCATCCACCGCGCCCATGCCGTCTGTGTTGTAAGCCCACAAGTCGCGCCCGTGTCTTACCAGCACGTTTGCTCCACCGGCGGCAACAGCGCTCGCATCGACAAAATCCGCCTGCTCCATCGCAAGCTGCTTGTAGGGCATGGTTATGTTGAGGCCGTCAAGATGCCCCAAGCGCAAAAGGTCGATCTGATGCAGGGCGTCTTGCGGCGTAGGGCACTCGATAGCGGTATAGCTCCAGTCAACCTGTGCCTCGCGATAGACGATGTTGTGGATAGCCGGAGACAGAGAATGCCCCACGGGCGTGCCGATCACAGCAAAGCGCTTGCCCGTCTTCTCGTTAGCACCGCGCACGCCGCCGTAGTTGGTCATCTTGATGCTCCTTGGTAATCGTCTGGTCTGCCAATCTGCCGTATATCGCGTACTACCTGGCATAGGTATCTTGTTATAGCACCGCAACTCTTGCTTGCGATCTTGCGTCTTTAAGGTTTGGTGTAGATGTCTTGGGGAAAGCTGCCCTGCGGGTGCATCCCTGCTAAAAGCACGCGCTCTACGACCCTAAAGGCCTTGGTGTGCCACAGCTCGACGGTGCCCAAGGGCAACACGAGGATGCTGTGGATACCGGCGAGGTTTGCCCCCAAAATATCGGTATAGGTTTGGTCTCCCACCATGACTAGCTCGCTGGCTGGCAGTCTCAAAAGCTCCTGTGCTCGCTTGAAACCGCCGGGCAGAGGCTTCATGGCCTTGCCGACAAACTCGCAGCCAAGCTGGGACACGGCACCTGTCACGCGTTCTTGAAAGCTGTTGGACAAAACAAGCGTGGCAAGGCCGGCGCGTTTGCAGCGGTCAACCCAATCGGCCATCTTTGCCGGTACCTGGGTGTCTGTCCTAGGCATGAGGGTGTTATCCACGTCCAGCAGCAGGCCCTTGTACCCGCGTTGGACAAGGTCAACCGGATCTATATCGAGCACGCTCGCGTAATATTCACGCGGTCTAAACAACGGCATGAGACACTCGCCTACTGTAGCTTGGCCCAAGCCTTGTCAAATGAAGCTTGGTCTTTGTAGAACATCGTCTTGTCCTTTTTGGAGCTGTAGAAAAAGTACAGGTAGCTCGTCTCTTCCGGGTGGGCAGCCGCGTTAAGCGACACGAGGCCAGGGCTGCAGATAGGACCCGCGGGCAGGCCCTTGTTGTTGGGGTTGCGCGTGTTGTAAGGGCTGTCGCTTGCAAGGTCTTGCGTGGTGAGTTCCTCGGTCAAATCCTTGCCAACGGCGTAGTAGGTCGTCACATCGCTGCCCAGGTTCATACCCGCGTGCAAGCGGTTGTAGAAAACGCTTGAGATAGAGGTCTTATCCGAGTCCTCGCGCGATTCTTTCTCGATCATAGAGGCCAAGATGAGTACGTCGTACGATGTGAGGTTCTTAGACGAGGCATAGCTCATATCCACGCTGGCAATCTGCGTGGCATAGTTATCCAGCATGAGCCTGATCACAGCATCTGCATCAGAGCCAAACGGGACCGTGTAGGTGTCGGGGAAGAGAAAGCCCTCCATGGAGTTGTCGTAGGCGTCTGCCAAGAAGGGGTAGTCTTCCTGGTAATCGCTTGCGCTCGTTGCGAGCTTGTAGAACTCGTCCGCATCGATGGAGCAGGTCTTTTGCACCGTCTTGGCGATTTTCTTGAGCGCATAGCCCTCGGGAATGAGCAGCGTGTAACCCGCATTGCCCTTGACCATGGCATCTACGATAGAGCTTGCGCTATCGCCGCCCGTAAAGATATAGGTGCCCGCCTTGAGCTGGTCTGCGACGCCTTGCTCTTTGACGGCGTTTAAAAAATCGCTCTCAAGTGCGATGACGCCGTTGTCCTTGAGCGTCTTGGCGATGCTCGCGCTGGTAGAACCCTCTGCGATCTCGACAGTGACCTGCTCTCCCTCACGGACAGAACCCTTTGACTCGCCTAGGTTGGGAAGCACGACAAAGGCCGCCACAGCCACCGCTATGACAACGATGAGCAGGAAGATGATGCCCAGATGCCCCTGCTTGCTGCGCTTTTTAGAGCTAGCGGCAATGCCGGCAGCGCCAACACCAGATACGTCCTTGCCCTTCTTCTTGCTTGCCGAGTGTCTACCCTGTGCCAAGTCCAAGCCTCTCGTCTGTTTACCGTCAAGATCAATGCCCGTTGCCTCCCAAGCAAGTTGCTTGCAACGGGCAGGCCATATCAAACCAAGTTGCATCAAAAATCGCCCATGTTGTAGGCGTCAACCATCAATCACGCAATAACGCTGCGCAACATCTGCAAGCGAGCAGATAAAAAGCCGTTACTCCTGCTGCTCAAGCCACGTAGCCAGAAAGACCGAAGCAGCCACGGCATCTACCTTGCCGCGCATATCGCGCTCGCTCATGCCTTGCTCGCGCATATAGCGTTTGGCCTCGGCACTGCTCAGGCGCTCGTCGACAAACTCGACCGGCAGGCCTGCTTGAGCTGCGATCTTGTTTGCGAGCGCCATGACGCGCTGCGCCTGCTGGCCCTTTGCCCCGCTCATAGATTTAGGGCACCCGCAAACCAAGAGATCGGGTTCGTAATCCTCAAGCACCATGCGCCACGAGCGGGCGTTGGCCTCGACCTCTGCAGTGGGCAAGATCTTGACCGGAGTGGCGATCTTGCCCGTTGTGGAGCCCGAGGCGATGCCGATGCGCTTAGCGCCTATATCCAAAGCTAGGACCTGCATGCAAACCTCTCTGCTGTGTAGGCGCCTAGGCGCCCAAAACCTCTTTGGCCTTCTCGATTGCCGCAGGGATACCAGAGGCGTCCTTGCCACCTGCCTGGGCCATCGACGGCTTGCCACCGCCGCCGCCCTTGACAGCAGGCGCGATGGCCTTGATGACCTGGCCGGCATTGAAACCGGCCTCCACTGCAGCATCGTTGCCGGCAGCCATCAGCAGCGGGTTGCCGCCTTGGGCATTGCGGGCGATGAGCACGCAGGCAAAGGGAGCCTTCTCGACGCGCTTCTTCATAGCGTCCCAGCCCTCGCGCATGGTATCCATGTCGGACTCGCCCAGATCGGCAACAACGGCCTTGAAGGCGCCAAAGTCAACGGCTTCTTGCAGGTAGTCTGCAAAGCTGCCTTCGCTTGCGGCCTTCTGGATCTTCTTGAGCTGGGCCTGGGCCTCTTTGGCGCGTGCCTGCAGGGCCTCGACGCGCTCTGCGACCTCAAGCGCCTTGCAGCCCAAAGCGCTGCTTGCGCGATGCAGCTCTTGCGTCTGCTGCGACACAAAGGCAAACGCGTCAAAGCTCGTCACAGCCTCGATGCGGCGCGTGTTGGCGCCAACAGAGCTCTCGCCTACGATCTTGAGCAGGCCGATCTCTGCCGCATGACCCACATGCGTGCCACCGCACAGCTCCTTGGAAAACGTACCGACCTCGACCACGCGGACAAACTCGCCGTATTTCTCGCCAAACAGCGCGAGCACGCCGGCCTCTCGGGCAGCGTTGAGGCTGGTCTCGTAGGTGAGGACGGGCAGGTCGCACATGATGATCTCGTTTGCGATGCGCTCGATCTCTTGGATCTGCTCATGAGTCACGGCCTCGAAATGCGTGAAATCAAAGCGCAGGCGATCGGGCGCCACAAGCGAGCCTGCCTGCTTGACGTGGTCGCCCAAGACCATAGAGAGCGCCTTTTGCAGGATATGGGTTGCGGTATGGTTGCGGGCGATGCGTGCGCGGCGACGCGTGTCAATGCTAGCGGTGACGCTTTGGCCCACGTTCACGCTGCCGCTTTTGACGATGCACTTGTGCACGGGCAGCCCTGCCTGCGGTTTGACCGTATCGCTAACCTCGATTGTCAGATCATCGGCGGAGATGGTGCCCGTGTCGCCCACCTGGCCGCCCATCTCGCCGTAAAACGGCGTCTTGTCCAAGATGATGCCGGCCTCGACACCTGCTGCGGCGCTTTGGACGCTTTGACCGTCGACGACGATGGCAACGACGTTGGCCTGGGTCTCATCATCTGCATAACCGGTGAACTCGACAGCACCCAGCTCTTGGGCGAGCTTGGCGTAGACATCGCCGCCAAGATCCCAAGCATCGTCTTTGCGAGCATCGCGGGCGCGTTTGCGCTGCGCCTCCATCTCGCGGTTGAAGCCGGTCTCGTCCACGCTGATACCCTGCTCTGCGCAGATCTCGCAGGTGAGCTCGTAGGGGAAGCCGTAGGTGTCATGCAAGGTAAAGGCGCTCACACCGTCGAGCGTATCGCCTTGGGACAGGTCCTCCAGTGCCTCGTTCAAGAAGCCCTCGCCATGGGCAAGCGTTGCCCTAAAGCGCTCTTCCTCGTTGAGCAAGGTGCTGGCGATAAGGGCCTTGTTCTCTACAATCTCTGGGTAGACATCGCCCATCTGGGCGATGACCTCGTCCAAGAAGGCGCCCAAGAAGGGCTTCTCGATGCCCTGGATATGGCCATGGCGCACGGCGCGACGTAGCAGGCGGCGCAAGACATAGCCGCGGCCCTCGTTAGAGGGCAGGATGCCGTCGCCGATCATGAAGGTGATGGCGCGGGAGTGATCTGCCATGATGCGCAAGGACAGATCCGTCTTGTAGTCCTGGCCGTAGGTCTTGCCCGTGAGCTTTTCTCCAACGGCAATGAGGTTATGCAAAATATCGCTGTCAAAGTTGGAGGTCACACCCTGCAAGATGGCAGCGGCGCGCTCCAAACCCATGCCGGTATCGATGTTCTTCTTCTCCAAGGGGACAAGCGAGCCGTCCTCCTGGCCGTCGTACTGGGTGAACACGAGGTTCCAGTACTCCAAGAAGCGGTCGCAATCGCAGCCGGGAGCGCAGCCGGGCTCGCCGCAGCCAACCTCTTCTCCTTGGTCGTAGTAAAGCTCAGAGCACGGGCCGCAAGGGCCGGTGGGGCCTGCGCGCCAGAAATTATCGTCTTCTCCAAGGCGGGAGATATGGCTCGGGTCGACGCCAACGCGCTCCCAGATGGCAGCGGTCTCCTCGTCTTTCTCGTAGATGGTGACGTAGATCTTGTCTGGGTCGAGCTCCATCACCTGCGTGGAGAACTCCCAAGCCCAGGCGCACATCTCGTCTTTGAAGTACTCGCCAAAAGAGAAGTTGCCCAGCATCTCAAAGAAGCTCAAGTGACGGCCGTCTGTGCCGATGACATCGATGTCGTTGGTGCGAACGCACTTTTGGCTGGTGGTGGCGCCGATGTATTTGGCATCGAGATGCTTTTGCTGCAAGAAGTAGGGCTTGAACTGGACCATGCCGGCAACAGTGAGCAGCAGGGAGGGGTCGTCTGGGATCAGCGACGACGACGGCCAATGCTGGCAGCCCTTCTCCTCAAAGAACTTGATGTAGGCGGCGCGAAGCTCGGCCGATGTCATGCGTTTCACTGGTGCTCCTTTGCTATTTATATCCGACCTGAAATCCTAAGCGATAAGCTGTTGTTACTCTTTCTTGCCTTTGCCAACCGGGTAGACAAAGCGCTTCTTGCCCTCCGAAGACGATGATCCGCAGGTCTCGTCCACAAGGCCCTTGACGTGGTCCAGCAACCCGGCAACTGCCTCGCTAGGTGCAGAGACGAGGTTGTTGACGGTTGTAGCGGCGCTTCCGGCAACGTCGGTTACTTGCTCGACGTCTTCCAAGATGCCGTCAACGCGCAAAAGCTCCAAGTTGACGGTGTCGACCGTGAGCTGAACCCTGTCTACCAAGGGGTCGACCTTCTCTATGGCCGGCGCAAGCGCCTTTACGCAAGGTGCGGCATCGCTCACCATGGCGTTGATGTTCTCGAGCGCAGGGGTGACCTCTTTGTTGGCGTTTTCTACAAGCTCGTTAACGCCTTTCATGGCTTTGGCTGCGCGCACGAGCACGACGATCAAGACGATGAGGGCGACGATACCCAAAACCGCCAAGAGGGCTAAAAGCCAAGGCATGGCGCTGGTTGCAGGGTTGTTCATAGATGCTTCTCCTCACGTACGGACCCGAGTGCGCATATCTTAGGGATTCTATCTGATTTACCCTGCGCTTTGCAGCTTTAGAGACCAATCTCTACCAAGGGGCGCTATGCATATGACGTGCGGCGCAAGCAGGCCATATGCGCTGCCTGTTTTTGCGCAGACAGCAGTAGGCTGCACGAGGCCTATGCGAGCTCTTGCACAAAGCGCCCAAAAAGCGCGACCGCCTCGCCTGCGTTGCGCGTTGCAGAAAGAGCTACGCGCAGCAAGACAACGGCTTTTTGAGGCGAAAGGCTACCCGCCGCAACGGCATGTTTGCAAAGCAGGGCAGCATCCCCTACATAGGCATCGCACACACGCGATGCGATAACAACGGGCACTTGCACGCTGTCAAGCGCCTGCGCAAACGAAAGGCTAAACTCGCCTGCCCCTGCCCCAGCGATGACAATGCCCTCTGCGCAAGAAGCCGCCGCCTGCACGAGCGCCGGGTTTGCGTCAACATAAAAAGGCAAAAGCACGACATCGGGGAGCTTATCCCTATCTCCTAGTCCAAAACTGCCGCAAAGCGAGTTTCTTGCCGCTGCGCCAAAATACCTCACCTGGCCGTCACACACCATGCCGGCACATCCAGAAACACCCGCATCAAAGCACGAGACAGAACGCGTTGATGCCTTGCGCACCGTCAACGCTGCAAAGATCTTGCCGTCAAAGACAACTTGGACTCCCCTGCCGCAACTCGAGCTGCTCGATGCTACGGCCACAGCATCGCAAAGATTACCCGGTCCGTCTGGAGCCGGCGCCGTTGCAGGACGCATAGAACCTGTAAGCACCACCGGTTTATCTGTCGAGACCATCAAATCCAAGAAGAAAGCTGTCTCTTCCATGGTGTCTGTGCCATGCAGGATAACAATGCCGCAGATATCGCTGCGGCGTGCCAGCGCCTCTATGCGATGCACCAAATCAAGCCAGATAGACGAGGTCATATCGTCGCTGTTAACGTTGCACACTTGGTACGGCTCCAAATGCGCCAGTCCTTTTGCATGGCTGCAAGACCCTAAAAGATCCTCCACACCCAAAGCACCCGGCGTGTATCCAGTGCTTTTGCCTGCATCCCCTACACCTGCGATAGTGCCGCCGCAAGCAAGCACGGCAACCGTGGGTAGATCATCAGCCAATGCAGCCATCTAGTCCTCCTTGGAACCGGTGTCAGACGCGTCGTCCTTGGGAAAACGCAGCGTCTCCCAACCCGTATCCACGCTGGGATGGTAGAACGCCCCGCGCTCAAGGCCATCGGGTAGGTATTGCTGCTCTACCCAATGCCCAGGATAGTTGTGCGGGTACAGGTAGGCTGCGTACTCGTCGCTGCCGGGACGATGGCGATCCCTCAGGTGATTGGGAACCTGACGAGCCGGACCGTTGCGCACCTCGTTGAGCGCTGCGTCTATGGCAGACTCAGCCGAGTTGCTCTTAGGAGCAAGCGCCAAGTAGATAGTGGCATGGGCAAGGTTGATGCGGCACTCCGGATACCCGATAACCTCGGCTGCTTTGAAGGCCGCGTGCGCAATGGGCAGCGCACGGGGGTCTGCCAGGCCGATATCCTCGCTGGCCGAGATCATAATGCGGCGCGCGATAAAGCGCGGGTCTTCTCCCCCCTCTATCATGCGCGCAAGCCAATAGACAGCTGCATCTGGGTCACTGCCGCGGATGGATTTGATAAAGGCGCTGATGATGTCGTAGTGGTTGTCTCCGTCTTTATCGTACGGAAGCTGCCTGTGCGGCATAGCGTCGTTGACGTCTGATGCCTCTATGCAACCACCGGGCTCCACTAAAGCAGTTGCAAGCTCCAAAGTCGTAAGCGCCATACGACCGTCGCCGCCGGCGGTGATCACGATTGCGTTGAGCGCCTCGTCGCTGATGGTGTAGGCGCCTTTAAGGCCGCGCTCGTCTTCTAGCGCACGCTCTACAAGAGCGCGTACCCCCTTGTTGCCGATGGGCTTGAGCTCGACGATGCGGCTGCGGCTGATAAGGGCGGAGTTGACCTCGAAGAAGGGGTTTTCTGTCGTAGCCCCTATCAAGATGACGACGCGATCTTCTACCGCATGAAGCAAGGCGTCTTGCTGGCTGCGAGAAAAGCGATGGATCTCATCGATAAACAAGATAGTGCGCTTCTTGCTCATGAGCAGACGCTGGGTAGCGGCATCTATCTCTCGCCTGAGGTCTTTGACGGTACCCGTGATGGCGCTGACCTCGACAAAGACTGCATTGGTGCTGTGAGCTATGACGTGAGCGATGGAGGTCTTGCCCGTGCCCGCAGGGCCGTACAGGATCACCGATGACAAGGTGTCGCTCTCTATGGCGCGGCGCAGCCACGTGCCGCGGCCCACCGCCTCTTCTTGGCCCACAACCTCTGACATAGTGCGCGGGCGCATGCGCACAGCCAGCGGAGCCGCCTCAAAGCGGGTTGCGTTGTCTACCTCAGAAAAGAGGCTATCCATTCCATCCATATTCATGCTTGCCATGATACAGGACGCAAGGGTGTTTTGGTACCCAAAATCGAACGTATGTTTGGATTTTTAGGGATTCTTAGAGGACAAATAACTGCAAGATGCATGAAATAGGCAAGAAAATCAGAGGTTAGATGAATTAGAATGAAAGCAACGGGCCGGCTGCTGCTGTGAACAGCGGCTACCCTCTTACTTTACTGAGTTGTGGGAAGCCGCTTTGACCAGCTTATGGTTGAGCGGCTTTCCCATGTTTACTTTCTAATCACAAGCACCAAAAATGTGGCGAACGCAATCAAGAAGCTGCCAAACAGGAATAAATCGCTCCAAGTAACCATAAAGGCACCGCCTTTCCGAGAAGGGATAGCCTTGCCGACCCGCGCGAGCAAATAATGCCATCGCACCAAACCGCACCATATGCCAAGAGGTTTTAATCACTAACAAAAAAACAAAAGCCCCGGGAATCCCGGGGCTTGGCATTTTATGGTGCG
>CAVAPV010000046.1:0-19771 GCA_963590525.1 Agathobacter rectalis
ATCGACGAGCAGGACCAGGCGGCCGTCAACTACTGCAACTCCCTCAAGAAGAAGACCGTGAAGGTCGCCAAGAAGACCAAGAAGACCTCCAAGAAGGCATCCGTCTCCTGGAAGAAGCAGGTCTCCGAGTCCGGCAACGCCGTGACCTACGCCAAGGTCTCCGGCTCCGCCAAGATCACCGTCTCCTCCAACGGCGTGGCCACCCTCAAGAAGGGCGTCAAGAAGGGCACCTACAAGGTCAAGATCGCAGCCAGCTGCGGCAACGCGACCCGCAACCTCGTCACCGCCAAGTTCATCGTCAAGTAAGTTTGGCTTTGAGCTAGCAGGCGCCTGCAACCCTTTGGCTTGAAGGTGCATCGCACCCCCGTTCTCTCCTAGGGAGCGGGGGTGTTTTTTGTGCGCCTTGCTCCGACGCATTCCGCCGTCTTGCGTAGCGGACAGGCACGGATCGCTTGAGCGGATCTCGCTCCAAGTCACTGCGCATGCGCGATTTGTGTTCTCGCAACCCGCTGCAACCTACACGGGCGAGCAATGCTCGCCCCTACCCGCACCTGCGAATCTGCCTGAGCTGCGGCTAGATTCTTCGACTACGGCCCCTGCCGGGGCCTTCGCTCAGAATGACACACATGAAATGGCCCCTGGCACTCGTTTCGCTCAGGGTGACACGGATGCGATGCGCGGGCTCTCGCAACCCGCTGCAACCTATCCGGGCGAGCAATGCTCGCCCCTACGCCCACCTGCGAGTTGCCGTTGAGTCGCGTCTAGACCCTTCGACTTCACTCGCTGCGCTCGTTTCGCTCAGGGTGACACGGATACGATGCGTGGACTCTCGCAACCCGCTGCAACCTACGCGGGCGAGCAATGCTCGCCCCTACGCCCACCTGCGAGTTTCATTTCCTTGCAGATCATTGCGACCTATCCGGGCGGGCAGTGCCCGCCCCTACGTGTGCTCGCGAACCACTGATGCCCGTATCGCTCCTTTGGATGCGGCCCGCATAAAGCCTTGCATGCCTGACGGCACGCCCTATCACGGCACGCCTAATTTGCCTATATCCCAATTCTGGGACTGATTCTGTGCTTTTTAATAAAGCAAACAGGCCACGGAAAATAGCCCGTGACCTGCGGATTTATATGGTGCCCCCGATACGATTCGAACGTACGACACCCGCTTTAGGAGAGCGGTGCTCTATCCCCTGAGCTACGGAGGCGACACGAGCAATTATTGTAACGCATATGATCGCCTGCGCGCTTGGGCTTTTGCCCAAAGCTTTTAGGGATGCGGCTGTATCCGCTGTCTTTGTTGCCACCTCCCAGTCTCCATTTATCTATCTCATGCCTTGTATCTGCCGAGCTCGACCTTGTCGCAACACCCTAAACGGCTCTGCCTTGTTGTATCCTCTCAAAGTCGCCCGCAAGGGCGCGGTTTTGTTTTAGGACGTGCTTTAATAGCGCATTTTAAGAGGAGATTCACTATGGGAGACAGCAAGGCCCATTCTGCATCGCGCGAGCAGTTCGCTTCTCGCTTGGGTTTTATTCTGGTGAGCGCGGGTTGCGCCGTAGGTTTGGGCAACGTCTGGCGTTTCCCCTACATCACCGGCGAGTACGGTGGCGCTGCCTTTGTCTTGATGTACATCGTTTTTCTGGCTGTCTTCACCTTGCCTATCTTGATCATGGAGTTTTCTGTGGGTCGTGCCGCCCAAAAGGGTATGGCGCGCTGCTTTGACGAGCTCGAACCCGCTCATACCAAGTGGCACCTCTACAAATATCTGGGCATTGCAGGCAACTATCTGCTCATGATGTTTTACACGGTGGTCGCCGGTTGGATGCTCGCCTTTACTGTCAAGATGGCAACAGGGCAGCTTGTGGGCGTCAGCGCCGACCAGGCCGCGACTGTCTTCTCGGACATGCTCGCCAACCCTGTCGAGATGCTCGTCTATATGATCATCGTTGTCGTCATCGGCGTGCTTGTGTGCTTACGTGGCCTGCAAGGTGGCGTAGAGAAGGTCACCAAGGTGATGATGGCGGCCCTCTTTGTCATCTTGGCTGTGCTGGTTGTTCGCGCCGTTACGTTGCCGGGCGCTGCAGACGGCCTTGCCTTCTACCTTGTCCCGGATTTTGGCAAGCTTTTTGGCAGCGGCATCATGGATACCTTTGAAGCCGTGTACGCCGCCATGGGCCAGGCTTTCTTCACGTTGTCTGTAGGTATTGGCGCGATGACGATCTTTGGCAGCTACCTTGGCCGCGACCGTGCCATCACGGGCGAGGCCGTGCGCATCGCCGGCGTCGATACGCTCGTCGCCGTCATGGCGGGCCTCATCATCTTTCCGGCTTGCTTTGCCTTTGGCGTAGAGCCCGGCAGCGGCCCGAGCCTCGTGTTCATCACGCTGCCCAACGTCTTTGCGATGATGCCCTTGGGCCAGCTGTGGGGAACGCTCTTCTTCTTGTTCATGGCCTTTGCCGCGTTGTCCACCGTCATCGCTGTCTTTGAGAACATCATGAGCTTCTCGATCGATTTGTGGGGTACCCCGCGCACCAAGGCATGTTTGGTCAACGGCCTGCTTATCTTTGTCTTGAGCTTGCCGTGCCTGTTGGGCTTCAACGTGCTCTCTGGCGTGGTTGTCCCCGGCATCGGCGATATCCAAAGCTTCGAGGACTTCATCATCTCCAACAACATCCTGCCCTTGGGCGGCTTGATCTTCCTGCTCTTTTGCACAAGGTCTAAAGCATGGGGTTTTGAGAAGTTCTTGGCCGAGACCGATACCGGCGAGGGCATGAGGTTTCCCAAGTGGTCGCGCGCCTACCTTACCTACGTGCTGCCCATCCTCATCGTCATCGTCTTGATCGGCGGTTGGCTGCCCGTTATCCAAACATGGCTGGGCTTGGCCTAGGGCGCACGGGATTCTCTGATTCAATCCAGCTTGTCTGAAAGGTGAGAAATGTACGAGATGCAGCGCGTGGTCACGTCGAGCGACTGCGATCAAAACGGAATCCAAAGCGTCGTCTCTATCGTAACGATGATGCAGGATTGCTCGGGATTGTGGATAGAGTCCGAGCCAATCGTCTTTGACTGGCTGCAACGCGAGCATCTGGCGCTTGTCATCACCTCCAGGCAGCTGGATATCTACCGCCGCCCTCTCTATCGCGAGCGCCTGCGTGTACGCACGCAGGTCTATCAGCTCAAAGGGCCCTTGGGTTATCGAAACACGATGCTTGTGGACGAGCAAGGTGACGTGGTTGCCTGTTGCTGGTGTACCGGTCCTTTTATCGATCTTGCCGCAGGCAAGATGATCAAGCCCCCGCAAGACGTGCATGACTCCATGAAGATCGACCCCAAGGTCGGCATGGAGTACCTGCCGCGCCGCATCGCCATACCGCAAGAGGGTTTTGAGCAGCTAGACCCCGTGAGCGTGCGTCCCAGCGACATCGACTACTACCGTCATGTCAACAACGCCCAGTACGTGCGCATGGCTTGCGATATCCTGCCAGCGGGTTTTGAGTTCAACCGCCTGCGCATCGAGTACAAGCATCAGGCAAAGCTTGGCATGGATATCGCCTGCTCCCGCTGCATGGCAGACGGCAAAGCCTATGTTGCGCTTGCAGCCGATGACGGCACTCCCTTTGCCGATCTGGAGTTTTCGAGCTTCTAGTTTTGTCACGGTGGCAAGGCGTCGCCTATCCCCCGGAAAGCTTGCGATCGAGACGGAGAGCTGTTGTCGCGTAAGACCAACATAGCGATAGACAAGGCGACTGTTGCCGGCATGAGCGCCCCCATCGTGTGGGCGTTTATGACCTCATGTTTGCGCCTGACTACGGCGGGGTTTGGATCTGAGCTGGCAGCAGCGCTCATCTACACGCTTGCCGCCGTTATTTTGCTTGCCACCCGTAGGCCCGAGCCGCTCTCAAACTACCCCAAGCGCTACTTGGTTGTCAGCGGTCTGATCTTTGTAGCCTATGAGACCTGCTTCTCGCTTTCTATCGCTTGCGCCACTTCTTCCGAGCAAGCTATCGAGGTAAGCCTCGTCAACTACCTGTGGCCCACGCTCACGGTGCTTTTCTCGGCTGCGGCAGGCGGAGGGCGCAAGGCTTTGGCTTGCGCTGTTCCCGGCGCCGTGGTGGCAACGGTGGGTATCTTTGTCGCCGTGGGCGGCAACAGCGGCATGAGTGTTGCCGGCTTTGTCGAGCATGTGGGGCAAAATCCGCTCTCGTATGGGCTTGCTCTTTTTGGAGCGTTTATCTGGGGCATCTACTCTGTTATCACTCCCAAACTTGCCGGCGGCAAAGACGCCATCTCCTTGTTCTTTCCGGCGATATCAGTCGTCTTGTGGATCGTCTTCTTTGCAACGGGAGAAGGCTTTCCAACGCAATTGCCCGGTGCGCTCTCATGGGTGGGCTTTATCGGGGGCGCTATCTCCATCGGATCGGGCTATGCGCTGTGGAACCACGGTATCCTGCATGGTGACTTGCGCAAGATGGCGGCGTTCTCCTATTTTGCCCCGCTGTTTTCTATCGCAGTGACAGCCGCTGTCTTGCAGGTGAGCCTGGCAGCGATCTTTTGGGTTGGCACTGTTGCCGTGGTTTTTGGCAGCTTGCTCAATTGGCGTTTGTCGCGCTAGCTTAAAGGTGTCGCAACAAGCGCTGCACGCATCTTGTCATAGGGCTTTGCAGCACCCATGCCGCCTTGCGCAGCGGCCGCTTTCAACCTTTGCCGCCATAGGTAAAACTCTTGCTTAATTTTTGGATTACGTGCCTTAATCGAAAGCTTGGTGCGCGTATCATTAGCGCTCCAAACAAACACGCATAAACACAACTAGAAACGGTACCCAAAATGCGTTTTTTGAAATTAGGCCGCAATGCCCAAAGCGGCAAGGACACCTGGTGGATGATCAAGGCTGTAGATGCTCAAGGATGCGCCTTGCTTATGAGCTTGGAGGCGCGCGATCTGGGCTGGTATGAGATGCCCGGCGTGTTTTCTGCCACGCAGCTTGCCCAAGAGCACTCCATGGCCATCCTAGACGATATCTGCCCAGATAAAGACGACCGCCAAAAGCTTGCCAACGTTGACATGCGCTTTGAAGTCAAAGGCGTCCATCACTCCTTCACCGACCAACGCCTTGCCATTGCATATGCGGGCGTGCGCAACTTTGATGAGTTCGATGGCGAGGTCTTTGCCTACGATGCCGCAAAAGGCGCGTGGGAGGACGTAAGGGCCACCCAGGCAGGCCAGCTTTCCTCCAAGTGCGACCCCAAAAGCCAAGACCCTGCCAAAAGCCTCGGGCTTGACCCCAAGCCGCAGGGCATGCATATAGACAACACCAACGCCGCGTCCAACAGCTCGTATTGCGAAAGCGGCCTGCGCTTTGCGTTTGACGGAGAAAAGCTCTCCGAGCGCTTCTATGTTACGCGCTACACCGGTGCACCTCATATCGAGGTCAACCGCGTGGCCATGCGCATCGCTGTGATGACGGCGCCGGGTGCTTTGGGGAGCATGCATACGTATTCCGAATCCGGCTACGTCACCTCTATCAAGCTCGCACGCGCTCTCAAAGACCTCGATGCCGCGCAGCAAGAGGCGCAAGATGCGCAGCGCGCTTTTGATGAGACCCAAGAAAGCGTCGAGCTCAAAGCGCGCGATAACGCCGCAGCCAAGGTCGAACGCGAGCAGCAACGTGCCCGCGACGATATCGAGCGCGCCAAGGAGGATATCGCGCACGCAGGTATCTTTGGCTTTGGCAAGAAACGCAAGCTCAAAGAAGAGATCGCATCGCTTAGCGCCAAGATCGAGCAGATCGCGCAAGAGGCCCCCAACCGCGAGGCAGACGCCGTAGAGCATGCCTTGGCAAACAATGCCGATCTTGCCGCAGCCAAGCAGGCCGCAAGCGATGCGGCGGCAAAGCTCGAGCGCGTTCGCGCTGTCGTACATGACCTCGATTGCAAGCTTCAAGAGATGCAGTAGCCGCATTATTTTGCTTTGGGCGTTTTGAGGCGATGATTCTGCCGCCAACGGCAGGGTTGTCGCCTCTTGATTTTTATTTGTGACAGGCACATTTAACCTGCTTGAAACCTCAAGCATGCCAGTGGGCTGATTGGTTGATCTGACGCTCGTTTTGGTCATTTAAGATTGACGCATGACTGGAGAGAGTCTACGAAGACGAGAGTCAAGCAAAGGAGGTGCCTATGAGCACGCTTTCCGTTAAGCCTTCGTCTGCGGCTGACGCCAAGATCGCTTCTGTGGCAAAGTCCTTCCAACAAAGGATCGAAGCAATACCGCCCGGCAGCTGCCCTATCGTGGTTTTGGCATCGCATTGCGAAAACTGCGCGAGCCAGACTTGCGGCAAATGCGTTCCTTGCCGCGATGGCTTGCCTCAGCTGGCGCAGCAGCTCAAGCGCATCGCCGCTTGCCAAGCGGCGCCGGCAGATCTTGACGCATGCGTCGAGCTGGCCAAGATGATCCGCGACACGAGCGACTGCGTTATCGGCTACAAGGCTGCAAGCGATGTCCTAGAAGGCCTGGAGACGTTTTCTGCCGAGCTGCAAAGCCATCTGCAAAAGCATTCCTGCTGCCAAGACATTGGCCAGAAGGTCCCCTGCGAGGCGCTGTGCCCAGCGCATGTCGACGTCCCTGCCTATATCGCGCTTACCGCAGCTGGAGACTACGCAGGCGCTATCAAGATGATCCGCAAAGACAACCCGTTTCCCACGGCGTGCGCCCTGGTGTGCGAGCACCCCTGCGAGGCACGTTGCCGTCGTACGATGATCGACGCGCCCGTCAATATCCGCGGCATCAAGAAGTTTGCCGTTGACAACCTGCCTGCAGACAAGGTGGACGTCCCCAGCCGCCTGCCTGATACCGGACGCAGCATCGCCGTCATCGGCGGAGGCCCCAGCGGTCTTACCTGCGCTTACTTTGCCGCGCTCATGGGCCATAAGGTCACCGTTTTCGAGGACCGCTCAAAGCTGGGTGGCATGATGCGCTACGGCATTCCGGCTTATCGCTTCCCGAGGCAGCGCCTTGACAGCGATATCAACGCCATCCTCTCTGTTGGAAACATCGACGTCGTCTACAACACCAACGTCGATGCCGCAAAGATGCAAGAGATCGCTGCAAGCTTTGATGCCGTCTACGTTGCCATCGGCGCGCAAGGTGGGAAAAGCCTGCGCTTGGATAACGTCGATGCAGACGGCGTCTCTTCTGCCGTGGACTTGCTCTCTAGGATCGGCGACGGCGACTGGCTGCCGGACTTTACGGGCAAAGACGTCGTCGTTATCGGCGGAGGTAACGTGGCTATGGACTGCTGCCGCACGTCGGTTAGGGCGCATGCCAAGTCTGTCACCTGCGTCTACCGTCGTCGTGTAGAGGATATGACCGCTCTTGCGGCAGAGATCGAGTCTGCTATGCAGGAGGGCGTCGAGATGATGACGCTGCAAAGCCCTGCTGCCATCGAGGTCGACCAAGACGGCCACTGCACAGCGCTTATCACCCAGCCCCAATACATCTCTGCTGTCAAGCGCGGGCGCCCTGCTCCGGCAGATGCGGACAAGCCGCAGCAGCGCGTTAAGGCGGACATTATCCTCTTGGCTGTGGGCCAGGCTATCTTGTCTGCTCCGTTTGAGGACTTTGGCATGCAGGCAGACCGCACTTACTTTGTTGCAGACGACGAGCTTCATGCTGCCGGCTTTGACAACATCTTTGTGGGCGGAGACTGCCAAACCGGCCCCGCAACGGTCATCAAGGCCATTGGAGCCGGCAAGGTTGCCGCACGCAACATCGACAGCTACCTGGGCTTTAACCATACGCTCAACATCGACGTCGAGGTTCCTGCTCCATCCCCCAACGACCGAACCGCCTACGGCCGCGTAGAGATCTTGGAGCGTCCGGCCCGCGAGCGCAAATGCGATTTTGAGGGCGTAGAGACGCAGATGAGCTTGGAGGAGGCGCGCCAGGAGTGCGGGCGCTGCCTGAGATGCGACCATTACGGCTGTGGGTCGATGGAAGGGGGGAGGTACCAGTATGTCTAACGTCAAGTTGATCGACGTCACCGTCGACGGCATAAAGCTCAAAGTTCCCCAGGGCATGACGGTGCTTGCTGCAGCAACCGCTGCAGGCGTCAAGATTCCCACGCTTTGCTATCTGGCGGGTGTAAACGAGATAGGCTCATGCCGCGTGTGCGTGGTGGAGGTTGCCGGTTGCGAGAACCTGGTGGCTTCTTGCAACACCTACTGCACCGATGGCATGGAGGTCATCACCAACAGCGAACGCGTTGTCAACGCACGCCGCATGGCGCTCAAGATGATCCTTTCCAACCACAACCTCGATTCCACCAAGTACTGCTTTAGCTGCGCCAAAAACGGCGCTTGCGAGTTGCAGGCTTTGTGCCGCGAGTACGACGTGACCGAGCCCTACGTTGCGCCTTCGTCTGTAAGAAAGCCCGTCTTTGACTCCAACCCGTTCTTGCGCTTTGACCCCAACTTGTGCATCAAGTGCCAGCGTTGCGTGAGCACGTGCAACAAGGTGGCGCGCAACCATGTCTTGCGTACGGGCAAGAAGGGCGCGATGACGGCGATTCTGGCTCCGTTTGGCCCAGACTGGAAGTCCACGGCGTGCGAGTCGTGCGGCAACTGCGCAGGCGCCTGCCCCACTGGCGCCCTTGTAGAGAAGCGCCGCGACGACTACCGCGAGTGGGAAGTCTCCAAGGTGCTCACCACCTGCCCGCATTGCGCGACCGGCTGCCAGTACTACCTGGTGGTCAAAGACGACAAGATCGTGGACGTCGAGGCTGCAGACGGCCCGTCTAACCGCGGCCGCCTTTGTGTCAAGGGCCGCAGCGGCTCCTTTGACTTTGTCCAATCCCCCGATCGCCTCACAACGCCGCTCATCAAAAACCATGAGACCGGGCAGTTCGAGGAGGCTAGCTGGGATGAGGCCCTAGACCTTGTTGCCAGCAAGTTTATGCAGATCAAAGAGGAGCATGGCCCGGACAGCCTGGCTGCGTTTGCCTGCAGCAGGTCTGCCAACGAGGACATCTACATGCTCCAAAAGATGGCGCGCGTAGCCTTTGGCACCAACAACGTGGACAACTGCGCCCGTGTCTGCCACGGACCTTCTGTGGCCGGTCTTGCGCGCACCTTGGGCTCTGGAGCGATGACCAATCCCATCCCCGACATCTGCGCCGACGACGTCGACGTCATCATGCTGGTGGGCTCTAACCCAGAAGAAGCGCACCCCGTGGTGGGTATGCAGATCCGCGAGGCTGTGGAGAAAGGCTGCAAGCTCATCGTCGTCGACCCGCGCGATATAGGCCTTGCTGCAAAGGCAGACATTCACCTCAAGCTCAACCCCGGCACCAACGTCGCGTTTTCTGCCGGCATGTGCAACGTCATCATCAACGAGGGTCTCATCGACTGGCCTTATATCTCAAGCCGCACCGAGGGCTACGAGGAGTTTGCCGATATGGTGCGCGAGTACACGCCAGATCGCGTTGCGCGTATCTGCGGCATCGACGAGCGCGACTTGATCGCCGCGGCGCATCTGTATGCCAAGGCAGATAAGGCACCCATCATCTACTGCCTGGGCGTGACCGAGCACTCCAGCGGCACCGAAGGCGTCATGTCGATGTCCAACATGGCGTTGCTCGTGGGTAAGCTTGGTAAGTCCGGTTGCGGTGTGAACCCCCTGCGCGGGCAGAACAACGTCCAGGGTGCCTGCGACATGGGCGCGACCCCGGGCGATTTTCCCGGCTACCAAAAGATCACCAACCCAGATGTCATGGCCAAGTTCGAGAAGGCCTGGGGTGTCGAGCTTCCCAAGAAGCCCGGTCTGTTTGCGACCGAGGTCTTCCATGCCGCAAGCGAGGGTAAGATCAAGGGATTGTTCATCTTTGGCGAAGACCAGGTGCGCACCGACCCCAACATCCAGCATGTCATCGATGGCATCGAGGCCTTGGACTTCTTTGTTGTCGACGACCTCTTCATGACCGAGACGGCCAAGTACGCAGACGTCGTCTTGCCGGGCATCTCTTACGCAGAGAAGTGGGGTACCTTCTCCAACACCGAGCGCCGCGTGCAACTCATCAGGCCGGCGGTGCCCTCGCCGGGTCAGGCCATGCCCGATACTTGGATCTTCACGCAGATCATGCGCCGCATGGGATACGACCAGCCAGAGCTCACCCCGGCTCAGATCATGGATGAGATCGCAAGCCTTACTCCGAGCTTTGCAGGCATCAGCCACGAGCGCTTGGACAGCGACGAGGTAGCAGGGCGCGGCTTGCAGTGGCCCTGCACGTCAAAGGACCATCCCGGTACGCCCATCATGCACGTGGGCAAGTTCACGCGCGGGCTGGCATGCTTCTCTACCGCTGCCTACCGCGAGGCTTTCGAGATGCCGGATGGCGACTATCCGCTGATGCTTACCACCGGGCGCATCCTGTACCACTACAACGCCCAGGCGATGACGGCTCGCACCCAAGGTCTCAACGAGATAGCGGGCAGCTCCTTTATCGAGATCAACACCGCCGATGCGCAAGCATTGGGCATTGCCGATGGCGATAAAGTGCGTGTGTCCAGCCGCCGCGCAAGCATAGAGTCGACCGCCCGCGTGAGCGACAAGACCAAGCCGGGCCAGACCTGGATGCCGTTCCATTTCCAAGACGGCAACGCCAACTGGCTTACAAGCCCTGCAGTGGATAACATCTGCGCCACGCCCGAGTACAAGGTTTGCGCAGTCAAGGTCTTCAAGGCCTAAGAGGGCAATTAGATAACCGCAGCAAAGAGCGGTAGGGGAGTCGGGAGCAATTGGTCCCGGCTCCCCCTTTTTTGCTGCGAGTTGACCGGAGCATGCGTTTTCTTTTGAAGAGAGATCTCGCGTCTTGCATATGGCATGTTCCGGCTGCAGGCGTTGGCTGTATGTACCTGGTATTCGCATGCATCCCATAGTGTTGTCGCAATTTTTAATAATCGGCAAAATGCATACGGAAGGGCGCGAATTGCGCTATATCAGAGTTATCTGCAACAAGAATAATCCACTCACGAATTCGTATCATTTCGTCTTTTACTTTATGCGTGCTTTTTGGCTAACCTCCCCATGTATGTTCGCTCCTGCGCGCTGTTGATGATGAGCGCCGCAGGCAGTGAGAGAAGATGTCGAGAGAGAAGAAAGGAGTGTGAGCAAGATGGAACTTTCGCGTAGAGGCTTTCTCAAGGGCGTTGCTGGTGCGACTGGAGCGGGTCTGGCATATGGCCTGACAAGTGCTGCCCCCGCTTTGGCAGTCGAGACGACCGATGAGTTCAAGCTGGTCAACACGCAGGAATACACCAACATCTGCTGCTATTGCGCAGGCGGATGCGGCTCGGTGTGCTCTGTGCGCGACGGCGAGCTCATCAACCTCGAAGGCGACCCCGACCATCCCATCAACCAGGGTGGCCTGTGCCCCAAGGGCGCAACCATGTTCCAGCTGCGCAACGTCGTTGACCCCGAGACCCGAGAGGTGGTCAAGAGCACGGTCCGTCAGACCAAGCCCTTGGTCCGCCGTCCTTACTCCACCGAGTGGGAGGAGATCTCTTGGGACGACGCAATCGCAGAGATCGCGGATTGGACTAAGAAGACCCGCGACGAAGGCTTTGTCGAGACCGAAGAGGTCAACGGCAAGCAGCTCACCGTTAACCGCTGCACGAGCATTGCGAGCTTGGGCGGTTCTCAGCAGAATTCCGAAGAAGAGTACCTCATCCTCAAGATGATGAGAGCGCTTGGTATCATCGCAATTGATAACCAAGCCCGTGTTTGACACGGCCCCACAGTCGCCGGTCTGGCGGCAACATTTGGTCGCGGCTCAATGACAACTCATTGGTGCGACATGCAAAACACCGATGTGATTCTCAACATCGGCTCTAACTCCGTAGAAAATCATCCTGTAAGCGCAAAATGGCTGCACAAGGCGCACGAGAAGGGCGCTAAGTGGATGGTCGTCGATCCGCGTTACACCCGTACCGCAGAGCAGGCAGACATCTACTGCCCCATCCGCAGCGGCACGGATATCGCCTTCTACGGTGGTCTGTACAACTACATCATCAACAACTTGATCGAGCCCGGTCTGGACGCCTACCTCAAAGACGGTACCCAGACGGACTACAACTTCGAGTACCTGCTCAACTACACCAACGTCTCCTACATCCTCATGGAGGAGTTCGACTTCAACACGGAGACCGGTCTGTTTAGCGGCTGGGACGACGAGACCGAGACCTACGACGCCCATGGTTGGCACTACGAGACCGAGGAGGAGATCCCCTGGGATACCTCTAAGACCGGCGCCTACCATTGGTCTGTGGGCGAGGGCGTGCCTAAGTTCGAAAAGCCCGTGCTCACCGTTCCCAAAAAGGACCCGACCCTCAAGCACGAGCGCTGCGTCTACCAGAAGTTCAAGGAGCATTACTCCCGCTACGACCTGGACACCGTCTGCGCGGTGTGCGGCATGGACAAAGAGGACCTCGAGCTCGTCTACAAGACGTGGTGCGAGTCCTGCGCTCCCGGCAAGTCCGGCACGATCCTTTATGCTTTGGGTCAGACCCAGCACACTTACGGCGCTCAGAACACCCGTGCTATGTCCATCTTGCAGCTGCTCTCCGGCAATGTTGGCGTTCCCGGTGGCGGCGTGTGCGCGCTTCGCGGCGAGCCCAACGTCCAGGGTGCAACCGACATGGGCATGATGGTTCACGAGCAGCCCGCATACCTCAAGTGGTCCAACACAACGAGCCGCGACACGCTTGCGCATTGGCTCGAGGATCAGACCTACTCCGACGGCTACTACTCCAACAAGCCCAAGTTCATGGTGTCGCAGCTCAAGGAGTTCTACGGTGACAACGCCACTGTGGAAAACGACTACGGCTACGACTGGTGGCCCAAGCCGCCCACGCATGACGGCAGCGACTGGACCGAGCTGTCTTCTTTCGAGAAGATGAAGGAAGGCATCATCAAGGGCTACTTTGCCTGGGGCATGAACCCCTGCCACAGCGCGCCCAACTCCGGCAACGTCCGCCGCAGCATGGCCAACCTGGAATGGAACGTCGTCGTCGACCAGGTCATCACCGAGACCGCATCTTTCTGGGATGCCCCGGATATGGATGCGACCACCATCGGCACGACCTGCTACTTCCTGCCCTGCGCGCTGATCTACGAGAAGCCCGGCACCATCCTCAACTCCGGCCGCTGGATGCAATGGCGCCAGCAGGCTGTCGAGCCCTGGGACGAGGCCAAGCCCGACTACGAGATCTGCGACCTTTTGTGGACCAAGATCTGCGAGCTCTACAAAAAGGACGGCGGTGCAAACCCCGATCCTATCCTCAAGCTCAAGTGGGATTACTACATCGACGGCAAGATCGACCCGCGTCCGGTGTCTTGGGCTCTTAACGGCTATCGCACCGGTACTTCCGATTGGAAGAGCGGCTTTACGTCCAAAGACGACAAGACGCTTGCCACGGGCAACATCGACCTGCTTACCGGCTACAGCGAGCTGGGCGCCGACGGCACCACCGCTTGCGGTATGTGGATCTACTCTGGTTTCTACAACAACAACGAGGCGCCTCTGTGCGCCGAGGAGCAGCCCGTCTACCGTCGCAACAACGTCGATACTTCCGGTATCGGCCTGTACAGCGACTGGGCGTTTAGCTGGCCGTCAAACCGCCGCGTCATCTACAACCGCGCCTCTGCCGACATGCAGGGCCAGCCCTGGAACGAGGACAAGGCCCTGGTCAAGTGGGACAAGAAGAACAAGTCTTGGATCACTGGCTACGACAACGGCATGGACATCCCCGATTTTGTCGCTTCCAAGACCTTGGCCGACGGCACTGTCGAGGCAGTCGAGCCCAACAACAAGGCGTTCTTCATGCTCTGGGAGCAAAACGGCCGCCTGGAGAGCTACGGCATGGTCGACGGACCTCTGCCCGAGCACTACGAGCCCTTCGAAAGCCCGCTTGACCACAACCTGCTCAACGGTCGCCTGAACAGCCCCTGCTATCTGGGCCGTCCGGACACCGAGGGCAAAGAGGGCCTGGGCACCAAGTACTCCGACGACTCCACGCGCCGCGCTACGGTCGACGAGTACCCCATCGTGGGCACCACCTACTCTGTCACAGAGCATTGGCAGACCGGCGGTCAGACCCGCGCCTGCCCGTCTCTGGTCGAGGCATGGCCCGGCGACATGATAGAGATGTCTCGCGAGCTGGCCGAGGAAAAGGGTATCAAGCAAGGCGACAAGGTTCGCGTTTGGAACCGCCGTGCCGAAGTCATCGTCACCGCGATGGTTACGCCGCGCCTGCGCCCCCTCACCGTGGACGGCAAGACTCAGCATCTTATCGGCCTTACGCACCACTACAGCTGGGGCAAGCTCTACGGCAAGACCGTCAACGGCGCCGTCAACGACTTGACTCCCAACGTGGGCGACCCCAACTCCCAGACGCCGGAGTACAAGGCGTTCCTTGTCAACATCGAGAAAGTCAACATGTAGGAGGAGGTGACCTGAAATGACGGAGAAAGCTATATTGTTCGATTCCTCTCGCTGCACTGGATGCAGGGGTTGCCAGGTTGCCTGCAAGTGCTGGAACAACCTGCCCTCCTCCCTTGACTGCGCAGAGAGCGTGGACTGGAGCGGTTCTTACACCAATCCGCCCGACCTCAACGACACCACGCGCTTGATCATGACCTTCAACGACTTCGAGGATGAAAGCTCCCAAAAGAGGGTCGGTTGGGCCATCACGCGTCGTGCCTGCCAGCATTGCTCGGATGCCCCTTGTGCGCATATCTGCCCCGCAGGCGCGCTGTACAAGGATCCGGACACCGGTTTTGTCACCTATGACCAGTCCAAGTGCATCGGCTGCCAGTACTGCAGCAGCGTGTGCCCGTTTGACGTGCCCCGCTACGACAACCCCAACGGCACGCCTGATCCCCAGATCAACAAGTGCACCGGTTGCGTAGACCGCGTGGCCAACGGCATGGCGCCCGCTTGCGTCACCACCTGCCAGCCCGAGGCTTTGCTCTTTGGCGACCGCGACGAGATGATCGAGCAGGCTCATGTCCAGCTCGACCGCCTGCGTGAGCGCGGCTACGACGATGCCTGCATCTACGGCGAGACCGAGATGGGCGGGTTGCATGTCATCCAGGTGCTCAAGCACGGCCTTGAGGCGCATGGCCAGGTGCAAAACCCCACCGCTGGCGTCGTGCCCGCAATCCACAGCATCGCAAAGCCCGTCACAGGCGTCTTGGCTGGTGTGGTGTTTGTGGCCCTTGCCGGCATGACCGCCTTGTCTGCTGGGTCCGAAAAGCACGACCAGGTCATCTACAACCCCGAGACCGGCGACACCTTGGATATGGAGACCGGCGAGGTCATCAAGCACGGCGACGGTCAGGGTACCAAGACCTGGAAGCAGTACATGAGCCAGGTGCCCGTCTTCAAGAAGTGGGGGGAGGACAAAGATGAGTAATCTCGAAGGTTACGAGGTCACGCCCGAAGAAGCCAAGAAGAACGCAGAGTTCATCGCGGCTCGCAAGGCCTCTGGCAAGCAGATCCGTGTCCAGCGCACCTCTCTTCAGGCGCGCATCACCCACGACGTGGTGGCCATCACCTGCATCCTGCTCGTGATTTCCGGCCTGTTCGTGTTCGTTCCGCCTCTGACCAAGGCGGTTGGCACCGACGTCGTCTTTGCGGCGCGCATGTGCCACAGGGTCATCGGCTTGATCTTCTGCATCGTGCCTATCATCAGCTTCATCTTGGCCCCCAAGGGTGCCTTCCACATCTGGAAGAAGAACACCGTCAAGTGGGACCATGACGACAAGATGTGGCTCATGCTGTTCATCCCGTACCTGTTTACCTGCAAGTGGCTGCACATGCCCGATGCAAGCGAGACCAAGTCCGGTCAGCGCGTCTCCGACGGCCTGATCATCGTGGTCGCCTTGCTTATGGGCGTC
This sequence comes from Agathobacter rectalis, assembly GCA_963590525.1. GTDB lineage: Bacteria > Actinomycetota > Coriobacteriia > Coriobacteriales > QAMH01 > W2P13-069. Next base: position 15,950 of record CAVAPV010000046.1, read on the forward strand.
ACCGGCCTGGTGCTCACGGCCAACGTTGTGGGCATCATCACCTTGGGCACCACCGCCCATGCCGTCTGGTTGCTTTTGCACGATATCGGCTTCTTCTTGATCTGCATCCTGGGTATGGCTCATATCCTCTTGGGTGCTGGCATCATCGGGCCCTATCGCGGCATGCACCGCGTCATGTTTGGCGATGGCTCCCTGTCCGAGGGCGAGGCCATCTACCACTGGGCTCACTGGGTCCGCAAGCTCCACAACACCGGCAGCCCTGTCTTGTACGAGGCTGACGCCAAAACCACCAAACGCATCGAGAAATAACGCGTGATGTGCGTCGCGCTGCCCGTCCCCTTGCATCAGGGGGCGGGTGGCGTGACCGGGCGCGGCGAGGGGTGAGAGAGCCTTCGCCGAGCCTTCCTGTCTCATGCAGGTGGCTTAAGGGGTCGGCAACAAATCCGGGTAATGCCAGTACCTGGTTGTTTTGATGTGAGACATCGCCGAGACAAGTAAGGGGCTTTCAGCTGAGCTTGATACCTCTGCAGCTGAAAACCCCTTAACCCCATTATTTCCATTTCATAAACACAACGTGCCTAGGTGTGCTGTGTTAATCGCCAATGACGATAAAGACCTCGCCAAAGGAGTTTGTCCATGAACCTCAAGCTGATAGATGCGGCAAGCGCGGCATACAACGACTTGCCTCAAGACGACCTCAACCGCCTCGTCTTCATGCGCTCTGTTTGGGGCGTGCAAGCTGCCGCTGTCGAGTCTGCCGCCTGCAGCTACGAGGCGCCCAGTGCCCATGACCTTGGCATCTATGCTTCAAAAGGCGATTTTGTTTTCAAGCACGCGCCTGTTGCCGTCGACGCGGCGCTCTTGTGCGAGACAGCGGCGCAGATCGCAGAGTGCATCGCCGTCAAGAAGATGTTTGCGGCCGACTCCCAAGTGCTCGTAGAGGGCTTTGACTGGTCTTCTCTCTCCGACGGGCTCGATATCGATATCGCAGGAAGCGACCCCGCTGCCTTTGTCGACTTGGTGTTTTCTGGTTTGGCAGAAGGCGGCTTGTCCGATCAGGCTGCGCTCACCGGTGCGAGCATCGTCTCGCAGGCTTTGTACTGCCAGCTTGTCAAGCCTGCTGCCAGTGTGGTCAAAGCTCTCAAAGCCGCCGATCTCTTTGAGGATATGCATCCTTTGACCTGCCCGGTTTGCGGCTGCGCGCCTACGATGTCGCATGTGGGCGGCAAGACCTCAAGCCAGGGCAGGGGACGTTTGCTCATCTGCCCGCAGTGCGCGACGGCTTGGGAGTTCGAGCGTATCCGCTGCGCTCGCTGCGGTCAGAAAAACCCCAACCACCTGCATTACTTCAATATCGAAGGAGACGACGCACATCGCATCGGCACTTGCGATGATTGCGGCGGCTATATCAGGACGTTGTTCTCCGAGGAAGGAGACCTTAGGGCCGTTGCCTACGAGGTCGAAGACGTCGTCATGGCGCGTCTCGACGCCATTGCGGCCGATCCTCGTTTTCATACAAAGGGCTAAAGGCACGCTTTTGCCTCCTGGGTTTGCCCTAGGACAAACGCATGGGACTAGCTGAATAAATAACATCGCCAAGGGCGCTTGAGCTTGCTGCGGCTTTGCGCGTAGGTGGCAATTGTCGGATTAGTAGCGCCCGCTTACCTATCGCGGTGCTGGGTGAGACACGCCTCGCGCTTATCCTTGCGTACTATCGCTTGCGGATTAACCGATGCCGGATGTCCCGGCAAAGCGAGGTGAATGCGTGCGCATCCTATATGTCACAGCCATGAAGCCCACTACGCCTATCGGGCAAGACCGCTTTGACAGAAAGCTTCTGGCCTATGTGGATGCAGGTCATGAAATGGCTGTCGTGTGCGGTGTTGACGAGGAGGACAAGGTCTGTCCCCCTGCGGGCATAGAGGCGTTTCCCGTGCGCTTTAACACGGCTAAGCTGCCCTTTAGCATCGTGGACGCACTTGACGAGGTGCCTTTGCCCTCTGTGCATACCGATGAAGAGCTTGAGCCTATCAAAGACAAGCTCGAGGAGGCTTTTGGCGCTTGCATAGATGACGCCGTGACAGCCTTTTCTCCAGACGTCATCATCTGCAGCCATCTCACGCTTATGACGCAGATCGTGCTCGATCACAGTGCCGGCATTCCTGTTGCGGGTATTTCTCACAGCGTGTGCTTTCACGAGTTCTTAAGGCTCGAGGCCACGCACAAGGTTATAGCCAGCAATCTGGAGCGTTTGGATCTGGTCTTTGCCTGCAGCAGCGCTCAGCGCGACTTCATGCTCTCTAACTTTGACATCGACCCGTCCAAGGTCAAGGTCCTTTACGGTAGCTGCGATGTCTCTACGTTTACCATGGACGGCTATCGTCAGCTCAAAGAGAGCGACGAGCCGTCCATCAACATCGCCTATGCCGGCAAGTTCACGTACAAAAACGGCGTTCAGTCCTTGCTCAACGCCGTGTCACTGCTTCCTTGCAGGCCCGGTAGCGTTACGGTGCATTTGTGTGGCAAGACCGATAACTCCTTCCAGCGCGCTGCCTTGGATCTCTTTATCCGCGAAAACCCCCAAGACGTCGTTGTCGAGGGAAGCCTTGATGCGGCAGACCTTGCAGAGGTGTATCGCGCATCCCAGATCTTTGTGCTGCCCGCTTTCTACGATGAGTTTCCCCTCAACGTGCTCGAGGCCCTAGCCTGCGAATGCAAGATCGTGGCAACCGATCTGCCCGGTCTTAGAGAGTGGCTTGAGGAAAGCGTCCCGGGAGCCTCTGTCTACTACGTCAAACCACCGCGCATGCAGGGGCTAGACGAGCCCCTCAAATGCGATATCGTCGATTTCGAGCGCAGGATGGCCGATGCTATCAAAGAGGCGGTTCTCGCACCGCTCGAGCCGGTTGATCTGTCTCGTTTGTCTTGGCGCGGACGCTGCGACAACGTTGTGCGCGAGTGTGCGACCTTGCTGGAAGGCAGGTAGGCGATGGAGGTCATCAACCAGTTTGTCCCCGAGCAAGATACCGTCAAGCACCCGGTGCGCTACTGCTATCCAGACGCTTGCGACATCATGGGCTTTGAAGAGGTCCTAGTCGAGCACACCATGGACGTCTACATCAACGAGATCCTCACCTTTAGGGTCGTGTGCAGCCCAGACCATCTGGTTGAGCTCGTTTTGGGTCGCCTGTATACGGAGGGCCTTATCAAGAGCGCAGACGAGGTGGAAAGCATCTACATCTGCCAGTTTGCAACGCGCGCCCGCGTCTTCTTGCACGACCGCAAGGCAGATACAACGCGTCAAAACGTGGAGCAGGTGCCAAGCTGCTGTACGGGCAACAAAACGCTCAACAGCTACTTTGCAGACGATGAGCCACCTGCAAAGGTGGTTCCCATCCATTGGAAGCGCAGCTGGATAGAGTCTCTCTCCAAGACGTTCTCGCAAGACACGCCGCTTCACTCGCGTACTCAGGGCACTCACAGCTGCTACCTGGCGCAAGGAGACGAGATCTTATATCGCAGCGAGGACTTGGGCCGCCATAATGCCTTTGACAAGGTTGTGGGCCAGGCTCTGCTTGACGAGGTCGACCTTACCCAGTCGATGATATTCACAAGCGGTCGCATTCCCGTGGATATGGTTCAAAAAGCAATACGCAGCCATATTCCCGTGCTGGTGACCAAGGCCGTTCCCACTAACGTGACCATAGAGATGGCCGCGGCATACGACCTCACCTTGATCTGCCAAGCGCGCCCCGATCGCTTCAAGGTCTATAACGACCCAACGGCTTCTCAAGACTCGCAAGCCCTGCGTGCCTGACGGCA
>CAVAPV010000047.1:0-19264 GCA_963590525.1 Agathobacter rectalis
GCGCACTTGACTGGGGGTCAAGGGGTCGCAGGTTCGAATCCTGTCCACCCGACCACGTGCGATTCTAGAAGCCGTCCTCTCTGGGCGGTTTCTCTGTTTTATCTGCCGCTGTCGTCTTGTCTGCCCTGTAGTTTGCAAAGGTGAGCTGTGAATCCGTACCTCATGTCTGATAAGGACCTCGCAGCAGGCCTGTACCTGGGTAAACCGTCATTTTTAGCAGAATCAACCTTGCTTTTGGAGCGCGCATCTTTGGCCGGACTCAAGGTGCTCTCTATGATCACAACGCCCAAGTTCCCGTTTCCAGACATCGACTCTGACGAACGCATCGTGGTTGACCAAGATGAGTTCGAGCGCTTGTGCGGCTATCCTCAAACCAGAAGCGTTGTGGGGATCGTCGAGCGGCCTGTGTCGGCTCATCTCGACTCTTTGCTCGCAAGCTCAAAGCGCTTGGTTATCGTCGAGGACTCTACAAACGGCGCCAACCTGGCCATGATGTTTCGCATAGCGCAAAGCTTTGGCTTTGACGCGGTGCTCGTTACCCATTCGTGTGCCGATCCTCTCTTTAGGCGATGCGCGCGCATGTCAAAGGGTGCCGTCTTGGATGTCCCCTGGGTGCGCGTTGGGGACCAGAGGGATTGGGCTTGCCAGGTTGTTCCAAAGCTCAAAGAGCACGGGTTTGTGCTGTCGGCTCTTGCCCTTTGCAAAGATTCTGTCTCTTTGGAGAACATGCCCCGTGCAGACAAGCTTGCCTTGATTATGGGCACAGAAGGGGAGGGGCTGATGCCCCAGACGCTTGCCATGTGCGATGTCATCGTCAAGATCCCCATGCGTCAGGGTGTCGACAGCCTCAACGTTGCCGCTGCGTGCGCAGTCGCGTGCTGGCAGGCTACAAGAAGCTAAGTTCACCTGCGGCGGTGCTACTATGTTGGCTGCTGTTTTCAAGCTCTACAGGAGGTTTTGTGGAAGGCGCTTTTCTGCTTGCTGTGCAAGCTGTGCGTATCGATGGTTTGACACAGGTCATGGCGTTGCTCTCTTCTTTGGGTGTCTCTGGCTTTATATGGGTGGTCTCCGCTTTGCTGCTGTTGATATTTCCCCAGCGTCGCCAGACCGGTCTCATCTTGCTGATTTCTCTGATCCTGTCTTTTGTCTTATGCACGCTTGTCTCTAATGTCATTGCGCGCCCTTATCCTACGCAAAGCGTTACCGGGCTTATCGCTGTTGTCGGCGTGAGTCATGCGGGCTACTGCTTTCCGTCGCTTCATGCGGTGTTTTGCGCTGCGGCTGTCACGGTACTGCTCAGGTCGCAAAGCCCGGCTCTTGGTTCGGCGGGTTTGATCGTTGCCGTCTGCATCTGCTTGGCGCGTCTGTACCTTGGCGTCAACTATCCCTCAGATCTAGTCGTCGGCGCCGTTTTGGGTTTTGTCATCGGCTTTGCATGCGTCTCGGTGTTCGGCAGGGTGCTAGATGTTGTGGGCACCAACATGCAGCCGCGCCAGCATACGCGCAAACAAGTCAACTCAAAGCGCGGGCGTCATTCGCTTTAGCATTGCGGCAAGTTCTTGCCTCTGTCATTTTTTTGCTGCGCTCTTGTCTTATGCGTAGGCAGTTATGCATGGGCAACCTTCTTTGCTCACCCGCCTATGCGCTTATATTTCGATTTTCGTGTCACGGGTAGCCTGTATTGTTCCAGATCCGTGTTTCTAGGAGGAATGCTTGATGGTGGATCTCTCTACGCTCAATGTGCGCCAGCATGAAGCTGTCGTCACCACGCAAGGCCCCTTGCTCGTTTTGGCTGGTGCCGGTAGCGGCAAGACGCGCGTGCTCACTTACCGTATCGCGCACCTCGTGTGCGATCTTGGCGTGATGCCCTGGGAGATCTTGGCTGTGACCTTTACCAACAAAGCGGCCAAAGAGATGCGGGAGCGTCTTGCCAAGCTTATGCCCCAGGGCGTGAGGGGTATGTGGATCAACACGTTTCACAGCATGTGCGTGCGCATGCTCAGGACGGATGCTCCTCGCTTGGGTTACACCAAGGACTTCACGATCTACGATGCAGATGATTCAAAGCGTCTCGTCAAAGACATCATGGCCGAGCATGGTTTTGACACCAAGCGCTATCCAGACGCAGCGGTACGCAGCCGCATCTCTGCCGCAAAAAACGACCTCAAGCTTCCGGCAGATATGCCGCAAAACGATCCCTTTTCAAAGGTGGTGGCTACCGTCTACAAAACCATGCAGCAACGTCTCAAACGTGCCAATGCCATGGATTTCGACGATTTGCTCCTTAACGTCTATCTGCTGTTCAAAGACAACCCGGATATCGTAAACGCTTACGGCTCGAGGTTTCGCTATATCTTGGTCGATGAGTATCAAGACACCAACGGCGCCCAGTATGCCATCACCAAGATGCTCGCCAAGGTGTCCGGCAACCTCATGGTCGTAGGCGACGACGATCAAAGCATCTATAGCTGGCGCGGTGCAGATATCCGCAACATCTTGGATTTCGAGCGCGATTGGCCCGACGCCAAGACCGTCAAGCTCGAGCAAAACTACCGTTCTAGCGGCAATATCTTGGCTGCAGCCAATGCAGTTATCGCCAACAACTCGTCTCGCAAGTTAAAGCGCTTGTTTACCGACAGCCCGGATGGCGATAAGATCCGCCTTTATCTTGCCGCAGATGAGCGCGACGAGGGACGTTGGATTGCCGGCCAGATAGAAAAGCTTCACGACAAGGGCACGAGCTACAACGACATGGCGCTCTTTTACAGAACCAACGCTCAGTCCCGTACGCTCGAGGATATGTTCTTGCGCGCCGGTGTCCCGTATCAGATCGTTGGCGGTACGAGGTTTTTCGATCGCATGGAGATTCGCGACTGCATGGCCTATCTCAAGCTCGTGGTAAACCCGTCAGACGACATCTCTGCTATGCGCGTTATCAACACGCCGCGCCGCGGCATCGGCAAGACAACCGTGGAGCGCATCCAGCATACGGCAAACATCCGCGACATCTCCTTTTTGGAGGCCTGTCGCTCAGAGGCGGCAGATCCTGCCTGCCGTGCCAACACGCGCAGATCGCTTGAGTCTTTTTTGGCTGTTATCGACCAGTGCCGCCGCTATTCTGGCGAGCTTGACCGCGTGGTCGATATGATCATAGAGAGCACCGGCCTCGTTGCCGCTCTTGCGGCCCAACGCACAGAGGAGGCGGATACTCGTATAGAGAACATAAAGGAGTTTTTAAGCGTCGTTCAAGAATACGTCGAGACGCATCCCGTCATCGTAGAAGACGAGCTTGGGCAGGATGCGGTGCAAGTCTTAGAGCAAGGGCAGCAGCTTGATGCGCGTGAGCCTACGCTTGCAGACTTCATGGAATGGCTGTCTTTGCGCAGCGATCTTGATGCGGTGCAAGACTCTACAGAGATGGTCACCCTCATGACTGTGCACAGTGCAAAGGGCCTCGAGTTTGACGTGGTCTTTGTCGCAGGCATGGAAGAGAGCATCTTCCCTCACAGCAACTCCGTCCAAGAACACGGTGTAGAAGAGGAACGCCGTCTGGCATACGTTGCCATCACTCGCGCCAGAAAGAAGCTCTATCTTACTCACGCCCAGACACGCCGCCTTTTTGGCCAGCCGCAGGCAAATCCCCGAAGCCGCTTTGTCAACGAGATTCCAAAGGAGCTCTTGGATGCAGATGGCATCGGCAGTCGTGGCATCACCGGTACCGGTTGGGAAAAGCGCGGAGACCGTCACAGCACCTATGGAAGCGGACGCGGTCAAGACATGTACGGCGGTCGCGTCTACGGCAAGGGCTCGGCTTCTTCTCAAGACAAGCAAACCTCGCGCAGCGCTGTCAGCTCGCGTTTTGCCAAGGGTTCGTCTGACGCCGCGGCATCCGATGTTGTCTTTGCCGTGGGGGACACCGTTGACCACAAGACCTTTGGCATCGGCCAGGTGGTTGCCATAGAGGGCGACAAGCTTTCCATCTACTTTGCAAAATCCGGTCAGACCAAAAAGCTTCTCAAAGGTTACGCGCCTATCGTCAAGGTGAACTAGGCGCAGCATATGTCGTTTGGCCTGCGCAATAGTGCCGTATGCATCTGCGTTGACTTGGTGTCAAGAAGCTTTTTGCGCGACTTGGTTATAATCGGCGAGTTTTATTGAATATCAGGAGGATCAAACATGTCGCAGATTTATGTCGTGGGTCACAAGAACCCGGACAACGACTCCATCATGGCCGCTTACACATGGGCAAACCTCAAGAACATGATGGACCCGGATAACGAGTACCTTCCCGTCCGATTGGGCCCGCTTCCTGCAGAGTCCCAGATGATCTTCGACGAGTACGGCATCACCGATGGCGTCGCAGCTATCGAGTCCGTTCAAGAGGGCGATAAGGTTTACCTGGTTGACCACAACGAGCTTGGCCAGGCTGTTGACGGGCTGGATAAAGCCGAGGTTGTGGGCGTGGTTGACCACCACCGCATCGCAGATATGCAAACCGCCGCTCCCATCGAATTTCTCAACATGCCGGTTGGCTCTACGACCTCTATCATCACCTGGGTCTACGATCTGTGCGGCATAGAGATCCAAGACGACATCGCGGCCTGCCTGCTTTCTGCCATGCTCACCGATACCGTGATCATGAAGTCTCCCACTTGCACCAGCTACGATGTCGAGCGCATCGAGCGCCTTGCCGCTCAGCTGGGTGTTGACCCCGTCGAGTTTGGCATGAAGATCTTCAAGTCCCGTGGTGGCGATGAGGACGTCACGGTAGAGGAGATCTGCAGCCGCGACTCCAAGGAGTTCAACTTTGCCGGCCGCAAGGTCTGGGTTGCCCAGTACGAGACCGTGGACCTTGCCGGTATGCGCGACAGGATCCCCCAGATCGCCTCTCAGGTCAAAAAGATCCAAGAAGAGGGTTCCTACGACGCCGCTCTCATGCTTTTGACCGATATCATCGTCGAGGGTTCCGAGTTCGTCGCTGCAGGTGATGTCGCCTTCATCGAGGGTGGGTTCAACATCAGCTTTGCCGATGGCTCCGTGTGGATGCCCGGCGTGCTGTCGCGCAAGAAGCAGGTCGCCGCTGTCTTGGCCGATTACGCCGGTTAATTAGTTTTGATGCAGCCTTGACGCTTAGCGCCGGGCTGCTTTACTACCTAGGGGTTTAAAAGCATGAGTTTCGCTAACAACAACAACCTGATCTACGCGCAAGCCGAGCGCGATGCTCGCCGCCGCAGCTTGTTTGACCGTTTGAGCTCTGTCGAGACGCTCGGCTCCATCATCATGGTCATTGCCGCTGTCGTGGCTATCATCTTGGCAAACACCCCTGCCTTCGAGCATTACGAGGCCTTTCTCAACTTCAAACTGGGTCTTACGGTAGACGGCTTTGGCTTCAACGACTTCTTCATCGGCTTCACGATCGAGGAATGGGTCAACGATGTCTTGATGACCTTGTTCTTCTTGGTCGTTGGCATGGAGATCAAATACGAGCTCTTTGTAGGCGAGCTCAAAGACATCAAGGCGGCGCTGCTTCCCATCATCGCGGCTTGCGGCGGCGTCATGGTCCCCATCATCATCTACTCCATCTTCAACTTTGGCGGAGAGCATGCCAAGGGCTTTGGCATCCCCATGGCAACCGATATCGCTTTTGCCATCGGCGTTTTGACTTTGGTGGGCAAGGGCATCCCCAAGGGTCTGAGCGTCTTTTTGAAGACGCTTGCCATTGCAGACGACATCATGGCGATCGTCGTCATCGCTCTGTTTTACGGCCAATCCCCTGATCCGTTTTGGATCATCATGTCCGGTCTTGTCGTCTGCGTGCTCATGGCCTGCAACAAGATGGGCGTCTACTCCACTAAGCCCTACATCTTCTTGGGCATCGTCTTGTGGTTCTTTGTCTTCTTCTCCGGCATCGAATGCACTATCGCAGGCGTTATCTTGGCCTTCACCATTCCCACCAAGGCCGAGGTCAACCCCCGCGTCTTTGGCAAGTGGACTATCGCCAAGGTGCTCGAGGCCCGCGACCGCTATATTCCCGGCGAGCCCATGCTCGCTCAAAGCGAATACACCGACCGCGTCTATATGATCCATGAGATCTCTCGTCGCGTAGAACCCACCCTGTCACGCTTGGAGCGCAAGATCTCTCCTTGGTCTAACTACTTCATCTTGCCTGTCTTTGCCTTCTGCAACGCCGGTGTGCGTCTGGCAGGCGTGGACCTTGCAGCTATCGTTGTCGACCCGGTTGTCTTGGGCGTTTTCTTTGGCCTGTTTATCGGCAAGCCCATCGGCATCTTCTTGGCGAGCTTCATCTCTGTCAACGCTCTCAAGCTGCCCATGCCCACCAACTGCGCTTGGAGGCACATGCTTGGAGCCGGCATGCTGGGCGGCATCGGTTTCACGATGTCCATCTACGTTGCCAATCTGTCCTTCTTTGGTGCCGGTAGCGACGAGGTCACGATGATGGCCAAGGCTGCTATCTTGTGTGCGTCCATTGTCTCTGGCATCGTGGGCGTGTCCTATCTCAAGGTCATCCTCGCGCGCGATCTCAAGCGCGGCCAAAAGCTCGACGACACAGAGACCATCCAAGAAGAGATTCGCGATGACGCAAAGGTCCTCAAAGAGATCTCCAAGACCGCAACCGATACCCAGATGGGCGAGGGCGAGCATCTCATTCTCACCGACTTCATGGGCCAGGTTTCTGACGAGGAGCTGCGCGATGCCTTCGAGCGCGTTATCAACGAGGGCGACGTCTATATCTCTCCTGCAGATAAGAAGAGCGTAAAGTAAATGGAGCAGATAGAAGACTCGATCGAATCATCGACCGCGTTTTTGAGCGGCGGTTATGCAAGCGTCATCATATCCGCCGCAGTTATCTTGCTCGTCACCTTCTTGGTGGCAGAGCTTGCCGTCAAAGCCGTTTGCAGGGCTTATCACATCGGCAGCGACGGCGACAAAGCCGCATCGATCCTCGTGTGGGGCGTTCGTATTGCCGTATGGGCTGTTGGTGCCTACATGCTGTGCAAGAACTGCTTCAATATCGACCTCTCCGTTGTTGTCGGTGCGTTGGGCGTTGGCGGCTTGGCTTTGTCATTGGGCTTGCAGGACACGGTTAAAAACGTGCTCGGCGGTGCGCAGATCACCTTCAACAAGGAGTTTGGCATCGGCGACTGGATCAAGCTGGGCGGAATCGAGGGCGTGGTTAAAGACATCAACTTGCGCTACACCACGATCGAAGACGACATCGCCCAGACCCATCTCGTGCCCAACAGCGTTATCAACTCCTCTACGGTCACACGTATGCCCGAGTTCTATCGTGTGCCGCTCGTTTTGACCATGTCGCGCAACATAGAGCTCGCCAGTGTAGAGAAGGTTGTCTGCGATCTTGCAGATAAAGCGCTCGATGCTGCAGATATGCGCTACGAGTCCAAGCCCTCTCTTCTTGTCGAGGCTGGCGTGGGTGCTGCCGGTGTCGAGGCCACTCTCGTCGTGTTCTCCAGATGGGAGTTTTCCGGCGCTCAGGTCAAATCGACTGTTTTGCCGCCCGTTATCGAGTACCTGCAGCAAAACGATCTCATCGGTCGCATCGACTAGCTTTTGCATATCGCCTGTTCTTAAAACGCGCTTGCTGCAAGAGGTAGGCGCGTTTTGTTTTGCCCGCGGCCTGTATTTAACCTCCGTCTAACTTGACCTGCGGCAATCTCTACTAACCTGTGGCAAGGCTCGTATAGAATGTAATTTCGTATCTTTGGGCTTGTCTGAGTAAAGGAGCATTTACGGTGCGCAAGCAGGTTGAGCAGATAGTTGTCAAGGCTTTGGAGGATGCTGTTGCAGCAGGCGAGCTTCCCTTGAGCGAGATTCCTGATCCCGGCTTGGAGCGACCGCGCGACCGCTCCAATGGAGATTGGGCTACAACTGTTGCCATGCGTTGCGCCAAGCAGGCACATATGGCTCCTAAAGCTATAGCTGAGATTATCGCTGCAAAACTCGAAGGCAGCGAGCTTCTCAAATCCGTCGAAGTCGCCGGCCCGGGTTTCATCAACTTGCGTCTCTCTGACGCCGCCTTGCAGGGCATCTTTGCCACGGTGCGCAATCAGGGCGCTTGCTATGGACAAAGCAGCTATGGCAACGGCACCAAGATCGACGTCGAGTTCGTCTCTGCAAACCCAACTGGCCCCATGCACCTTGGACATGGGCGCTGGGCTGCAACGGGCGATGCGTTGTGCCGCGTGCTCTCCTTTGCCGGCTTTGATGTCACGCGTGAGTTCTATATCAACGATGCCGGCAATCAGATGAATGTCTTTGCAGCGTCTGTGTCTTGCCGCTATCTCCAGGTTGCCGAGCTCGTAAGCCAAGGCAAGACTATCCATGAGGCCTATGCGCATATCATCGCCAACGCAGAGCACTATCGCGCCCAGCTCCCGGAAAACTGCTATGCCGGTGCGTATGTTATCGACATCGCATCCAAGATCTTGGAAGCAGAAGGCGACAAGTGGGTTAGCGCGTCTGCTCAAGAGCGCGAGGCCGCTTTCATGGACATGGCCTACGATGCGGTTTTGACCCACAACAAAGAGGTGCTTAAGGATTTTGGCCTCGAGTTTGACGTGTGGTTCTCAGAGCGCACGCTGCATGAGAAGGATGCCAACGGCGCATCAATCATCTCCAAGACCATCGACGAGCTTGACTCCTTGGGTTATATCTACGAAAACGAGGGCGCAACTTGGTTTAGGACTACAGATTTTGGCGACGATAAAGACCGCGTGCTTATCAAGGCCGATGGCTCTTATACCTATTTTGCCCCCGATATCGCCTATCACAAAAACAAGCTCGATCGCGGCCATGCGCGTTGCATCGACCTTTTGGGCGCAGACCACCATGGCTATATCAAGCGCATCCAATCCGTTGGCCATGTCTTTGGCCACCCCGGCCAACCCGAGGTTGTTATCGGGCAGATGGTCAACCTCTTTAGAGACGGCGAAGCCGTGAGGATGTCTAAGCGCACCGGCGAGATGGTTACCTTCGAGGAGCTCATCGCCGAGGTCGGTCCCGATGCGACGCGTTATCTCATGTTGTCACGTTCCACAGATCAGGCTATCGACTTCGACATCGCCGAGGCAAAAAAGCAAGATTCGTCAAATCCTGTGTATTACGTGCAGTACGCTCATGCGCGCATCTGCTCTATCCTGCGCAAAGCCGCTGGTCAAGACGACATTAAGGCCGCTGATGCCGCAGCATCGCTTATCGGCGACACCTGCGATCTGACGCTTCTTGCAGACGAGGCAGAGCTTAACTTGGCGCGAAAGATCGATGAGTTTGGCGGGCTTGTGGAGAGCTGCGCTCGCGATCTTGCCCCGTTCCGCTTGACGCATTACGCGCAAGAGCTTGCCGCGAGCTTTCATCAGTTCTATACGCGCTGCCATGTTCTTACCGATGACGAGGAGCTTACCAAGTCGCGCCTGTATGTTTGCGACGCATGCCGCCTCGTTCTCGAAAACGCATTGGGCTTGCTCGGCGTTTGCGCGCCAGAGCGTATGTAATACAAGAAAGGACCCTTTAGGCTATGTCACATTACGAGCGCGCTGCTGTAGCAGCAGACAATCTCACTGTTAACGACTTGCTCAACGTCGCTCCCGTTACCACTCAGATTGAAGGCGGCGCGGTGAGCATCGGCGGTGTGGCTTTGACCGACATCATCGACGAGTTTGGCACGGCGCTGTACGTCTACGACGAGGCTACCTTGCGCAAGCAGCTGTCTTCTTACGTCAAGGAGTTTCGCAGCCGCTACGAGAAAAGCGACATCATCTATGCCGCCAAGAGCTTTTGTTGCGTGGCCATGGATAAGATCGTTGCTCAAGAGGGCGTTGGAATCGACGTTGCCAGCGGTGGCGAGCTTGCCATAGCCAAGGCGGCAGGGTTTCCCATGGACAAAGTCTTTGTCCAGGGCAACAACAAGACCCCCTTGGAGATCGAGGAGGCCATCGAGGCCGGAGTCGCTTGCTTTGTGGTCGACACGCACGAAGAGCTCGAGCGCATCAACCTTGTTGCCCGCGACAAGGACATCAAGCAAAAGGTTATCTTGCGCATCTGCCCTGGCGTCGAGGCAGACACCCTCGACTACATCATGACTGCCAACGAGGACTCCAAGTTTGGCTTCAACATCAAAAACGGCGCGGCAAAGGCTGCTACTAAATACGCCTTGCAGCATACTCATTTGGATATGGCTGGCTATCACATGCATATCGGCTCGCAGATCTTCGATCTGAGCTGCTGGCCGGTTGCCATCCGGGTGATGTTCGAGTTCATGGACGATATGCGCAAGGAGCTTGGCTATACCGCAAGCATCCTCGATTTGGGTGGCGGTTTGGGCATCCCGTACCTCAATGGAGACAGGCCCTCTTCTATTGCAGAGTTTGCGCAGGTCGCCTGCGATGCCGTTAAAGAGTGCGCAGCAGAGTTTGACTACCCCTTGCCTCATATCTATACCGAGCCGGGCCGTTCCATCTCGGCCAACGCGGGTGTGACCCTCTACACGATCGGCTCTGTCAAAGAAAACGGCGGCATCACCTATGTTGCCGTAGACGGCGGAATGACCGACAACATCCGCACTGCGCTTTACGACTCTGCCTACGAGGCTTTTGTCGTCGAGCGTGCCTGCGAACCCAGGGACATGGTCTGCGACGTCGTGGGCAAGCATTGCGAGAGCGGCGATGTCGTTGTGCGCAACCGCAGCCTGCAGTCATGCGAGGCTGGCCAGCATGTTTGCGTTTTGGGTACGGGCGCATACTGCAACGAGATGGCAAGCAACTACAACAAGCAAGTGCGTCCGGGAATCGTCATGGTCGCCAACGGCAAGGCTCGCATGGTCGTGCGCCGCGAGACCTACGCAGACCTTCTTGCCCGCGACCTCTGCTAGTTTTTCTGCGCCGGTATCGTGCGCTGATGAGTTTTGTTATGGATAAGCGAGTTTTACAGGAGGCATGATGCGCAAAGTCAAGATTGGCCTCATAGGCTGCGGCACGGTTGGCGGCGGTGTCGTCAAGCTTCTTTTCAAAGAGGGAAGCAACTATCAAGATCGCTTTGGGCCGGAGATCGAGCTGTCCAAGGTTTGCTCCAGGACCAAATCCAAGATAACGGCCCTTGGTGTGCCTCAAGAGCGCATCGTTGACGACTATATGGATATCATCAACGACCCAGAGATCGACCTCGCGGTCGAGCTTGTGGGCGGCGCCGGTTTTGCAGGCGATGTCGTCCGCGCAGCGCTTGAGGCTGGCAAGAACGTCGTTACGGCCAACAAAGCGCTTCTTGCAGAGTACGGCGAGGAGATTTTCCATCTGGCAGATAGTGGCAAGGGCAGCGTCTCCTTTGAGGCTGCCGTCGGCGGCGGCATTCCTGTTGTGGATCCCCTCAAGCGCAGCTTGGTTGGCAATCGCATCGACTCTGTCATGGGAATCCTCAACGGCACCACCAACTACATGCTGACGCGCATGGACGAAGAAGGCATCGAGTATGCAGACGTCTTGGCCGATGCTCAGCGTCTGGGTTATGCCGAAGCCGACCCGACAGCAGACGTCGAGGGCCACGATGCGGCTGCAAAGATCGCCTTGCTCAGCTCCATGGTCTTCAATTCGCGCGTCAACGTCCATGACGTCTACACCAACGGCATAAGCTCCATCAGCCCCGTTGACTTTGACCGAGCGCGCCATATGGGTTACGTCATCAAGCTCTTGGCTATCGGCCGCAGGACCGACAAGGGCATCGATGTGCGCGTGCACCCCGCGATGCTTCCTTCTAGCCACCCCATGGCCTCTGTCAACGGTGTTTACAACGCTGTCTATATCGAAGGCGAGCCTATCGGCGACGTTATGTTCTTTGGCCAAGGTGCCGGCGAGGGCGCTACTGCCTCTGCTGTCATGGGCAACATCATCGATGCTGCCCGCTGCATCGCCGAGGGAAGCCCCGTTGGCTTTGCCTGCACGTGCATCTACAAGATGCCCTACATGCCCATCGAGGATTTGGAGAGCCGCTATTACATCCGCATCGAGGTCAAAGACGTCCATGGTACGCTCCATGCCGTGTCCGACATCTTTGACAAGCACGCGATTTCGATCAAGACGCTCAACCAGACTCCCGTCAGCAAAGAGATAAGCGAGATGACGTTTGTCACTCACAAGGTCAAGGAGTCCGATATCCAGCAGGCGCTTGCAGAGATCGAGGCATCTCCTGTCTGCGATCACATCGGAACCCTTATCAGGATCGAGGAATAATAAATGGCTCTAACTCAAAAGGACGTCCGCGATATCGCGGAGTACGTCCGTATCGGCTTGTCCGACGACGAGGTTGCGGCGATGACCGACGACCTCAACAGCATCATGGAAACGCTTGCCCCCATCACCCAGTACGACCTCGAAGGTGTGGAACCGACGTTTCACCCTATCGGAGACCTCTCCAACGTCATGCGCGAAGATGTCGTGGGCAAGCCATTCCCGCGAGAAGTTGCCTTGTCCAACAGCTCTTCTGTCAAGGACGGCTGCTTTGAGATTCCGTCGATTCTTGGTGGGGAGGGGGATCGCTAATGAGGTCTTTTGAAGAGCTTGGTGTCAAAGACATACACGATGGCCTCGTTTCCAAGGAGTTCTCTGCTGTAGAGATCGCTCAGGCCAGCTTGGATGCCATCAACGCTAAAGATGATGCTATCCATGCGTTTTTGGAGGTTACTCCCGATCTTGCCCTTAAACAGGCGCGTCTTGTCGACGAGGCTGTTGCAGGAGGGGAGAAGCTGGGTATATTGGCCGGTGTCCCCTGCGCGTTCAAAGACAACATGAACCAGGTGGGTACGCATACGACCTGCGCCTCCAAGACGCTTGAGGACTATGTGAGCCCCTACGACGCCACCTGTGTGGCAAACGCCGTTTCAGCTGGTGCCGTGCCCGTCGGCAAGACGAACATGGACGAGTTCGCTTTTGGTTCCACAACGGAGAGCTCTTACTTTGGAAAGACCAACAACCCTTGGGACACCGACCGCGTGCCCGGCGGCTCTTCTGGCGGCTCTGCTGCTGCCGTTGCAGCCGGCATGGTGCCGGTGTCTTTGGGCTCGGATACCGGTGGATCAATCCGCCAGCCGGCAAGCTTTTGCGGTGTTGTAGGCCTCAAACCCACGTACGGCGTTGTCAGCCGCTACGGTGTCGTCGCTTTTGGCTCCTCGCTTGACCAAGTGGGTCCCTTTGCCCGTACGGTTGCAGATGCCGCCTACGTGCTCAACGCCATCTCGGGTCATGATCCGCATGATTGCACGAGCCAGCCTTGCGATGTCGATTTCACTGCCTGCCTCAACATGGGTGTGAGCGGTATGAAGATCGGCGTTGTTGACGCCTTCATGGAGATGGAGGGTCTGTCTCAAGAGGTCAAAGACGCTTATGCCAATGCTTGCAAGCAGCTTGAGGGTCTTGGTGCTCAGATCGTCGATGTCGAGCTGCCCCATGCTCAGGCTGCTATCAGCGCATACTACGTCATCGCTCCGTGCGAGGCGTTTTCCAACCTCTCGCGCTTTGACTCTGTCCGCTACGGTCATGTTGGCGCCGGCAAAGACCTCGCGCAACGCTACGAGTCCTCTCGTGCGGAGGGTTTTGGTCCTGAGGCCAAGCGCCGCATCATGCTGGGTGGCCATCTGCTTGCGAGCGGCGTTTACGATAAGTACTACTATCCTGCGCAGCAGGTGCGCACGCTTATCACGCAAGACTATGTGCGCGCGTTTAACAAGGTCGATGCCATCATCATGCCCACGGCTCCTAAGGTTGCCTACAAGTCCGGCGAGATGAACGACCCGGCAAGCATGTATCTGTCCGATATCTTTACCATCAGCCTCAATATCGCAGGCAACGGCGGTATGAGTCTTCCGGTTGGTTTTGGTGCCCAAACCGGTATGCCCGTCGGCTTGCAGATCATCGGCCCCCAGTTTAGGGACGAGATCATCTTGCGCGTTGGGTCTGCGCTCGAGAGCTGCTGTGGCATGGCTGGTAAGGTCGCGCCTTTTAAGGGAGGAGCCAACTAATGAAAGAGCTTGAAGAGGTCCTCCAGGACTGGGAGGCTGTCATCGGCTTGGAGATCCATGCCGAGCTCACCACTCTCAACACAAAGATGTTCTGCTCATGCCCTATTGAGTTTGGCGCAGATCCCAACACCCATACCTGCCCTGTTTGCCTTGGGCTTCCAGGAGCTTTGCCTGTTCCCAACAAGGCTGCTATCGAGAGCATCGTGCTAGCTGGCCTTGCAACCAACTGCGATATCGAGAAGCGCACGATGTTCTATCGCAAGGGTTACTTCTACCCTGATATGGCCAAGAACTTCCAGACCACGCAAGGGCCTAAGGCTTTTTGCATGCGTGGCCATCTGGATTTGGAAGTCTCGGGAAACGCCGCAAAAGAACGCATCGATGTTGATAAGAACGAAGACGGCTCCTATGTTGCGCGCATTGGCATCACGCGTATCCATATGGAAGAAGACGCCGGCAAGATGGTTCATGTTGGTGGCGCCGAAGGCAGGATCGACGGCGCTACAAACTCCTTGGTTGACTACAACCGTGCCGGAACGCCTTTGATCGAGCTTGTTACCGAGCCCGAGCTGCGAACGCCCGAAGAAGCCCGTCTTTTCATGCAGAAGCTGCGCCAGATCTACTTGGCTATCGGCATCTCTGACTGCTCTATGGAGGAAGGCTCCATGCGTTGCGATGGCAATGTGTCGCTGCGCCGTAGGGGAGAGACGACCTTTGGCGTCAAGACAGAGCTCAAGAACATGAACTCTTTCAAGAACCTTCATGACGGCCTTGCATACGAGATTCGCCGTCAGGCAGAGGTTTTGGAGAGCGGGGGAGTGATTCGTCAAGAGACGCGTCACTGGGAGCCCGGTGCCAAGCGAACCATCGTCATGCGCGTCAAGGAGACGGCAGACGACTATCGCATGTTCCCCGACCCCGACCTTGCTCCTTACGATCTAAGCGACGAGTGGATCGACTCTGTGAGGGCAAAGCTCCCCGAGCTGCCCGATGCAAAACGCGACCGTTATATCGAGACCTGGGGGCTTCCCAAGGCAGATGCAGCTGATATTGCTGGCGACATCGAGTTCTCCGCGTTCTTTGAGCAGGCGGCAGACGGATTTGATGAGGCGCAGTCAAAGAAGCTCGCTAATCTCATCCTCAATGACATCAGCGCATACAGGAACGAGAATTCCGTTGCCATCGAGCAGACCAAGGCGACACCTGCCGCTGTGGCAAAGCTTGCCTGTTTGCTTGCAAATGACACCATCAGCTCCAAGGCTGGCAAAGAGGTTCTTGCTGCCGTGCTCGAACAGGGCGTAGACGTCGATGAATACGTTGACAGCCATGGTATGAAGCAAAGCACCGACACCTCTGCCATCGAAGCTGCGATGGATGAGCTCATGGCTGCCAACATGGATAAGGTGGAAGCTTACCGAGCAGGTAAGAAGGGCCTGCAAGGTTTCTTCATGGGCCAGATGATGAAAGCAGCCGGCGGTGGCAACCCCAAGGTCATCAGCCAGATCGTAACCGCAAAGCTGGAGGGTTAAATATTAGCTCTGCAGATCTTCATAGTTGCGAGTTGTGCCCCCGCTCCTGCAAGGCCGATCGGCTTGCGGGAGCGGTTGGCTACTGCCTTCAAAGCGCACGGTTGAAGGTAGCCCGTGCGTCTCTTCATGCTTGGGAAGAGCCTCCTATAAGCGGTAACAATGGGAGCGGTACGGTTTTCTTCTCTGGATGCCCCCTGCATTGCGTTTACTGCCAAAACCAGCCAATCGCAAATGGAACAGTCGGTAAAGAGATAAGCGTCAAGCGCTTGTCTCAAATCTTCTTGGAGCAGCAGGAAAGGGGTGCTCACAACATCAATCTTGTGACACCAACGCACTTTGCGCTCCAGATTGCCGATGCTCTTAGATCTGCCAAATCAAAGGGCTTGAAAATCCCCGTTGTCTACAATTGCTCTGGTTATGAAGGCATCCAGTCTTTAGAGGCAATGAGCGGTCTTGTCGATATCTACCTTACCGATTTCAAGTATGCCAACAGCGAGCTTGCCCTGCGTTACTCTAATGCTCCGGATTACCCTGATGTTGCGAGCCGGGCTCTAGACGCGATGTTTGCTCAAGTAGGCCCTTATCAAGAAGACGAGCAAAGCGGTCTTGCCAAAAGGGGAGTAGTGGTCAGGCATCTCCTGCTGCCCAATTGCCTTGATGACTCCCTAGAGGTTATGGAGCTTCTAGCTTCAAAGCCTTATGCCCAAGACATCGTAGTGAGCTTGATGAGCCAGTACACACCCATGCCTGGTATTGGCTCTAAGTATCCAGAATTAGACCAGACCGTTTGCGCTGATGAATACGATTGCCTCGTCGACTATGCTTTGAGCTTGGGGTTGGAACATTCTTTTTGCCAAGAGGGTGCTGCTGCAAGCGAGTCTTTTATCCCTTCGTTTGACTGCCAAGGCGTGTAGCGTACCTTCAAACAGGAAACTTTGCTTGAGGGTATATGCTCTTTGTAAAAGATGATTCGCCTTAGCTCGGTCGTCTCTTTGGTTAGGTTGGCTGACATCTTTATCAACCCAATCGATCTGGCCACAGAAACCAACAGAGACCTTGCCTGGACACAATAGCCGATAGAGACTTTGCGCCTTTCTATTTTCTTGAAGGACAGCGGGAGGCGTACCTCCCGCTGTTTTGATTAGATGCTTCTAAACAGGCCTGTCACAACGCCCAAGATCTTTGCATCGCGCGTGTAGATGGGCTCGAGTGCGGGGTTTTGCGGCTGCAGCCTGATGCAGTCCTTTTCTTGGTAAAACGTTTTGACCGTTGCGCCGTCATCTATAAGTGCGACAACGATATCGCCGTTATGCGCCTGCGAGGTCTCCCTGACGATGACGATGTCGCCGTCAAAGATGCCCACATCGATCATCGAGTTGCCTTTTACCGTCAATAAGAAGGAGTTCTGGTCTCCTATAAGAGCGATTGGGAGCTTTATCTGCTCTTCGATGTTTTGCTCTGCAAGTATGGGGGAACCGGCTGCAACGCGTCCTACAAGCGGCAAGGTTGCAAAATCCCTGTCTGCCGCTTGCGCAGTGTCTTTTTTATTTGGCTCTCCCTTTTCTGTGATGCTCATAGACCTTGATTTGGAGCCCTTGCGGACGATATAGCCCTTTTCTTCTAGGACCTTGAGATGCATGTGGACAGAAGAAGGGGAGGATAGACCGACGTCTTCTCCAATCTCTCTCACGCTTGGCGGTAGGTGTCGTTCTTCTATACAGACGCGAATGTAATCGAGGATCTGCTTTTGCCTTGAGTTGAGATCTTCATATGCCATTCGAGACTCCTTTCACCTTGATTCACATGAACGATTGTACGCCAAAAATGAAAAATTTTCAAACAAATGTTCGTAATTTACTTGCAACGAACGCGTGTTCGCGTATTATAGAGACATCGAACAGTTGTTCCTGCTTGTTTTTGCGTCAGAGCTGCTTCGTATAACGGATGCATCACTGCTTACGATGGAGGGATAAGAAATGGCAAACACGTATCAGACATACGGCACCTGTGCTCTTGAGTCCTGCAACATACAAAATGATCTGCATCCCAAGGTTGTCCAGTTTGCCAAGACAAGACAGGGACGCTGTTCTTCAAGGCATTTGGTTGTCAACGCCCTCTTTGGCGCCGAGCGCGCTTACGAGCCGTATGACCTTGCAGCGGTATCCCCTAAGACATCATCCGAGAAGTTCAGGTGTTTTCTTGCTGCCGGGATCCCTATCGCGTTTATGTTTCTTGGGATCTTGGCACCTGCCTTTATGTGATGCGCTAAGAGCTTGACCAGCACTTCGTTTTGCTAGACTAAAACGGTGTTTGCTTTGTTACCGCAGCTCTTAAGACGGAGGCCGCATGCTTTGCCCAAAATGTTCGCACACGGATTCCAAGGTTGTTGACTCGCGCTCATCAGAAGATGGGTCAAGCATTCGTCGCAGGAGAGAATGCCTGGCTTGTGGGGCCCGCTTCACCACATATGAGAGGCGCGAGGAGTCTCCTTTGATGATTCAGAAAAAGGACGGCACAATTGAGCCGTTTGACTCCCAAAAACTTCTGAGAAGCTTGTTTACCGCCACCGTTAAGAGAAATATTCCTGTCGCAGAGCTCGAGAAGCTTGTTGCAGAGGTTGAGCATGAGCTTAGAGACAAGCATAAAAGCGACGTTGCGTCTCATGTGCTTGGAGATCAGGTGCTCTTTCATCTCAAGGACATAGATGCCGTCGCTTACATTCGCTTTGCGTCGGTATATAAGGACTTCAAGGATTTGTCAGAGTTTAATGCGGAGCTGGGTAAGTTCAATGAGCAAGGTCAGGCGCTTGATGGGAGTTTTGAAAACGCGGATTTAAACAACTAGGACAGCTCGTAAATGTTTTTTAGATGCCCGGCAGGTGCTGTGTGCAAAATCTCCATCGCCTTAGAATTGTGAGGTAAAACGTATGTCTCAACAGATTGCGATGCCTGTAAAGCTGCTCGACTCGCCAGACCTTAAGCCTTCTTATGCAAAGCCCGGAGACGCCGGTTTGGACCTGCGTTCTAGGGTCGATATCCAAATCGAACCTGGCCATAGGGTTTTGGTGCCAACAGGCGTTGCTGTTGCGATTCCGCAGGGTTACGCTGGGTTTGTTCAGCCAAGAAGCGGGTTGGCCTTGAAGAAGGGTCTTACCATTGTCAATACACCTGGTCTAATCGACAGCGGATATCGTGGCGAGCTCGGTGTGATTGCGCTCAATACAGATCTTGAAGAGACTGTAGACATCAAAAAGGGAGATCGTATCGCTCAACTGGTTATTCTTGCGGTGCCCAAGGTCGAGCTTGTTGTTGTGGACGAGCTGGACAGCACAGATCGCGGTGATACTGGTTTCGGCTCTTCAGGTGTGTAGCTATTTGCCTGGTGGGACGCAATTGATCTTGCTCCCCTATGTTCGCCTGATGCTGAGAAAAGTCTGATAATCCATCTTATGGGAAGTTAGCTCTAGCGTTAACTGTGGGCGGCAGCGAGGTTAATTCCCATCTTCGTAGCGTGACGATTGTAAAAATGGCGGCCTCTTTCCCTTCTACTCCGCGAATCGGCAGATCGGCCGAGGCGTTTCTTTCGCTCGACTTTGATAATGCCAAGAGCAGTCGGTAAAGGTTACGAATGGAGAGTTGGCTTGCGAGCGCAGCAGGTCGGGGCCTGCCATCCTGGTTCCCACACTGGAACGAAA
>CAVAPV010000048.1:0-18905 GCA_963590525.1 Agathobacter rectalis
ATCTTCTTGCGCAGATAACGCACGGTCATCACGGGATGGCGCAATAGCATCCTTGGCGCCGCATACGACATCATCGCTCGCACGGCATCGCGCATAGCGCCGTTATAGCAATGAATGGGGCAGTCTTTGCAGTTGCCCTCGTGGTTGTTGGGACAGCGCTGCGTCTTTGCAAGGGCATATTCGATAACCGATGCGCACTCGAGGCACAGTCCGCTAGCTTCAGAACACCCGTCAGTGCCATGGTGGGCGTTGCAGTAGATCTTGCCGATAGCCACAAGCGTCGCTTGGTCTTGCTCAAACGCCGCATGCCTTGCAGCATCAGTCGCGTTATTGTCGCCGTTGGTGTGATTGTCGTTAGCAGTCATGAAAAAGCAATCTCTCGTCAGAAAAACGCACATCCCATTGCGAGCACTCCATCGTGTGCACCTCGCCGCAAGCACCCGCCGCCACACACCACAGCAGCGTTAGCGCAAGTACTTGTAGAACGCCGCGCAGCTGCCCTCGCTAGAAACCATGCACGGCCCTACGGGATGCTCGGGGCTGCAACCGGTGTTAAACAGCGGACAGTCCTTGGGCGTCATCACACCGCGCAGCACATCCCCGCATCGGCAGCCCTTAAGCTCGATGGTAGGCTCCACCTGCGGCTTGAGTTTGCGGACCGCGTCAAAGGCAGCATACTCCTGCCGCAACGCATAGCCTGAGGCCTCGATCAACCCCAAGCCGCGCCACGTAGCATCGCAGGGTTCGAAGACCTCGTTAATCGCCGCGACGGCAGCAGGGTTTCCCTCGTCGCGCACGCCGCGCGTATAGCCGTTCTCTATCTCTGCGCGGCCGTTGGCAAGCTGGCGCAGCAGCATGGCGATGCCCTGCAGCACGTCCACAGGCTCAAAACCCGTGACAACGCCGGGCACGCCGTAATCGTCAGCCAAAAAGCGGTACGGCTCGATGCCGATGATGGTGGACACATGCCCCGGCAAGATCAAGGCGTTGAGCTTGACCTGGCTGTCGTTGACCAAGACAGACAGCGTGTTGGGCATGGTCTTGTGGATGGCGATGACAGAAAAGTTGCCCAGCTGCATATCGCTCGCACGCTTGATGGTTGCGGCGATGAGCGGCGTGGTGGTCTCAAAGCCCACACCCACGAAAACGACCTCGTTGCCGGGGTTTTCCTGCGCCACCTTGAGGGCGTCAAGCGGGCTGTAGACGATGCGGATATCGGCGCCGGCCGCCTTTTCTTTGTTGAGGCTGGAAGTGGAGCCAGGAACGCGCGTCATATCGCCAAAAGTCGTGACGATGACACCGGGGATGCGGCTTATGGCGATGACGGTGTCGATATCCACGTTGGCGGTAACGCAAACAGGGCAGCCAGGCCCGCTGATGAGGTTGACGCCGGCAGGCAGGATGTCCCTAAAGCCGTTGCGGGCGATGGTCACAGTATGCGTGCCGCAGACCTCCATGAGGTTGACCTCGCCGCCGCAGTTGGCAAGCGCCGCAGGGGCAAGCTCGTTGATGCAAGCGATAAGCTCGCGGCCCAGCTTGGGGTCGCGAAACCCCGACAGATCCAATGTCATGATGCTACTCCTGCGCCGCGTATCCCATGCCGGGATGCTCGTCTGCTATGAGGCCGGGAAACTCCGCGATCAAATCCAGCGTCTCTTTGGCGTACTGCTCGTCGACGACCTCGATGCCGTAACCAGCGTGCACCAAAACCCAGCTGCCCACCTGCGCCTTGGGCACCAGATCAAGGGCAACGGTGCGCGATACGCCCAAGATGTCAACATCGCCCATGCGCATCTTGGCGTCGATGCTTTTGATCTGCGCGGGAATTGCCAGACACATTGCTATACCTCCATCAAGCGGGCGGCGGCCACAACCGCCTGCCCGTAAGCGATGCAGCCGTCGTTGGGCGGCAGCTCGCGGTTTTTGTAAACGCCAAAGCCCGCATCGGCAAGGCCCTGCTCAAGCAGGCCCAGCAAAAGACGGTTGGCCATGCAGCCCCCGCCCAAAGCGACCTTGGTGATGCCGCTTTGGCGCGAGACCTCGCGGCATTTACCGATGATAACCGCTGCAAGGCGTGCATGCAGACCCGATGCGGTAGGCGGGGCGTCGTCATCTGCAACAAGCAGCCAACGCAAAAGCGCGGCATCGTCGGCCATATGCGGTGCCGGCAACGTGCTGCGGCAAGCAGCAAGCGCCGCACCGTCTGCCATAAGCTCACGTGTGGCGCGGGCCTCAAGCAGGCAGGCCGCCTCTCCGTCGTAGCCCGCCTGCTCCACCAGGCCCATAAGCGCAGCCATGCCGTCAAAGAGACGGCCAGCGCTCGAAGCCATGGGGCAGTTAATGTTCTTGGCGATCATCTGCTCTAGCAAAGCCCGACCCGGCAACGCCTCCAAGAACGCGGCAAAGCGCGGATCATCTTGCAAGCCGGCAGCATGCAGCAGAGCGAGCGCCACACGACGCGGGTCGCGCACGGCAGCAGCCCCGCCCGGCAAGGCAAAAGCAGGCAGATGCCAGCAGCGCTCAAAGCTCGCACGCGTGGCCGTCATGACCTCGCAGCCCCAGATCGTGGCATCGGTGCCGTAGCCCGTGCCATCCATCACAATGCCGATAACCGGCTCGTCGATGGCATTCTCGCCCATGGCAGCGGCAACATGCGCATGGTGATGCTGCACCTCAAAAAGCGGCAGTCCGCTGTCTTGTGCAGCAGCACGCGCCCACTTAGAGCTCAGGTACTCCGGATGCATATCGCAGGCAAGCACTGTTGGCTCGAGCCCAAAGAGGCGCCCGTAGCGTTGGCGCGCCTCATCCCAAGCCTGCCAAGCGCCCGCTGTCTCCAAATCCCCCAGATGCTGCGAGACATACGCGCGACTATCGGACAAAAAGCACAGCGTAGATTTCTGCTCCGGGCCTGCCGCAAAGATCACGGGTGCAGCAGAGCCAGCAGTAGCAGTAGTTGCAGCAGCGTCGGCAACAGCAGGAGCAGAGCCGTCGCCAGATGGTGCCGCGACGCCATCGCGCGTTGCATCGGCACCCTGCGCGCAGCCGATAAACAGCGGCGTGGGCGCATAGCCGCGCGCCCTGCGAACCATCTGAGTGCTGCCACTGGCAAGCACACGCGCTACCGAGTCGTCGTAGCGCGCAACGATGTCGCGGTTGTTGCCCAGATACCAGTCGCAAATATCCCCTATGGTAGATTCAACCTGCCCGTCATCTGCGACGATAGGCTCTCCGCTCCTGTTTGCACTCGTCATAACCAAGGGTATATCCACAGCACGAATAAGCAGATGCTGCAGCGGCGTGGAGGGCAGCATGATACCTATCTCGGGCAGATCGCCCGCCACGTTTGCGGCAAGATGCGCCGCATCCTCATCGCGTGAGCGCATAAGCAAGACGATGGGATGCGCGGCAGATTCCAGCAGGGCTTCCTCCTCGCAAGAAACCTCGCAATAGCGCGCAGCATCTGCAGCGGTTTCAACCATCACAGCCAAAGGCTTGGTAGGGCGATGCTTGCGATCGCGCAGCTTTTGCACAGCTGCGGCGTTGGTGGCATCGCATGCTAGATGCCAGCCACCCAAGCCTTTGACACCCAAGACCTCCCCCGCTTTGAGACGGCAAGCGGCTTCCTCGATCAAGGCATCGGATTGCTCAAGGTTATGCGCCACACGTTCAAAAGGTGTGGCGCCGCCGCGCAGCATGGGCCCGCACTCAAAGCAAGCATCGGGTTGAGCATGGTAGCGGCGGTCTGTCTCGCAGGCGTATTCTGCCGCGCAGTCCGGGCACATCTCAAAGGGTGCCATGCTCGTAAGCGGGCGGTCGTAGGGCAGATCGTTGATGATGGTAAAGCGCGGGCCGCAGTTAGTGCAGTTGACAAAAGGGTAGTGCCAACGGCGGTTTGCAGGGTCAAAGAGCTCTGCCAAACACTCCGGGCAAGTGGCGATGTCCGGGCTCACCAAAGTGTTGCGGCTGGTATCGGCCACACTGGCGCGAATCTCAAAGCCGCGAGGCTCACCAGCGGCGTCATCTGGCAGCTCGCCAGACCCCACCACCTCAAGCGAGACGATCACAGCAGCAGGCGGGGCGTCGCTTGCCAGGCGGCGCACAAAGCAGTCGAGTATATCGGCGCTGCCCTGTGCGCAGATATCCACCCCGTGCGTGGAGTTGAGCACCCAGCCGCAAACGCCTAGCTCGCGCGCCAAGCGCGCCACAAAGGGCCTAAAGCCCACGCCCTGCACGATGCCGTTTATGTGGATGTCGATACTCTTTAGCGTCAAGGGCACCTACCTACGACGATAGTAGACGCTGCCGCCGTTGCGGTCGGCATGCTCGCGGCGTACCTCGTACTTCTTGGGAAAATCCTCCAAAAGCTCGATCATCTTGCGATAACCAAAGTTACGCGTGTCAAAATCGGGCTTGGCGCGCTTGATCCACTGCGTCACCACAGACGTGTTGGTCCAGCCGTCGTCATCGCCATAGCGCTCTGCACCCTGCTTGAGCATGAAGTGGATCTGACTCAAGCCGTCCAAGCGCTCTTTGCGCGCGGCGCGTTTGTCACCGGCCGCGCTGCCCGCATCTGCATCGGCCGCGTCATCGTCTGATGCCACGTCTAGGTTCTCTATGTAGATGAACTCGTCGCAGGCGTTGCGAAACGCCTCGGGCGTCTTCTTCTCGCCCACGCCAAAGACCATCGCGCCGCTTTCCTGCAGGCGTATGGCAAGCGGCGTGTAGTCGCTGTCACTTGCCACGATGACAAAGGAGTCGTAGGCGTCCTTCATCAAGAGGTCCATGGTATCGATGACAAGCGCCATGTCGGTCGCGTTCTTGCCCTTGGTGTAGTCAAACTGCTGAACCGCGCGGATGGCCAGGCGCTTGAGCTCTCCCTCCCACTTGCGCAAAGAATCCTTGCGCCAGTTGCCGTAGGCGCGGCGCACGACGATGCGCCCACGCGTAGAGATCTCGTTGATGATGGCCTCGAGCTTGCCGATCTGCGTGTTATCGGCATCTATGAGAAGCGCGATGCGCTCCAGGTTCTCCATAGTTGGGTTTCTCCCGTCTTTGGGGTTGCGTTGCCCCAACATACCACGCGCGCATGACATAACGGTGGCGGCTTTGCGCCCGCCTGTGACCCGCACGCAAATAAGAAACGCGTGCAACCTGCGGCCTTGATGCCCTGCAAGCTGCACGCGCTGCGCACGTTAATCGTTATATGGCGCCGCCTAGCCCAGGTAGGTACCGTCCAAGTCAAAGGTGACCACACGCAGGGGCACGTCTTTGCCGCAAGAGGCAACGGCAGCGCGCGTCGCCTGCTCCAAGCCGCCGCAGCAAGGCACGACCATGCGTGCCATCGTCACGCTCTTGACGTCGTTGACTGCCAGGATGTTGGTGAGCTTATCGGTGTAGTCCACCATGTCCAGCTTGGGGCAGCCGATAACGCAGACCTTGCCGCGCATGAAGTCGTGATGGAAGTTGCCATAGGCAAACGCCGTGCAATCTGCGGCGACGAGCAGGTCGCAGCCGTTAAAGTAGCCGGCCATGGGGTTGACGAGCTTGATCTGGATAGGCCAGGTGGAGATCTCGTTGGGAACGGCAACTGGGATGGTGCCCAGCGGCGCATCTGCAGCAGGCGCAGAGCTTGCAGCAGTGCTTGCGGCAACGGGTTGCTCTGTGCGGGCAAAGGTGCGTGCCGCGCTACCAGGGCAGCCGCCGCCATGGTGATGGGCGTGAGCTTGAGGCTGGGCAGCAGCTGATTGAGCAGCAGGCTTGTTGGCAGGCTCACGCGCCTCCTTGGCGGCGATGACGGCAGCCTCGTCGTAATCGGCGGCCTCGCGCTGGATGAAGCGGATGGCATTGGTGGGGCAGGCGGGCAGACAGTCGCCCAAACCGTCGCAGTAGTCGTCGCGCAGCAGGGTTGCCTTGCCGTCCACGATGCCGATAGCGCCCTCGTGGCAGGCCTCTGCGCACAGGCCGCAGCCGTTGCAGCGCTCTTTGATGATGTCGATGATCTGACGTATCGCCAAGGCGATCACTCTCCTTATTACCTGCACCGCTTGGCGGCGCATCTCTCCAGCCGGCTGCAACGCCAGCGCTTTGTTCGTGCGCCATTATAAGCAGCGTGCGGCAAACGCCGCAAAACGAGCCGGCAACAAAGGGTTTTGCCCTTGGCGCGGCACATGCATCCAACGCTCGCGCACTCCATCCTGCCCGCCCCGCGCATGCCACCTCTACCCGCCTCACCCGCTACGCGCCCTAAGGTCGCCATGCCACTGCACGCAAGCGCTCAACCGCAGGTTCACCTGCAAACCCCGGCTTGCATCGGCCCGTTTTCCATTAAGCTCATCTATTGCAACAAACCAGGCTATCTAGGAGGCTTCATGCCCAAAGACAACAACCCCGC
Source organism: Agathobacter rectalis (assembly GCA_963590525.1). Taxonomy (GTDB): domain Bacteria; phylum Actinomycetota; class Coriobacteriia; order Coriobacteriales; family QAMH01; genus W2P13-069. The sequence goes on from CAVAPV010000048.1 coordinate 6,392, forward strand.
TGCAGCAGCGCCTTTGCCAAAGCGTATCCGCCATGTGCGCACGCTGGGTATCATCTGCGCCGTGCTCTCCGCCTTGGGCCTTGCGTTCATGGCGTTTTGCACCTTTAGCGCCTTAACGCTCATCCCCGTAGCACTTGAGGATCCCTCTTTGGGCGGCAGCGTGCAGATCGAAGGCATAGACGCCGGTATGTTGGGCCTGCAAGGTGCCACCAACGCCGACCTCATCGGCGTCATCTTGCTCCTTGTGTCCCTGTTTGCCGCTATGGGCGCCTTGATCAGCTTGATGACGTTTTTAGCCAGCATCGGCATCATCCGCTCTGTCAAGCGCACCAAGTCACGCACGCGCTGCTTTGCGCTGGGCCTTATCGGCGGCATCCTCTCGATCGCCTCTTTGCGCCTGGTCAGCGGCGTGCTACTCATCGTGGCGGCCGTCATGATACAGCGCGAGCACGTGGAGCAAGAAGGCGGTGCCAAAGCCTACTATGCCGATGGCAAGCGCCTCGGGTTCATGCGCTTTGTGCAGTTTGCGTGCATTGCTGTCATCATCATGGACGCCACGTCGCTTTTGTTTGTCACCAAGTCCAGCAACTACAACGGAGCTTGGTGGATCAACTTTGTCATGCTGCTCATGATGGCAGTCACCTACTGGATCATCTGGAACCGTCGCGAGCACGGCTGCGCCATCATCTGCGCGATGGTTGGCGTCTATCTTGTCATCAACTTGGTCTACTACATCGCCATCGGCACGTTCTCTCCCGGAGAGTTTGCAATCGACTCGTTTTGGCCCATCGTCATGCTCTTGTACTTTGGCTTCTCAAAGCAAGCTCGCTACACGCTCAGCCGCCCCTTCAAGCTAGAAACGCGCGCAAACCAGCTCAAAGAGCAAGAGGAGCTCTGGAATCTCAAAAGCCCGCAGTTTTGGCGCAACCTGTTGCTGTACTTTTGCATCTTTAGCGTCGTGGGCCACTGGATGGAGTGGAGCGTGTGCTGGCTGATCCGCTGGGGCATCGTTCCGGGCACCTACGACCCCAACTCCGGCATCTGGCATGACATGCTCAACCCGTTCTTTGTCTATGGCGCGGCGTTTGTGGTAATCGGATTGCTGCTGTTTCCCATCAAGAACAAGCTCGTGCGCGTGTTCAAAGGCAAGATGGCGCCCGCCTTGTTTGTGAGCTTCCTTGTCAACACGCTGTTTTGCGCGGCGATCGAGCTTGCCATGGGCCTTGTGCTCAACACGCCACCCGATCCCGTGACGGGCAAGCTGCCGCTGTGGGACTACTCCAACATGGCGTTTAACTTCATGGGCCAGATCTGCCTGCTCAACACGAGTTTCTTTGGCATCATGGCAACGCTTATGACCTGGATTGTCTACCCCGCACTGGAAAGGGCGTTTTCCAAGATCCCCAAAGACGTGATGAGCATCGTCACCGTCGTGGTGGTCGTGTTCTTTGTCTTGGTGGTGTGCATGTACGTCATCAACCTCAACCTCGACGCGCTTACCGGCGGCATCGTGACGACCTCGTAAGCGCCAAACGTTTAGGCGATACACACGCATAGCAGCTAGAAAGGGTTGCGGGACTTGCTCTCGCAACCCTTTTTCATCGCCTTTATCGCCGCGCCTCACCCCAGCACCCCGGCAAAAATCTCGCCCTTGACGAGCATGTCATAATGGGTCTAATCCACTGACAGATAACAAACGGGACGCCAAGAGAGGTGCGCCATGGCATGCAACGCTAAAAAACAAAGCCTCACCCGCCGCACGCTGCATTACTACTGGCAGGTAACGCGCAAGCACCTGGGGCTCTTTATCGCCTTGATGGTAGCCACGTTTTCCTACATCGCCCTTTTGTCCTACGGCAACCCCTACGTGATGAGCCTCATCGTGGACCGCGTGAGCGCAAGCCCTGTTGCCGCAGACCAGGTCATGAGCGTCTTTGCGTCCTACATCGGCGCGCTTTTGGCGATAAACATCGTTGGGCAGGCGGCAAGCAAGCTGCAGGACTACTTTCTCTACAAGCTTGAGATCGCCGTCAACTACGATCTGTCCACCATGTGCTTTGACGCGCTGTGCAACCAGTCTATGAGCTTTCACTCAAACCGCTTTGGCGGCACGCTGGTAAGCCAGACGAGCAAGTTCACAAGCGCCTACTCCCAGCTCATAGAGACACTCAACTGGCCCTTTACCGCCGTGTTCACCTCTATCGTTGCCACCTGCGTCATCTTGCTGCCGCGCGTGCCGGTCTTTATCGCGATCCTCATGTGCATGCTGGTCGTCTACGCGGCGGTGTCCTACTACCTCTACAAGCGCAGCCTCAACCTCAACCAAGAGGCAGCAGGCGCGCAAAACCAGCTCTCCGGCGAGCTGTCAGACAGCGTGGCCAACATCCTGGCCGTCAAGACCTACGGGCGCGAGGATTACGAGCGCGGGCTGTTCAACCAGGCAAACCGCGAGGTCGTCAAGCGCGACTCCAAGCGCATGTGGGCAAGCCTCACACGCGGCATCATCACCGCCGCCATCACCATCGCCATCATGGGCGTCACCGCAGTCTTTATCAGCGGGGGCAACGCCTGGTTTGGCATCACGCCGGGCACGCTTGTGGTGATGTTTACCTACACCTACAACATCACCAACCAATTCAACTTCATCAACGCCGGTCTGCAGCGCTTTAATCGCGCTTTTGGCGATGCAAGCGGCATGACCGCCGTGCTCGACGAGCCGCGCTTGGTGGCAGACGCACCCGATGCAAAAGACCTGCAGGTCACACGCGGCGACATCGCGTTTGAGGGCATCGGTTTTGCCTACACAGACGGCAACACCACCACGCGCGTCTTTGACGACTTCAACCTCTCTATCTGCGCCGGGCAGCGCGTGGGTCTTGTGGGCATGAGCGGCAGCGGCAAGACGACGCTCACCAAGCTCTTGCTGCGCCTAAGCGACATCCAAGAGGGCGTCATCACCGTAGACGGGCAAGATATCTCAAAGATCACGCAGCAAAGCCTGCGCCGCCAGATAGCCTACGTGCCGCAGGAGCCGCTGCTGTTTCATCGCAGCGTGGCGCAAAACATCGCCTACGGGCGCCCCGATGCCACTATGGAGCAGATCCACGAGGCCGCACGCATGGCAAACGCCTTGGAGTTCATAGAGAGACTGCCGCAGGGCTTTGAGACCGTCACCGGCGAGCGCGGCGTCAAACTCTCCGGCGGCCAACGCCAGCGCATCGCCATCGCACGCGCCATGCTCGCCGACTGCCCTGTGCTCGTGCTAGACGAGGCCACAAGCGCCCTGGACAGCCAAAGCGAGCATCTGGTGCAAGACGCGCTTGCCAAGCTCATGAGCGGGCGCACGTCGATCGTCGTGGCACACAGGCTCTCTACCGTGGCAAGCCTGGACCGCATCGTGGTGCTTGAAGACGGCCGCATCGTAGAAGACGGCACGCACGAGCAGCTAGTGGCTGCAGGCGGCGCCTACGCGCACCTGTGGGCACGCCAGACAGAAGCCACACAGGATTAGAGGCCGCAGGTAACGCGACGCTGCGTGGCCGTTAGCAGGCCGCAACGAGCGCACCGCAACGCAGCGTAGCCGTAATGCAGCAGCTACTCTCCCACTATCACCTTGAGGGCCGCTGGCTCCACCGCGATCTCGTAGCTGTCTGCGATATGTGGCTCGCCGTCGATCTGACACGGCGGGCGACTGTCAAAGCTCAGGCGCAAACGGCTCGCGCGATGCTGCTCGATGAGCTTGAAACCCGTGTGATGGCCGTTCTTGGCGCTTAAGAAGACCGTCGTGGCAAAGAGCGGGTTGACCGGCCCGTGTGCGATGCAGATGTCGAGCATGCCGTCTTGGATGCTCGCTTTGGGGCATATCGCAAAGCCTCCGCCGTAGGTGACGCCGTTTTGCACGGCGATGAGGATGTCGCGGCCGCTGTAGCTGCCCACGTCTTCTTGCGGGCCTTCTGATATCTCCAGCGTGTAGCTGTAGGTGTCCAAATGGTTGAAGAGCTGGTCGATACCCTCTTGCAGGTAGAGCATGGTGCCGTGGCCGCCCGTCTTCTTGCGGCGCTCGACCGTTCCAAGCGCAATAGCCGCGTCCAGACCAAAGGAGATGGTCTGGGTAAAGTACTCGCCGTTGCAGCACCCGAGGTCTGCCTCTATCGTCTGGCCACGCAAGATCTGTGTCACGGCGGCGTCGACCTTGGTGCTCATCTTGAGCGTTCGCGCGTAGTCGTTACCCGACCCAACGGGGATCACACCCAACGCCGGGCGCGCCTCTTTGGGCAAGCGCATCAGCCCGCCTACAACCTCGTGGATGATGCCATCGCCGCCCAAGGCAACGACCACGTCGTAATCTGCGCCCATAGCAGCGGCAAGCTGGGTGCCATGCCCCGCATGACGTGTGCGCACGACGTCTGGTCCTTGCCCGCAAGCCTTGCGGATATGCGCCTCTGCCTGGGTAGCGGCAAGCTCGCCCGCGCCGCTTTGAGCGGTGGGGTTGGCGATGATGAGCATGTTCTTTGCAGCATTCATAGGCGCAAGTATACGGCAGCCAACCGCAGCCAACGCCGGCGAGGCGCCGCTGCAGCAAAAAGGCGCGCCGCATGCAATCTGCGACACGCCCTTTAAGCTTGCGTGCATAACGTCTGCCGATTATCGCCAACAGGCGCTAGCTTGCGATCTTTGGCTTTTAGCCCCTAGCCGCGGATCTCTCCACCGGTGGCGCCGGTGAGCTTTTTGACGACCTTGGCATGGGCCTTATCGACTTCCTCGCTGGTAAGCGTGCGATCGGCCGCGCGATAGCTCAAACGATATGCCATGGACTTCTTGCCCAGGCCCACGCGGATGGGGTCGCGGTAGACGTCAAAGAGGCTCACGCTCTCGAGCAGCTGCTTGCCGGCGCTGGTGATGCACTGGACGATGCGCTCGTTGGTCACGTCCTCGTCAACGACGATGGCCAGGTCCACCTCCACAGCCGGGAAGGTGGGCACGTCCACGTAGGGGCGTTGGTCGCTTGCAGCGCCCTGCAGAGCGCTTACCTCCAACTCGAAGGCCGCCACGGGTCCCTGCGCCTCGAATGCCGCGCAGGCCAGCGGATGAATCTCGCCGATCCAGCCCAAGACGCGGCCGCCAGAGAGCACCTCGGCCGCACGGCCCGGCTGCAGCCAGGGGGCGTCGTCTGCCTCAAGCGCACGGAAGCGCACCTTGCCCACGCACAGCTCGCGCAGGAGGTTTTCCACCGCTCCCTTGGCGTCAAAGAAGTCGAGTTCGACAGCCTCTTGGTTCCAGCCCGGGTTCACAAACGAGCCGCACATAACGCCGGACAAAAGCATGCGCTCCTTGGGGTTCTTGCGGCCTTCTGCCGTGCCAAAGCACACGCCGCGTTCAAAGAGCTGGATGTTTTTGACGCCGCGGGCTTGGTTGTGGCCCACGCTGCGCATGAGGCCGGGGATGATGCTGCGGCGCAAGACGGCTTGCTCGCTGCTCATGGGGTTGATGATCTCCACTGCCTCGCCGCGGTCGCCCTGGGGCATGCGCAGGCGGTCGAGGTCTGCAGGGTCGACCAAAGAGTAGGTCATCGTCTCGTTAAGACCGCAGGCGCGCAGTGTGCGGCTCATGAGCTCCAGACGTTCCTGCTCGAGGGTGCGGCCGCCGGCCTTGCTGGCTGCAGGCAGCGTCATAGGCACGCGATCCAGACCCCAGATGCGCACGATCTCCTCGTAGAGGTCGACCTCGCGAACAAGGTCCGGACGGAAGGTGGGCGCAAAGACGGTGATCTGCTCGTCGCCGGGCTTGCCCTCGATACGGCAACCCAGATCGGTGAGGATAGTGATCTGCTCCTCATCCGTGATATCTGCGCCGATAAACTTGCGCAGACGGTCAGGACGCAAGGAGAGCTCGACTTCTTGGGCCTTGACGGGATAGACGTCCACGACGCCTTGGCACACCGTGCCGCCGCTCACGCTTGCCATGAGGGCCGCGGCGATGGCGGAGTACTCGTCGCAGGTGCTTGCGTCCACACCGCGCTCGTAGCGCAGGGATGCCTCGCTCACCAAGCCCAGGTTGCGGCTCGTGCGGCTCGTATGCGCGGTAGAGAAGGTCGCGCTCTCCAGCAACACGTCAACCGTAGCGTCGGTGACCTCGGACTCAAGCCCGCCCATGACGCCTGCCAAGGCTACATCGGCGTTGCCGTCGGTGATCATCGCCATATCGCTCGTGAGCTCGCGCTCTGTACCGTCAAGCGTGGTGAACTTAGAGCCGTCTTGCGCTGCACGCACCACGACATGGCGCTTGCCGGCGGCATCGGGCGCAAAGGCGTTGAGATCAAAAGCATGCAGGGGCTGACCCAGCTCGAAGAGGATGTAGTTGGTCACATCGACGATGTTGTTGATGGAGCGGCAGCCCATGGCGGCCAAGCGCTCGACCATCCAGTCGGGAGACGGCCCCACCTTGACGCCGCGGATCACGCGGGCGGTGTAGCGCTGGCACAGCTCGTCGTCATCGATGGCAACGTCCACGATGTCGCAGACGTCCTCGTCGTTTTGCGCGCCGGGCAGCTCGCAGGGAGCCTTGTAGCTCCAGGGCACGTGGTACATGGCGCCTACCTCGCGCGCAAAGCCCTTCATGCTCAGGCAGTCCGGGCGGTTGGGCGTGATCTCCAAATCCAGCACTTGGTCGCTTAAGCCCAGGTACTCTGCATACGGCATGCCAACGGGTGCGTCGGCAGCAAGCTCCAAGATGCCCTCGTGGTCGCTGCCCAAACCCAGCTCGCGGCTCGAGCACAGCATGCCGCAGCTCACCTGACCGCGCAGCTTGCTCTTCTTGATCTTGATGTCGCCGGGCAGCACCGCGCCGATGGTAGCCACGGCCACCTTGAGGCCCTCGCGGCAATTAGGGGCGCCGCATACGATCTGGACCGGCTCTGCGCCGTTGCCAAGGTCAACCGTGGTCACGTGCATATGGTCAGAGTCCGGATGGTCGACGCAGGTGAGCACATGGCCAACCACGACGCCGTCCAAGTTGGCGCCGACTTTCTCCAAGCCCTCTACACCCGTGCCGGTGAGGTCGAGCCTATCGCAAAAATCCTGCATAGAATCAGGGACGTCTACAAACTCCCCGAGCCATTTCATAGAAACGTGCATGTTCACTCCAATCAAAACCCTGCAAAGAGGGCTGCGTGTCATCTGATGCCGTGTGTCATGCCGCCAAGGCAAAGGCGGCCGGTACGGCTAGAACTGGCGCAAGAAGCGCATATCGCCTTCGAGCAGCATGCGCAGGTCCGGGACGTCGTACTTGAGGCAGGCCAAACGCTCTACGCCCACGCCAAAGGCAAAGCCGGAGTAGACCTCCGGGTCGATGTTGACATAGCCAAAGACGTTGGGGTCGACCATGCCGCAGCCCAAGATCTCGACCCAGCCGGTGTTCTTGCAAAAACGGCAGCCCTCGCCATGACAGATGCCGCAGGAGACGTCTGCTTCCAAAGACGGCTCAGTAAAGGGGAAGAAATGCGCCCTAAAGCGCGTCTTGCGCTGCTCGCCAAAGAAAGCCTTGATGAAGTAGTCCAGCGTGCCCTTGAGGTCGCCCAAGGTGATGTCCTTGTCCACGACCAGACCCTCGATCTGATGGAACTGCGGCAGGTGGGAGGGGTCTGCCACATCGCGGCGGTAGACCTTGCCCGGAGAGATCATGTAGATAGGCGGCTCTTGCTCCTCCATAGTGTGCACCTGCGTGCCGGAGGTCTGGGTGCGCAGCAAGACGTCGGACTCGCCGCGGACGTTGGCCACATCGCCAGAGCGGTCGAGCACGTAGAAGGTGTCTTGCATAGAGCGGCTGGGATGGTCTGCCGGAGCGTTGAGCGCAGTGAAGTTGTAGAAGTCCGTCTCCACCTCGCGGCCGGGGATGATCTCGTAGCCGATGCCGGCAAAGATGTCTGACACCTCGCGGATGATGTGGTTGATCAAGTGCTCGGTGCCGATGGGCATGCTGCGGCCGGGCAGCGTCACGTCAACGGCGCTTGCAGCCATCTTGAGCTCGAGCTCTGCAGCCTTGAGCTGCGCCTTCTTGCTCTCGAGTGCCGCCTCCAAGGCATCGCGTACTTCGTTGGTGATCTTGCCGATGGCAGGGCGCTCCTCCTTGGGAAGGTCGCGCATGCTGCGCAGTGCAGCAGTCAGGCTACCCTTCTTGCCCAAGACGGCGATGCGGACATCTTCCAAGATGGAGCTGTTGTCCGCCGTCTCGATGCGGGCGAGGGTCGTCTCCCTCAGCTCGTCGAGCTCTTCTCTGAGACCCATGTCTCTCCTTTCTGCCCAGCAAACGCACCTACCAACGCGCGCCGGAACCAAATCTTTTGAGGGGAATAAAAAATCCGCCCTCGCTTTGCAGACGAGGACGGAATCAAAGATGAATCCGCGGTACCACCTCGGTTGACGCGCAGCAAGCGCGCCCGCTTATTGCACCCGATATCGCAGGGCAGACGGCCAGCCTACTTGCCATGAGAGCGCATGCTCCCAAGCTTTAAGCCGGCAGCTCCGGAGTGAATTCACGGCGCGGCGCCGAACCCTTCCAGCCTAGGGGTTCTCTCTGGCAGGCGCATGGCGTTTACCCATGACTGTCTCCATCACAGCAATGCCCACGAGTATAACACCGCAGCAAAGCACATGGGCGCACGCTGCACCACGTAATCGTGGGCATAGGCCAAAGATTTGGGCAAAAGATTAGACCCGCTGCATTTAGAGGGGAGGAGGGCAGCGGGTCTAGCAAGGAGGGAGCAGTCTGGGCGACTGCATTTTTTTGATCCGGCGTGAACCGAGTCAAGCTTTCCGAATCAACCGAACACCGGATTGAGGATTCCGTGTGTGTTGCGGTGATTAGGAGTATGCCTGTGAGCGGGGCAGATAACCAGATGTACGGGCAAAAGACACAAATGCTGCGAGGCTTTGTAACCGCAGCGTCAAAAACGCCGCCAAAATATGAAGAAGCTGTGTTGCTCTTCACAAACGCTTCGTAAATGTTGCCGCACGATGTCGCACACGTGAGCGCAGCGGACCCTCCCCTATGCCACAAGCGTCGAGCTGCTGTCGATCAAGGGGCATACGAGCTCGTCTTTAGTAGCGGGCTCCAGATGCACCACGACCTCGCAGACCTCGTCAAAGGCTGCGCGTACCGCCTGCTCGACCTCGTTGCCTATGCCATGCGCCTGCTCGATCGTGAGATTGGGGTCTACCAGCACATGCATGTCCATGTAGACCTCGTTTTCCAGGCCGCGCGTGCGCACGTTATGGCACTGCACCACGCCGTCTACCTTGCTGGCAACGGCAATAACAAGCGCAGGCTCGATACGTGCCTCGTCGCTAAAGACGCGGTTGACATCGCGCAGCACGTCAAATGCGGTGCAAAGTATGGCAACGGTCACGATAAGCGTGGCGATAGGGTCTGCGATTGGGTAGCCCAGGTTGACAAAGACCAGACCCACGATGACGCTGATGGTGACCAGCGCATCGCTTAACGTGTGCTTGCTGTCTGCCCCCAAGACACTGGAAGTCAAGCTCTTGCTGCGATACCTCTCAAAGGCAGAGCACGCTATGTTCACACATAAGGTAACGACCATGATCGCCATAGAAAGCGCAGAAGGCTGGGTGGAGATGTCCCCGGTGCGCAGGCTATGCACCGCGCCGCTACCCACCTCCAAGGCCGCCACCAAAAGCATCAAACCGATAACCAAGCTAGCGATGGTCTCGAACTTGGCATGACCGTAAGGGTGGTCGTTATCTGCAGGGCGGGCGGCAATGCTGATACCTACCAAGCCGGCCAGATTACCCGCGCAGTCAAAGATAGAGTGGATGCCGTCTGCTCGCACCGATGCCGTACCCGTAGCGGTGCCTATAGCGATCTTTGCAACCGAGACAACCAAATTGGCGGCAAGCACGCAGCCGAGCGTCTGCCTGACCTTGCGTGTGCGTTGCTTGGACGCGTCAGAAGAATGAACGTGCTTTTGGGCTTTCAAGCTCATGAGGCCCTCCCTCTTGCACCAGGAGCCCGCCTGGCTGCAACAAAGCGTAAACATGCGACACTGTTGGGGCCTGCTAACAGTGTTTGGTTGCGCTCACTGTGTTTTGGAGCGCTAACTTGCCCAAAAATGCAAGAAAGCGGAGAACCTTTCAAGTTCTCCGCTTTCGCGTTTTTGTTGGTGTCGGAGACGGGATTTGAACCCGTACACCCGAGATATGGGCACTAGCACCTCAAGCTAGCGTGTCTGCCGTTCCACCACTCCGACACATTCAAAGAGCAAGCAGTAGTTTAACCTACCGAGCCGCCCGGGTAAATAACCATCATCACCAAAAGGCAAATGATGAAAACTACCGCAAAGACAACCGTGATGCGATCGAGGTTTTTCTCCACGATGCTGGTGCCTGTATCGCCACCGTAGACGCGGCCTGCAATTGCCTCAGAAAGACCAGTCCCCTTGCCGGAATGCAGCAAGACGAAGACGATCAGTCCGATGGCCGAGATTGCCCAGATGACAATCACTGCATACAGAACAGGAGTCGGGACGCTCATAACACCTACTAACAACTTGACTCTTACCTGTGTGACGTTTACCGCGTCACAAGACGAATATCATACGCGATTATTCTAGCGTGTCAACAACGAATTGCCCGACATCTCGATATTTTTCTCGATGCCCAGCAAATCGAGCATCGTGGGCGCGATATCGGCAAGGCGAGCATCGCCCGTATCCGCCAGGCCCAGGCTTGCATCTGCAGAAGCCAAGACAAGCGGCACGCGGGCAGTGGTATGGGCCGTATAGGGGCTTTGACCGTCATCGGCAAGCATTTTATCGGCATTGCCGTGATCGGCTGTTATGAGGGCGGCGCCTCCCGCATCGAGCACGGCCTCGACGACGCGCGCCAGACCCGCATCAACAGCCTCCACAGCTGCCTTTGCGGCATCGATCACACCGGTATGGCCCACCATGTCGCAGTTGGCGTAGTTGACGACGTAGAAATCGGCCTTACCCTGCTTGATGGCTGCCTCAAGGGCATCTGTTACCTCTGGCGCCGACATCTCGGGTTTGAGGTCGTAGGTTGCCACCTTGGGGCTGGGGATGAGGATACGCTCCTCCCCCTCTTTGGGCTCTTCTATGCCGCCGTTAAAGAAGAACGTGACATGAGCGTACTTCTCTGTCTCGGCGATGTGCAGCTGCTTGAGCCCATGCTGCGACAAGACGTCTGCCAATGTGTTTTGCGGAAAGCTCTTGGGAAACGCCACCGGCAGGTCAAAGGTGGCATCGTACTCCGTCAAGCAGACAAAGTGCGGCGCAGACTCGTACTCGCGGTCAAAGCAGTCACGGTCAAAATCTGCCCCCTCTGTCATCGCACGCGTGATCTGGCGAGCGCGATCCGGGCGGAAGTTGAAGAAGATAACGCTGTCTCCGCTGTTTACGCCGCGGTGGTCGAGCACCGTGGGAAAAATGAACTCGTCGGTCTCGTTATTGGCATAGCAGCTCTCCATGAACCTGACGGCGGCATCGCGCATGGCGCCGCGCCCGCTACCGCGCACGATGGCGTCGTAGGCGTACTTGATGCGATCCCAGCGGTTGTCGCGGTCCATGGCATAGTAGCGCCCGCAGATGGTGGCAATGGCCGCGCAGCAGCCGTGATACTCGTCAAAGACCTGCTTGCACAGATCCTCTACGCGTTTGATAAAGCCCGCCCCGCTTTTGGGGTCGACGTCGCGGCCGTCAGTGATGGCATGGATGTGGATGTCGCGCACCCCGCGCTTAGCGGCCATCGTGACAAGTGCTTCCAAGTGATCAATGTGCGAGTGCACGCCGCCATCGGACAAAAGGCCCATCAGATGCAGAGGGCGGTCGTTGTCGATGCAGTTATCCATCGCGGCCACAAGAACGGGATTTTGCTCGATAGAGCCATCGGCGCAAGCCATGTTGATGCGGCTGAGCTCCTGGTGCACGATGCGTCCGGCACCGATGTTAAGATGGCCTACCTCGGAGTTTCCCATCTGGCCTTGCGGCAAGCCAACGTCAGTGCCGCTTGCCCCCAAGGTCGTTTTGGGGCACGTAGCAATGAGCTTGTCGATATAGGGCTTGTTGGCGAGCGAGATAGCGTTGCCGGGGCCCGCCTGCGCCAGCCCAAAGCCATCCATGATTGCAAGCAAGACAGGTTTCATCTTCTAAACGCGCCTTTCAAGTGACAAAGCCAAACATATGCTCCCAAGCATAGCAAAAACGCCTCGACACCCTGCAATCAGGGTACGAGGCGTTACTTGCATACGCAGCCAAGGCACGAGAAGGCACATACGCAGGGGCGCGCAGGGGTACGTGCTGCTCCAGCGTGCTTCGACTATCCAAGATCGCAGATGCACGGGCAACGCTTCCAGACTTGCGCTCAGACTCGGCACCCGATCGCGCTCACAACGCCTGCAGCTGCGGAGGAAACGCCTTTGGCGTTTCCAAGTCCTCGCTACCGCAGGCGTTCTTCGCGCGATCTGCCTCCTATTCGCTCGT
>CAVAPV010000049.1:0-17731 GCA_963590525.1 Agathobacter rectalis
CAAGAAGGTCCTGGCCTCCGCGCTGAGCGCGGCCATGGTCGTCGCCTTCGCACCCGCGGCGGCGTTTGCGACGCCGACCGACGTCACCCCGGCCAAGTACGTGACCGTCACCTACGACGCCAACGGCGGCGACGCCACCGCCAAGCCCAGCGACACCCTGCAGCTGCAGGAGGAGAACGGCAAGTACTGCCTGAACGTGACCGAAAGCTACAGCGGCTCGAGCAACGGCTACGTCTTCTCCAAGTGGTTCATCGACGCCGACGGCGACGGCATCCTCGACGCGGGCGAGAAGTCCGTCGAGGGTGGATACATCGAGGTCTCCGCGGACACCACCGCCGTGACCCTGAAGGCCACCTTCGCCACCCCGGCCCTCACCGCAGGCACGTTCTCCAACGTTGATAGCACCATCGCCTTCACCATCGACAAGGCCGGCACCGCGGGCCACGAGTACCTGCTGACCGTTACGACCCCCGGCGGCGAGAAGTGCGAGCAGGCCTTCGGCGGCGCCGACGGCAAGGCTGTGTCCGATATGACTACGGCGGCAAACACCACCGTCACCTTCAAGGACAACCCCGACTCCGACGACACGATGGCCGCCAAGACCGAGTTCCTCAAGTCCGGCGCCTACACCGCCACCCTCACCGACGGCGGCAAGGTCATCTCCACCTGCGTGGTCGCGCTCGCCAGCCTCACCGTCAAGGACGGCATAAACGCGATCGCCGAAGACGACATCATCTCCCTGTGGCAGCTGGCCGACGGCAAGGCCACCGCGAAGGTTTCTCTCGACTCCGGCGTCTACCTGTTTGACGGCAACGGCTACGCCGTGGACGCCTCCGCCATCGCCATGAAGGGCGACACCGTGGTGTACACCACCGCCACCGTCCAAGTGCCCAGCGACTTCGCCTACGACGGGAGCGACCGCACCGCGACCGTCACCCTGACCGACAACACCGCAAAGGAAGGCGACTCCTACGCCGTCAGCGTGGCCGGCCCCGACGGCTCCGCCGTCTACTCCGCGACCGTGAAGGCCGCCAGCGACGGCGCCGCCCCCTCCCCCGTCACCTTCTCCTTCGACCAGTCCGCCACGGGCGCCCGCGCCGCCAAGGCCGAGGCCGCCGGCACCTACACGGTGACCGTGACCAAGACCGCCAAGGCAGACAAGGCCGTCACCACCTCCAAGAAGGACATGGTGCTCTCCGAGGTCGCCTACAACCTGGGCGACGGCAAGGCCGTGAAGGACGCCGTGACCGACTACTTCACCGACGGAACTAAGGCGACCCTCTGGAGCTTCGACAACGTCGCCACCGCCCCCAAGGGCTACACCTTCGACAAGTGGTCCTTCGGCGGCAAGGCCTATGACGCCAACGCCGAGGTCAAGCTCGAGGCCGGCAAGGTGAACACCGTTGCCGCAGCCTACAAGGCCATCGACTACGCCTCCACCCCGACCTGCACCGTCTCCAAGGTGGCCGTGGGCGCCGGCACCGAGTACTACATGACCATCACCGGCACCGCGGCCGGCGAGACCGTCACCTACAGCATCCAGGGTAGCTCCTCGGACGTGACCTACACCGGCCCGTTCAAGCTGACCTCCGGCAAGAACGTCACCGTCAAGGTCTCCGCAACCAAGAAGGAGACCGTCGAGGTCGTGTACGGCGACGCCACCGGCGCCGTCAAGTCCTGGGAGAAGGCGACCTCCGGCGCGAACAACGTGCTCGAGACCCTCATCGGCAACTCCTCCACCAAGTGGCTGGCCGCCAGCGGCGTGGCATCGGCCATCGCCTCCGGCAAGACGGCCTACGCCGCCCTCGCCGACAAGATGTGGGTGAGCATCGACGAGGCTGCCGAGACCTCCCTGGCTGCCTACAAGGCCCTCTACGAGGCAGTGGCCGCCGAGGCCGACGCGCAGGTCGCAGCCTACGCCGACGAGGCCCTCGTGGCCGCCGGCTCCAAGGCCTGGTCCATGGACGCCAAGACCTACGCCGCCGCCCTCAAGACCGTCGCGGCGGAGGAGAAGAAAGTCGCGGACGCCGAGGCCGACAAGACCATCAACGCTGAGGCCTATCTCCTTGGTGCGCAAAACGTCATCGACGCTGCCAACACTGCGTTGAAGACCGCAGTCGAGGACAAGTCCGTCACCGCAGCCGACATCACCGCCGCCAAGGCCGTGACCGAGCAGCTCCAGGCCGCCAAGGACGCGACTGCAGCCAAGGCCGCCCTCGAGGCCTACGCGGCTCTGACCGACGCGCAGAAGAAGCTCGTCGCCACCGCCGACGTCACCGCGGCCCAGAAGGTCGTCTCCGACGCCGAGGCTGCCCAGAAGCTCGCCGAAGAGCAGGACGAGAAGGCAGTCAAGTACTGCAACTCCACCAAGACCAAGACGATTAAGCTCGCCAAGAAGGCCAAGAAGACCGCCAAGAAGTTCTCCGTCAAGTGGAACTCCCAGGTCTCCGAGTCCGGCAACGCCGTGACCTACTCCAAGATCTCCGGCGCCAAGATCAAGGTGTCCGCAAACGGCAAGGCGACCCTCAAGAAGGGCGTCAAGAAGGGCACCTACAAGGCCAAGGTCAAGGTTTCCTGCGGCAACGCCACCCGCACCGTCACCGCCAAGTTCATCGTCAAGTAGTTGACGCTCTTGTGAGTGACAACGCTTTGGGCCTAGCGGCCTGAGGTGCACAGGCTCGCTCCCCGGCATTGCGGGGGGCGAGCCCGCTGCTGAGCAATGAAGCTTGGTGGGCACATAAACTGACGTCTGTTGTCAGGAACGGGCTGCGGTCTCGGACATATCGTCTGAGGCCGCAGCCTTATGGCTTGTGGAGGGTTCTATGGATGCATACGAGACGTTTCTCGAAAATAATAGACGCGTAGAAAATTTTATTTCTATGTATGAGAGTGTCCCAAAGAATAAGAGACCTGTCTGCCGAGGAGCTTTAGATACTGATATCTTGCGCGCGGGCGTCGTCTTCTTGCATGCTTCCCTCGAGGAGTATCTGCGCACGGTGATTTTGAATTCCAAGCTTGAGCAGCTTGAGTATGGATCGGATGCCAAGTTTGCTTTGTCAGGTGTTAATTTGCCCGACGATAACTCGGGCGGTTCATCTGAGAAGAAATACAGGCTTTCCGAGTTGTACCGCTATAAGGGAAAAGATGTTGGCGAGCTTTTGAGGGAGTCGCTGGAAAGCAAAGTTAGTTTCATGACGTTTAACGGCTACAAGCAGATGGTCGGGTCGTTGAAGGATGTTGATATCGTTTTGTCCTTAGATGACAAGACATGTAAGGCAGTAGATGATTGCACTCGACGTAGGCATAAAATCGTTCACGAGGCAGACAAGAGCAGACACACGGGAAACGGTGACTATCGAACAACACCGATCAAAACCACGCAACTTGAACTGTGGATGCGAAGCGTAAATAAACTTGTTAAGACAGTTGAGGATGAGATAGCCAAGCAGTCTGAGTATGGGTTTGAGCTTACTGACAGACCTTGACTTGGGCGTTTGATGCTTAGAAGTTTAAATAATATTGCATCTGGTTATGATTGTGAATGTTCCACTGCATGAATCGAGGAAATTTTGCTCGTGTTAGCGTGTCTGCAAGGAAAACTATCTTTCTTTTTCTGGATAAGGAACGAGGGCAGGTACTAAGCGCCATCGAGCGTGGTCACGCTGGCAGGATCTGGATAAAAATGTGGTCGCGCTGGCATGTTTTGGCTATGTCTGTCATTTGCACAGGGCCATATCCTGTTAACGTGGCCATTCGAATGACCATATGCTGCCCGAGTGACCATGATGTCTGCGAGATTGCTGGCGTTGTGGCTCGTCGTAGTGCATTGCGCCTCACGGTGCAATCGGGCGAGCTGCGCTCGCCCCTACCCGCACCTGCGGGTTTTATGCCCTTGCAGATTACTGTAACCTACACGGGCGAGCAATGCCCGCCCTACGAGCACCCGCAGCTTGATCTGAGCTGAGTTTGGATGGGGCGGTTGTCTGCGAAAGCACATGAATCGGTTGTGCTCAAGATGCTATAATAGCGCCAACGACAGCCTGAGCCGCAATCAGGCGACGCCGTTATTAACGTTTGGCGCTAGATTGCTCTAGCGCCTCTGCTTTTTACGACCATCACCCTTGAGGCAGGCCTGCGCAAAGCCGATAACCGCTGCCGCGAGCGCAAAGACAGACGCTACGAGCTGCAGAATCGCAATTGCTAGGTTCATGGTTTCACCTCCCTTCATTATGGAAGGCGTCGCCTGAACTCAGACTGCCGTGGCATTTTCAATCATATCAAGAACATTTGTTCAGAATAAGTCTTGACATTTGGAAATACGCATCAAATTTCATAACGCCGTATTTGTCATTCGCACCTGATCGTTTTGACCTGCGTTGGTGTTCTGTTGTTGGCAGACCTATGTCCTGGCAATATCGCTCGAACTCTTATGCTCCCCCGAGGTTTCCGGTCATGAACGATTTAGGTCCCTATAGCTCCGGACATGAACGATTGGGGCGCACTGGAAACCGGATATGAGCGATTTTAGGTCTCGTGTTTTGATGTCAGAGTCATATGTCTATGCAAAACCGCAGGTCAGGAGCTTGCTTGCAAGGCGATGACTCCGTTTTAGCTCGCCAAATCGTTCATACCCGTACTCCCAAGCAGAGAAATCGCACATATCCGTCATGTTTCGTTGCTAAATCGCCCATATCCGTTGCCATGTGCTTTTTGTTGCCCATTCCTGCGCCTTGCAGCTTGTTAGGATCCGTATGGGTGGGTGACGCTCACCCTTACGCCGTTACGCGCGCAACTGAATCTCACAACTAACGTCGATCTTCGTGTATGTGGAAACCAAACACGCCTTACAGCAGTCAACAAAAGCAACAAAAGCCAACAACGACAACAGCAACCAACAACGACAACAGAAACCAACAACGACAACAAAAACCAACAACGACAACAAAAGCCAACAACGACAACAAAAACCAACTAACGCCAACGCTCCGCGCCCCAACTCCCAATCTCATCCGCAAGGCATGAGGGCGTGTTGGGCGCATGCGCTATGATTGCAGCCGCGTTGCGTTGCCGCGCAGGCGGCGGCGCGCCGCAAAGCAGACCACCCAAGGAGAGGACGGACCACTTGAAGTCTCGCATCTTGACCGCCACCGTTGCCGCTGCTGTTTGCATCACCTGTGTTGTTGGGCTTTCTGCCTGCGGTTCTGCGCATGAAATCATCGCGTCGGGCGAGGCCTGCACTTCTTGTCACGATGAGAAAACCACCTACGAGGCCGCCTCTCCTGCTAACGCTGTAGCCTGTGGCACGCAGCTTACCGTGCAGACCAAGGAGCCTGCGGTTGTCGTCTGCAAGCCCATCTTTATCAGCGAGGACGGCAGTTCCTATGTCCCCCAGCGTGCAAGCCAAGTCAACGTCAAAGACGGATCTGCTGCGCTCGCGCTCGAGGAGGGCACCTGGGTCATCTGCACGGCCGATGGCGACAAGGTTAAAGCCCAAAAGCTCGTTATCGTCTCTGCTGCAAACAGCGGGTCAACCACCATCGAGCTGTAAGCTTGCTCTCTGCAAGCTTCTGCCCTGCCTGCATACGGCGCTCTTTCCGCACGCCGTGTCTCCCGCGCCTCACAGCACCCAGGCGGCGTATAATCGCTATCCATGAGCAAGAAGCTGGACAAGACAAACGCTATGCGCATCCTCGCGGCTGCAAAGGTGCCCCACGAGCTGCATAGCTACGATTGCAAAGAGGCCCTCAACGGCGTCGAGGTTGCCCAGCAGCTAAACGAGGATCCAGACCACGTCTTCAAGACCCTGGTGGCCCAGGGCAAAAGCGGCGAGCACTACGTCTTCATGGTTCCCGTCGCCGCCACGCTCGACCTCAAGAAGGCCGCCCGCGCCTGTGGCGAGAAATCCGTTGCCATGATCAAGAGCCGCGACCTTTTGCCCACCACCGGCTACATCCACGGCGGATGCAGCCCCATCGGCATGAAGAAGCAGTTTCCTACCTTTTGCGACGAGACCTGCATCCTCTTTGACACCATCATCTTTAGCGGGGGGCGCATCGGCACGCAGATAGAGATGTCCTTTGACGATCTCCTTGCCGTCATCGATGTTGTGGCCTGCGACCTCGTTGTTGATTAGCCTTTCGCTCAAATTATCCCTTATCGCCTATAATTCCTCTTTGAGAGAAGAACTCTCCCGTTCTTTACGAAAGGGGTGCCCATGAGGGACCATTCCAAGCACATCTGCCTTGCCAGCGAGGACATGGTGCCAACCATGCTCTCCAAGATCAGCTTCAATCGCCGCACAGAGCACGTGCTCGTCCAAGACGCGTTGGGGCGTGTTACGGCACAGGATTGCGTCTGCGGCTACGACCTGCCCAACAAGCTGGGCAGCCGCATCGACACCATAGCCGTGTACTGGGACGATTTTGCCAACGGCATGCCGGATGTCTCTGCCTGGGAGCGCGGCAAGCAGTGGGATTTTGCCAATACCGGTACTGCCATCGACGGCGATTTTGATACCTGCATCGCCATCGAGCAGGTCGAGCTCGACGATCAAGAGCAGCTTATCGCCATCAAGGAGGCCCCCAAGGAGAAAGGCCAGCTCACCATCGAGCCTGGCTCGCGTCATCAAAAAGGGCAGCTCGTCGTCGCTGCCGGCACGCTTTTGACCCCGGCCAAGCTCTCTGCCCTCGCCATGGCCGGCATCGCACAGGTCGAGGTCGTAGCCAAGCCGCGCGTGGTCTTTATCCCCACCGGAGACGAGCTCGTCCCCGTTAACTTCACCTTGCCTTTGGGCAAGACCTTCGAGGCCAACTCGCTTATGCTCGCAGGCAAGCTCGCGCAGTGGGGAGCCGCACCCTATACGCATCCCATCGTCGCCGATGACTGGGATGCTATCCGCGACGCTGTTTTGGCATGCGCGGCAGAGTACGACATCATCGTCCTCAACGCAGGCAGCTCCAAGGGCTCCAAGGACTTCAACATAGAGATTCTCGACGAGGTGGGGGAGGTCCTTGCGCACGAGGTCAACCACGGCCCTGGCCATCACTCCTCCTACAGCGTCGTCGATGGCACGCCCGTCGTGGGCATCTCCGGGCCTCCGGCTGGCGCCGAGTACACCATCGACTGGTACCTCAAGCCGCTTGTGGACAGCTACCTCTACGGCGAGGTTCATGCTGCTCCCAAGGTCAAAGCAAAGCTCGCGCAGCCCCTGCCCGAGCGTCGCAAGCCCCACGGCCCCAAGCCGGCAGATGGTAAACCTGCCGATGACGCACCCAAGCGTGCTCCCATGTTTGGCGCCAAGCGCGGCAAGCTCTCTGTCAACGCCAACGGAGAACTCGAGGTCACGATGATCGAGGGCAACAGCGGCAAAGCGGCCCTCATCGCCGAAGACGAGGCCGATTGCTTCTTCCGCTTTACCAACGACCTAAGCGGTGCTCCTGCCGGTACGCCCGTAGAAGTCGAGCTGCGTTGGCCCTACAACTACCCGGGCTCTTTGCTCTAGTCCGCAACCGTCTTCTTCAGCGCACGTAAATTACTGCGCTCGCCAGCCCTGCGCCCCCAGGCGTGATCGGGGTTTGGCGGGCGCTTTTGTCTCTAGAGATTATGTGGACGATGCACGCGGGCTTCCTGCCGGTAATAACTGCGCTAAACTTTCTAATGCATGCAAACTGAGAGGTGCGTGCAGGGATAGTCTGCAGGGGGATTTTTAATGCAAGAGCACGTCGGCAAGAAACGCAAGAAGGAACTGCGCGAGGCCCTCAACCTCAAAAGCGAGCGCGACCGTTCCATCAAGAAGTGCGCCATCGTCTATGGCGCCGCGATTGCGATATGCATCGTCTACTTCGTATGTTGCTCTTTCAACATCCTCATCTCGTACAGCAACCTCATGTTCACCTTCATCCCGCTTGCCGTCGTGGTGGCCTCGCTGTTTATCGCTGGCTCAGACATTACGCGCGCTCAGGTGGCACATGGCAAATTCAAGAAGTTCTGCGCTCAACATGCAGTCACCAAAGAGGATCTTGCGCGCTTCCAAGAGCAAAACGACTAGCTGCAATGCGCGTGCAAGCAGTCGCTTTGCGGCATTCTTGCGCGCGATTAAATACGCCGATTATCAGCCCATAATCTAACTTAAGGGATATACTCATGATCTTTGGATACCTCGATAGCTTTGATGCAAGCCAATGCGGGCACAAGGGTGTTGCAGCTGCGCTTGCCTGGGCTGCTTCATGCGACCTCACCGCGCTTGAGCCCGGCCGCCATGAGATCGATGGCGATGCGCTCTTTTGCAACTTCAACCAATACCAGACCAAACCTGCCGATGAGTGTCGTTTCGAGGCTCATAAGCGCTATGTCGACGTGCATGTCATGGCGGCGGGTCAAGAGCTCATTGACAGCCAAGACATTGCCTTGCTTGAGGCCGATCCCTTTGACGATGAGGCCGATTTCACCTTGGCAGACGGTAGCACCGCTGTGCGCGTCAAGCTCGTACCCGGCTCTTTTGCTGTTTACTTTCCCCAAGACGCCCACAAGCCGGGGGTTGCAGTAGACGATGTGCCCTCGTTGGTGAGCAAGGCCGTCATCAAGGTCGCCCTCTAAGGACCCTTGTCGCCGGTTGTTGCTAGCGGCTGTTGCCGCTGGCTGCTGCGTCGTGCTGTGCCCGCTGCCCTGCGTGCGATCCGATGCCCGGCGCTTGGCGCCCGCCGCCGCAGCCCTTTGACGCCCCTTAGCCCTTGAGCCTTGCTGCAACACCGTTGGTGTAGTCGATGAGCATCTCCTCGATGTGATCGAGCACCAGCATGGGCTCTACGTCGATGTCGTTGGCAAGCCAGCTCATCAAGACGCTTTCGAGCATGTAGGACAGATACATCACGCGGTCGCGGGCAAGCTCTTCGTCCATGCCCGCCTCTAGCAGGTGCTCCTTCACGGTTGTCTCGAGCTCGCTGTGAACCACGCGCCGCAGTTCCAGCCTCAGCGTGTGGTCAGAAGACAGCGACGGCGTGATCATCTTGCGTAGTCCGGGATTGTCTTGGATGAGCTTGAGCGCGCTGTAGATGCGCGTCTTCCAGTTGATCTGGCGCATATCCTCTACACTGCTTGCGGCCAGCATCTTGGCCACCTCGCACTCGTAGGTGTACTGCACGAGGTCGGCGATGTTTTTGAAGTAGTAGTAGAAGGTCTGTCTGTCCACGCCGCATAGGTCGGTTACCTGTTTGACGCGCACCTTGCCCAGCGGATGCCCGCTGCTCAAAAGCTCCACGAGCGCCTGCGCCATCGCATCCTTTGTCTTGCCTGCGGCTTTGCCTTCTTTTTGCACGGTCTCTCTCCAACCATACATAAATTAAATATTGTATGGATACACTATCTGCTTACTGCGCTTAATGCAAGAGTTGCAAGTCTTGCCAAAACCCTGGCACGCCCCTTGCATGGTCCGTGCTTGTGTTTGGAATCTGCAGCAACGGGCTTATCTTGACGTCTTTACCTCATACTAAAGGCATTATCTCGCCTGTATATGAGGATGCTTGCCGCCCATGGTCACCGTTTCGTCATCTAGCCTTTGCATGGATTGCGCTATAAGAGAGTGCAAACGGCTTTTGGAGAGAAAAGCTACTTTTCTTTGACTATAGGAGGAACAATATGTCTGGATGCAGTGGAAGCTGCGGTTCTTGCGGCGACTCTTCTTGCGGAGAGCGCACCGCGCCTCAGCAGCTCAAGCAGCACGAGGGAACCAAGATCAACAAGATCATCGCCGTTGCCAGCGGCAAGGGCGGTGTGGGCAAGTCCCTTTCCACCTCTCTTCTGGCCTGCGAGCTCAACCGCCGCGGCAAGAAGGTCGGCATTCTCGACGGCGATATCACCGGCCCGTCTATCCCGCGCTCCTTTGGCATTCATAGCGCGCCCCAAATCGACGATGACGGCATGATCTTGCCCGCCGTGACCAAGACCGGCATCAAGATCGTCTCCACCAACATGCTTACCGCAGACGAGGCCACTCCCTTCTTGTGGCGCGGCCCCGTGCTCAACGGTGTTTTGACCCAGTTCTACAGCGATATCAACTGGGGTGAGCTCGACTACCTCTTGATCGACATGCCCCCGGGCACCGGCGATATTCCCATGACCGTGTTCCAGCAGTTCCCCATCGCGGGCGCTGTCGTGGTCACCGCCCCGCAGGTGCTCGTCAACATGATCGTCGAGAAATGCATCCGCATGTGCAAGTCCATGAACGTCGAGGTCTTGGGCTTGGTCGAGAACATGTCTTACTACGAGTGCCCAAGCTGCAACGAGAAGCATGAGATCTTTGGCCGCTCCGAGGTCGAGGCAATCGCCAAGGAGAAGGGCATCGACGCTTGGACTCGCATCCCCATGGTTCCCGAGGTCACGGCAAAGGTCGATGCCGGCCAGGCAGAAGACATCCAAAACGACTGGTACGCCGGTATCGCAGACAAGCTCGAGACCCTCTAAGGAGCCTCAATGGATTTTCGCGTTCTCCCCACCGTGCCGGAGTACGAGCTTAGCTCCTACGAGCCGGTCACGATCAAGCGCAGCACCTATACCGTGACAGATGACATGGTCGAGACCAAGGTCAAAGAGCTTATGGCGCAAGCACCCAAGGACGTCGAGGAGACTTCCCGCAAGGTCGCCGGCCCTAAAGACCTCATCAAGATCGCCATCCACGTAGACCGCGATGGCAAGGATATCGAGGCCCTTTGCGCAGACGAGCAGTACTTTGTCTTGGGCAGCGGGTCTATGCCCATCGGCTTTGACCGCGCCGTCGTCGGCATTGCCGCCGGCGAGGAGCGCGAGTTCGACTTTAACGCCCCCAACTTGGATGACCCCACCTCCAAAGAGGAGGTCAGCTACCACGCCAAGGTCAAGCTTCATGCTGTCATGCGCGAAGTCGACCCCGTCTTGACCGATGAGTGGGTGAGCAACAAGATCTTGCTGTGCAAGACGGTCGAGGATTTCTATGAGCGCACGCGCAAACAGCTCGAGAAAGAGGCCAAGTCGATGGAGGAAGCCGATCTAGTCGAGCAGGCCGCCGTGGCGGTTGCCGCTCGTTTTGAGGGCCACATCGACGACATCTGGTACGAGCAGACCCACGAAGACCTCACCCGTAGTTACGAGGAGCAGGCCAAGGCGATGGGCATGTCGCTTGAGGATATGGTCGCCTCGCAGGGCATGAACAAAGAGACCTTCAACATGATGGTCATGATGCAGGTTAGGGATATGCTCAAGCAGGGCTTCAGCTTGGATTCCTGGGCGCGTCACTATGGGCTTGAGGCCACAGAGGACGACGTTGTCTACGTCGCCAACCTCATGTCCGAAGGCCGCGGCAAGCTCATGATCGACAGCCTCAAAGAGTCTGGGGATGAAGAGCAGCTCAAGGGGCTTCGCATGGCGGCGCTTCGCTATGTTGCAAACAAAGACGTGCTCGACAAGGCGACTATCGAGTAATCGGGCGTTTGCTGTTTGCCCGCATGGGCACAGCGCATGTTTGCATCCATGCTTGGCTGGACTTATCCAGCGCTTGCAAAGCCGGAAGGATCCTTTCCTTCCGGCTTCTTCTATATGGGGCAGGGCTGGCCTCGTCACGCCTTGTGACGACCTTGCAAAGCCTAAATCCCGCTAGGAAAGCAGGCTTGTGCTGTAGACAGCCACCATGTTGAACCTGTTCGTCCCGCTTGGTCTCTTTATTCTTCAAAAAGCATTAAGTTATGAGAACGTCGGCGGATTTATAGCACGTTTAAGTGTTGTCACGTCCTCGCAAAAAGTTCATTATTTATTGGAATCTATATCGGTCATGCGAGAGGTCTCGCTGCGTTACGGGCCTCGATAATCGCTCCGATAAGGGTTGCCGATGCACATGCCGTTGAGGGTACGGCAAGCATCGGCGCTGAGAGAGACAATAGAAAAGGAGGGGCAAGTGACGGACAGAAAACTCGAAGTCCTTCAGATGGAAGGCGTCGAGGTCAGGAAGACCTGTTGCTACTTCTGCCATCACAACTGCGGCGTTTTGGCCTATGTTAAAGATGGCGAGCTGCTTTATGCAGAGGGTGACCCAAACACCGCTAACGCCGGTGGTTTGTGTGCTCGCGGCAATCAGGCGCTGACTTTCTACGACAGCCCGACGCGCATCAACTACCCGCTCAAGAGGGCAGGCGCCAAGGGTGAGAACAAATGGGAGCGCGTCTCTTGGGACCAAGCTCTCACAGAGATCGCTCAAAAGATCAACACTATCAAAGAGGAGTCCGGCCCAGAGGCCGTCGCGGCTGTTGCTGGTACTCTTCGTACGGACGACTGGGCTCGCCGCAGGTTCATGAACCTCTTTGGCACGCCTAACGTCTGCCACAACTCCCTGCTTTGCTGGGTTCCCACGTTCATGATCGAGACCGCCGTTGCTGGCTGGTCGCCGTTTGAGACAGACCTCGGCGGTTCCAAGTGCGTCATCTTGTGGGGCTTCAACCCCGGTGCCGCAAACCTTCCTGCTGCCCATGGTTACTTTGACCTGCAAAAGCAGACCGGCATGAAGATCATCGTCGTCGATCCTCGCTACACAGAGACCGCAGCTCATGCAGACCTCTGGCTGCCCTTGCGCCCGGGCTCTGACACCGCTTTGGCTTTGGCGATGATCAACGTCATCTGCAACGAGTACATCTACAACATGGACTTCGTTGACGAGTGGTGCGAGGGCTTTGACGAGCTCGTCGAGCACATCGATCAATACGATCCCGAGTGGGCAGCCGAGAAAACCTGGCTCGATCCCGAGCTTATCCGCCAGGCTGCTCGCATGTATGCAACCAACACCCCCGGCAATATCCAGTGGGGCTGCACTTGGGACCAGCTCGGCAAGACCTCTGGCGCAGGCACCCATGCCCGCCAGATCCTGCGCGCTATCACCGGCAACCTGGACGTCCCCGGCGGCGACGGCATGCCCGGCCCCGCAGCTTACGTCACAGACTACGAGCTCGAGTACAACGAGGTCCTGCCTGACGAGGTCAAGGCAAAGCAGCTCGGTGCCGACAAGTTCCCCCTCACCACCTTCCCCGGCTACGATCGCTTGGCCGGCATCTCCAAGGAGAAGTGGGGCAAGGCCTTTACGGCAGAGTGGATGTGCGAGGCTCACGGCCCGTCCATCTTCAAGGCGATCCTCACGGGCGTTCCCTACAAGGTTCGCGCGCTCTTCGTCTCCGGTTCCAACCCCTTGAGCTCCTACGGCGACTCCAAGATGGTCTATGCCGCTACCAAGGAAGTCGAGTTCCTCGTCGTCCTCGAGTACGCCATGACCCCCACCGCCTTGCAGGCAGACTTCGTCTTGCCCGTTGCCGGTGCTATCGAGCGTCCTGTCATCCACACCAACTACGGCGTGACGGACTCCATCGTGTGCCATCAGCGCGGCGTCGAGCCCGCTTACGAGCGCAAGACCGACTACAATATCTGGCGTGATCTTGGTCTGGCATGCGGTCAAGACGAGGCCACCTACTGGCCCAACGAGCGTCTGGAAGACGAGTTCTTCGACGTTCTCAAGCCGCTCAACCTGCCCATCACTTCTTACGATGACTTTGTCGAGCGCTTCCGCATGTACTATCCGCCCCTGCAGCAGCAAAAGCACCTTGCCCGCGGTTACTTCTGCACCGCGTCTGGCAAAGTCGAGCTCAAGTCCTCCGTCATGGAGGAGTTTGGCCTGCCCGGTCTGCCCGTCTACCTCGAGCCGGCAGAAAACGAGGTCGAGATGCCGGAGGTCGCAGAGGAGTTCCCGCTGGTTCTCACCACGGGCGGCGGCTTCATGCCCTACTGCCACTCCGAGCACTTCAACAACCCGATCTTCCGCTATGTCCTGCCCGAGCCTCACTTCACCATCCATCCGGATACTGCAGCCAAGCTCGGCATCGAGAAAAACGACTGGTGCTGGATCGAGACCCGTCGCGGCCGCATCAAGCAGCGCGCCAACATCGAGCCCTCTTTGGACCCGCGCGTCATCTTCACGCAGCGCGGCTGGTGGTTCCCCGAGCGCAGCCATGAGGGTTATCAACCCTTTGGATGCATGGAGTCCAACACTAACATGCTCACCTCTGTAGATGATGAGGATTGCTGCCCCATGACCGGCTGCTGGGCCAACCGCGGCTTGCTGTGCAAGGTCTACAAGTGCACTGAGTTCGACCATGAGTTCACCTATCAGGATTCTCTGTACTCCATCCCCGGCAACCGTCGCGAGCCTGGCATCGATTGGGATTACGTCAAGAACCCGCCTCGTGCGCTTCCGTTCAACGAACCCATCTATGCTCAGCCCGACTTCGAGGTCCCGGCTGCTGTCGAGTGGGATTACAAGACCCGCAAGGCTTGGAACGCAGACAAGACCCAGTACTATCAGCCCGAGAGCGGCTGGATGATCGGCAAGGACAACGGCGCCTTCTACCAGATCGGCACCGGCTATCGCTACCTGTCCTTTGGCGCCGACTACCTCGTAGACGAGGCAAACGACCTCTACTACGACTTCAGCGGCAACCAGGTTGCAAAGCCCGATCCCGGCGTCGAGGTTCCCGACGGTTTGGTTTACGACTACTTTGCGCAAAAGGTTGTGCAGCCCGGCACCGGTTATGTCTATCAGGCAGATTCCGGCTGGCTCATCGATGAGGCCACCAACGTCTACTACGACCGCTTCAGCGGCTATGCGTGGGACCCCACCACCAACAATCTGATGGATACCAAGACCGGCAAGTACTACAGCATGCAGGATTCCTCGGTCGAGGTTAACGCCGACGGCACGCCCGTCGCTTAAGGAGAGGAGGCTTTAATGACCCGTTACGCTATGGTTATGGACACGCGTCGCTGCATTGGCTGCCACTCCTGCACGATCGCATGCCGCACCTGGAACGAGCTGCCTGTCGATGTCATCTACAACCCCGTGGTTTCCGAGGGTGTCGTCGGCCAGTGGCCCAACGTTCATCTCAACTTCACGCCCATGATCTGCATGCATTGCGCTAAGCCCGCATGCGTGCCCGCTTGCCCCACCGGTGCTTCTCGCCAAGACGAGGACGGCATCGTCTGGGTCGAGCCTACGCAGTGCATGGGCTGCAAGGTTTGCGCTAACGCTTGCCCCTATGGCGCACGCGACTACAATAAGGGCGAGGGCTGGATCCGCAAGTGCACCTTCTGCAAGGACCGCACGCGCAACGGCCTGCCCACGCATTGCGTGCAGACCTGCCACCAAAAGGCACGTATCTTTGGCGATCTGGACGACCCCAACTCCGAGGTCTCCAAGCTCGTCAACAGCAACTACTGCGAGCGTATCTTCCCCGAGCTTGGTACGGATCCGCAGATCTACTACATTCGCGATAACGGAAGGAGGGCCTAATGAAACAGTTCTGGGGTTGGGAGCTTGCTACCTATCTCTACCTGGGCGGCCTCGGTGGCGGCATGCTGTGCTTTGCAGCCATCATCGGTTTGTTCCTGGAGCCTTCCGCTATCGGAACCGGCTCTTTGGTGTGGCCTGTTCTTTGGTCCATCATCATCATCTGCGTCGGCGTTGCACTGCTCGTCTTTGAGCTTGGACAGCGCATCGTGTTCGAGCGCGCGTTTGTCACCAAGACCTCCGTCATCAAGTGGGGCGCTGTCGTCTTGGTCTTGTCCTGCGTGTTTGCCGCCCTGTACCTCATCTGGGAGATCACCTGGTTTAACTTCCTGCCGTGCATCCCGTTTGAGGGCTTTGCCAAGTTCTGCCTTGGTGCAGCTGGCTTCTTTGGCATCTGCGTTATGGTCTACACCGGCACCATGCTGAGCTCCCTTAAGGCCAAGGCCTTCTGGAACACTCCGGCACTGCCCATGCTGTTCACCATCTCTGCTCTTTCCACCGGCGCTTGCGCCGATGCCCTGCTCTTTGGTCATTTCCCGCTGCCTGCCGAGTGGCTCCAGGCCGGTGCCCTTTACGGCTCCGCCGAGTGGGCCATCATCCAGCACGAGGTCGTGGAGTTCCTCCACATCGCCGACCTCGTCTTGGCTATCGCAGAGATCATCTGCCTGCTGCTTTACGTCTTGCTCATGTTCTGCGCTCCTTCTTCTGTGGACGCAAAGAAGGTCGCAAACAAGTGGGTTCGCGGCTCTTGGGCTCCCATCTTCTGGGGTCTCATGCTTGGCTTGGGCCTCGTGGTTCCCGTTTTGTGCAACATCCATGGCCTTTCCATGGGCGGCAGCGCTTTGGGCAACTACGTTGCTCCTGTGCTGGTCCTTTTGTCCGGCCTGTTGTTCCGCTTCATGATCATCTACTCCGCAGATCGCAAGCTCTACGCTGGCGAGGAGAAGTACTACACGGTTCTCTCCGAGACCGATGCTCATGAGGACTACATGGATTATTGGAAGGGTGGCGCTCAGTACTTCAATATCGTCAATGCCGCAGACTTTGACGATATGAACGTTATCGAGGGCCGCACTAAAACCGCTTTGGGCACCAAGCTCAAGTGGGCCCTTACCAACCCTGCTACTCACGATGGTGTGCCCGAGCCCAACCCGGCTTATCCGCGCTATCGCAAGAACATCAAGTCCGGCAAGGTCTTTGCGGTCTTCACAGATCAAGCAGAGCCCCATGGGCCTCGTGCCGCCGCTCCTGTAGTAGAGGCACAACCCGAGACCGCCGCTGCAGAGGCTTAAATTCCTGCTAACAGCGTTTTGCAAGCAAAAGCCCAGCTCTTTGAGCTGGGCTTTTCTTGTTGTCTATGAGAAGAAGAATCAGAACAAGCTCGCTCGGTATGAAGAGTCATGATTAAAAACCGTCTATGAAATATTGACGAAACATATTTTGCGCTGTACGATACATGACCCACCAACAAAGGTGGATGCGGATCATCAACCTGAGAAAATAAAATTTCTCAAAATAGTTGTTGACTCTGCAACTTGGGAAGCGTAATATACTTCCTCGCGCCGCACGGGGCAACACCGTGGAGCGCAGGCGGGCAGCGGCCCGCCGGGCACCTTGAGAACCGGATACTGTCCACGCAAAACAAAACGTGAAATGGTAGTTTTTACAAGCCAACGTGTTGTTCGGTAGGACACATGGGAGTCATGAGAGACTCCCGTCATTCCTAAGAACTTTTTCTTATAAGAGAGACGGGCCCGCTCCAAAGGGGCCCATCCGGATGGATTTTTTCTTCAAGATTACTTCCAGCCGGTCAGACATTTGTTTGATGGCCCTTCTTAAGGGCATATTCGAACGGAGAGTTTGATCCTGGCTCAGGATGAACGCTGGCGGCGTGCCTAACACATGCAAGTCGAACGAGAAAGCACCTTCGGGTGCGAGTAGAGTGGCGAACGGGTGAGTAACACGTGACCAACCTGCCCCCCTCTCCGGGATAACCCAGGGAAACCTGCGCTAATACCGGATACTCCCCGGAAAGGGCATCCTTTCCGGGGGAAAGCTGAGGCGGTGGGGGATGGGGTCGCGGCCCATTAGGTAGTAGGCGGGGTAGAGGCCCACCTAGCCTTCGATGGGTAGCCGGGTTGAGAGACCGACCGGCCACATTGGGACTGAGACACGGCCCAGACTCCTACGGGAGGCAGCAGTGGGGAATATTGCGCAATGGGGGAAACCCTGACGCAGCAACGCCGCGTGATTGAAGAAGGCCTTCGGGTTGTAAAGATCTTTAATCAGGGACGAAGAAAATGACGGTACCTGAAGAATAAGCTCCGGCTAACTACGTGCCAGCAGCCGCGGTAATACGTAGGGAGCAAGCGTTATCCGGATTTA
>CAVAPV010000050.1:0-6806 GCA_963590525.1 Agathobacter rectalis
CGGCACTCAGTTTGTCCTGAGCGGCGCCTCTAAGATTTCTGGCAACGGGGCCAGCGGCAACGGCGGCGGCCTCTATCTGGAAGACTGCGCCACCGTCACTATGGATGGCAACTCTTCCATCGAGCGCAACATGGCGGCAAACGGCGCCGGCGTCTACGTCAACGACGACGGCACCTGCATCACCCTTACCGGCGCCAGCGAGATCTCCTACAACGACGCTACCTCCACTGGTGGCGGTATCTGCAACAATGACTCCGGCACGGTGCTTACGCTCAAAGAAAAGTCCTGTGTCAACAGCAACACGGCCACCTACACCGGTGCGGGCATCAGGTCCAACTATAACTTGACCGTCAAGGGCGACGGTACCGGCTTTATCAGCGAAAACACCGCGTACAGGACCGGCGGCGGCATCTGGTTCAAAGATGAGCTCTACCTGGGCGATGTGTCCGTTACCTATAACAACGCGCGTAGCTATGGCGCGGGCATGTGGTGCGACAACGACGACTACTATGCCTTCGAGCTGGCAGGCAAGGTCATTATCGAGCATAACTACACTGCCAAGGGTACGAGCAACCTTTCTATGAGCCGCAAACAGGACGTGTGCGGCAACGGCAGTGGAAACGAGCTTTCGGCCGATAGCCGCATAGGCATCACGATCGGGGACTATGCCAGCGGCAACCGCAAGGTGAGCGGCAACAAGGCCTTCCTCAGCAACTTCAAGGACAGCTACAAGAAGGTTATCTTTGCCGATGACCCCACTAAATCCGTGGTGCGCGACGGCAACTACCTCTACTACACCAACCAAGCTACGACCTCCACGGTCACGGCATACGGCCGCGTGAACCAAAAGACCACGAGCACTGTTGCCTATGGCAAGACGGTCACGCTTAAGACCAGCGACTACGCCAAAGACGGCTGCACGCTGGATTACTGGACGGTTTCGGGAGTGTCCGGTGTGAGCAAGGTCACCCCCAAAGACGGCAAGGCGAGCTTTAACATGCCGGCCAACGACGTCGTGGCCCGCGCGCATTACACGCCGTCGCTTTCTGGCATAGAGCTCACTGTCCAAGGCAACTTCTCTTACAAGAACCTGGCCGAGGATGCAGAAGACATCGAGGTTTCTGCCGCAAGGCTCATCGCTGCCGATGGCAACTCCTACGGCTTGACCACCACCAGCGAGATCCGCAAGGCTCTCAAGGTCACAAGCGCGACTATGACGGCCAACAATATCCTCCGTAAAGACCTGGCATTTACTATCGAGCTCGACCGAACAGTGCTCGAGTCCTACGGCATCTATTACCAGGCTGACCTGCTCAAGAGCGCCACGGCAGACTTCCGCACGAGCTTTGACCGCGCAAGCGATGAGAAGCTGAGCGTGACCCAAAGCCAAGACGGCAAGCTTGTCATCGAGGGTGTTGTGACGCTTTGCGCTCCGTCGACCAGGGCGGTTACTGTGGAGATGGTCGATGCAAACGACAGCAGCAAGGCTTTGAACAACGTGGTCGACCAGGCCGACACGACGGATGTCTCTGTTGACTCTGGCGGAATCAAGCTCGACCCAGCGTCGGATAACGTCATCGTCCAGGCTCCCGACCAGCCTGGTTGGAGCTTTGCGGGTTGGGACAACCTTCCCAACGGCGCTGTGGTCGACAAAGACACCAATGCGGTGACCATGAGCTCAAGCTTGGCGGCCGGTGCCAAGCTCACCGCCAAGTACGAGCCCTTGGCCAGCGCTGTCTCTATCATCGTCAGCGAGCTCAAGATAGGGGAGAGCTTCCCCACCAAGGTCGAATCCTGCCTTATTGCAGGTGCTAACGAGCGTGACATCACTAGCTACATCAAAGATGGGGCAACGGTTGCTTGGGAGCGCATCGATGGCGGTACCTTGGGCGATACGGTAGAGGGAGACGCCGTCTACCGCGCGACCATCACTGCCTCTGGCGATGCGGCAGGCTACCTCTTTGGGTTTGACAAGGGCGTGCGCGTCACGGTCAACGGGCAAGATGCCACGGTTGCCAAGCTGGATGCTTCTTCGGCCACGCAATCCGTTACCTATTACGTCAAGACAGATACCGACGAGCGCTATGACGATGTGGCCTATAGGTTCCCCGTTAAGATCATCCGCAGCGCGGATGCATATGCCGCCAAGCTGCCTTCTAGCGTTGAGTACAGGCTTAAAAACGGCACGGTCTTGACTGCCGGGGTAGTCTGGGGTGATGCAGTGACAGATAGGGACGGCACCGGTAACGTCTTTACCGTGACGGGCAGCTTTACCGATGCAGCCGGAGCCAGCCACGAGGTCTATCAGACCTTTACGGTGAGCAAGAAGGTCACCGTCTCATCTGTGTCCAAGCTTAGCGTCAGGTCCACGGGCAAGGGCAAAGTCAAGGTTTCTTGGGGCAAGGCTGCAAGCAAGAGCGCCCGCGACGGTGTTGTGGTGCGCTATGCAGCTAGCAAGGCCAAGCTCGCCAAGAACAAGGGCTCCAAGCTCGTGGTTAAGAGTGCGACTGCCAAGAGCAAGGTGATCAAGAACATCAAGGCTGCCAAGAGCGGCGGCAAGCTCTTCTTCAAGGTGAGGGCGTACAAGACCGTTAATGGTAAGAAGTACTACTCTACCTGGAGCAAGGTTAAAAGCGTCAAGGTCAAGTAAGAACTACGTACTCCGTGTCACTTGCTTTTAAAAATGCGATGTTCGTCACGCTATGTGCTTCGTGCGTGGTGCTGGCTTTGCTCAGCACCGCGCTCAACACAGCGTTGTCTGCAATTGCCGCTGGTGTCGGGGTTCAGGCGCAGACAGCTCAGTGGCTGGTGAGCGGTTATGCGCTCGTTTTGGCCATCTGCATGCCTGCTACAGGCTTTATGGCGTCGCGCTTTCCTACGCGCCCGCTTTACGTCGCAGCCCTTGCGCTTTTTGTGGTTTGCACCGTTGCGTGTGCGTTGAGTGGGAGCTTTGCGTTGATCATGGCCGCCCGCGTGGGGCAGGCTGCGGCAAACGCACTCGTCTCCAATCTCACGCAAGTGAGCATTCTTGCTGCGTTTTCCAAGGAGCAGCGTGGGTCGCGCATGGGATGGTTTGGGCTGAGCGTGGGCGTTGCGCCCGTTATCGCTCCCGCGCTGGGCGGGTTTGTCGTCGACATGTTTGGCTGGCGAGCGCTCTTTGCCGTCATCGCGGCAATGGGGGCGATCTGCCTAGCTGCCGCCCTCGCCTTTGTTCGCAACGTGCTCCCCGCAAGCGCGCGCGAGTTTGATGGCTTGAGCTTTGGCTTGAGCGTGGCCGTGTTTGGCGGTTTTGCCATAGGCTTGGGTCAGCTTTCCTCAAGCGGGATTTCTTCGGTGGTTGCTTGGGTCTCTCTGTTGTGCGGTCTTGCCGCATCGGCCTTGTTCTTCCCGCGCCAGTTGCGCTCTGCCGAGCCGTTCCTCAACGTACGTTTGCTTGCCAACAGCCGCTTTGCCTGCAGTGTTTTGGCGAGTGCGGCGCTGTATGCGGTGATGATGGGCGGCGCGGCGGTACTGCCTATCTACCTGCAGGAGAGCTTGGGTTGCACTGCGTTTGCAGCTGGCACGGTCGTGTTGCCTGCGGCGCTGCTTATGGCCGCAGTCAATCCGATTGCTGGGCGGCTCTTTGATCGCATGGGGATGCCACGGCTTGCTTTTGCTGGGGCGTTGCTCTTGCTGCTGGGAAACGCCGGCATGTGCGTGCCGGCTGCAGGTTCAAGCGTTGTGGCCGCTGCAGTGCTTGCAGCGCTGCGCTATGTGGGCATAGGCCTTGTCCAGATGCCGCTTGTGACCTGGGGCAACAGCGCTGTGCCTGATGCCGATATGCCCCAAGCCACCGCGCTGCTCACAAGCTTTAGAAACGTGGCAGGTGCGATGGGTGTTGCGGTGTTCGTGGGTGTGCTGGGCGCAGTTGGGATGCCCGCTGCATTTGCAGGCATGGCTGCAGTGTCGCTGCTGGTCCTTGTGTGCTGCAAGAGGTCTGCGCGCTAAGTTGGCGCGCCTGCTGTGCCGAGGCAGAATCTGCCCCCTTGCCTCCAACGCTTTGTAAAATCTCCAGCTTGCGCCTAAATACCCCCCCCTCATGCAGATAAAATAGATGTTTAGGGTATTGCGCCTTGGAGCTGCCGCTGCGTGTTGTTGCCGCGTGTTACACGCTGCGATGTGACGCGGTCTGTTGGCTGCAAGCGCAGTGCCGTACGCTAGCTCGACATTGAACCTGTAGTGGAGACGCTCATGAAGCTTGTATCGCCAACTCTTATCGCCCGCCGCATCACGCTGCTTGCCGCCTTTGTGCTTGCCATGCTGCTGTGCGGCGCATATGCCATAGCTATGCCCGCCCAGGCGCATGCGGATGGTGTAGGACGCATCAGGATCGTAGAAAACGAGACTGGTTCCGAGTGGACCAGTGTCAGCAAGCTTCTCGATCGTGTAAAGAGCATGGGCAAGGAATCCGGCTACAACACGGTCATCGTCGACCTCTACCAGGATTTCACCACCTCAGAGATGATCGAGGTCCCCAAAGGCAAGACCTTCACCTTTAACTTGCATGGCCATATGATCAATCGCAATTTGGCGGGCACTAAAAGCGGTGACGCATGGTGGGGCACGGGCAACGGCGAGGTCTTTTGCGTCAAGGGCAAGCTCATCATTAACGGTGGTACAGACCAAGAAGCAAATATAGAGCATAAAGGCAGCACCGCTGATGAAGGACGTTGGTGGCACTATGACGGTAGCGGCAGCACGGTTATCAAAGGCGGTCTTATCACTGGCGGCGCTTGCGATGACCATTATGGTGCCGGCGGCATAGCTTTGCAGGGAAGCGACGCTGCTGCGGAGCTCAATAATGTGACGATTGCCGGCAACGTTGCCGATCAATGGGCTTCTAGCTACGGGCATGGCGGCGGAATTGCCGTGCATGGCAACAACTCGCAGCTTACTCTCAACAACACTAAAGTCATCTATAACCATGCCGAAGGCTACGGTGGCGGTATCTACGTGCGTGAGGATGGCACGAAGGTCTCCATCAAGAACAGCTCCGAGGTTTCCAACAATATGGGCATCCTGAGCGGTGGCGGTATCTACTTCGATGACAACAACGTGAGCCTGACTCTTGATGCTAGCAAGGTTAGCGGCAATAAAACCCATGACGACGGTGGTGGAATTTACACTACGGGCAACGGCTCGGTGCTTTTGCAGAGCGGCGCTAAGGTCGAGAGCAACTACGCTCAAGACAAGGGCGGTGGCATCTACTATAACGGCAGTAACGGTACGCTAGCCGTTGATAATGCGTCGTATGTGTCGAGTAATACGGCGGTAGGAGACGGTGGCGGCGTCTACCATAACGGCAGTAACGGTGTTGTCAATGTCTCCGACGGTTCGTATATCTCTGATAACAAGGCCTCCAACGGCGGCGCTATCTACAATTACTACAACAACACCACCTTCAACATCAACGGCGCCAAGATCGAGAACAATAGCGCCAACAACAACGGCGGTGGCATCTTCTTGCAAGACGCAGCCACGCTCAACGTTACAAACAGCGCAGCAATCTCCAACAACAAGGCAGCTAACGGTGGCGGCATCTACGTCAATGACGACGGCATGTATATCTACGTCAACAGCAACTCAGAGGTGAGCGGCAACAAGGCCACGAGCAACGGTGGCGGCATCTACCATAACGACAGCGTTGGCGTGGTGAGCTTCAACAACGCAAAGCTGGCTAACAATACCGCCGCAGGCAACGGTGGCGGTATCTATAACGATTATGAAAATACCGCTTACTACTTTGACAACGGGGCTAGTGTCGAGGGTAACAGCGCAAGCAACGGTGGCGGAATGTACTCGCGTGATTACGCCTATGTCTACGTGAAGGAGGACTCCTCGTTCAACGGTAACACCGCCAACAACGGCGGCGGTATCTATGCTACAGAAGACGGCCTGTATCTGACGTTTGCCAAGAACGGCTCGATTCGTGACAACGTTGCCAAGGTTAATGGCGGCGGCATTTACTCGGACTACGCCTTGCGCATAGAGGCGCCCGGCTACCAGGTTAAAGTTTGGTATACGGATTACAAGAGCATCTACGGCAACAAGGCAGAGAAGGGCGCTGGTATTTGGTTTGCAAACGACGCATACCTGGACAACGTCGTGATCAAGAACAACGCTGCCGAGGGCATAGGCGGTGGCGTGTACTGCAATAACACCACTGACGAGGACTTCTGCTTTGCCAACACCGTAGAGGTGCAAGGCAACACTATTGCAGGCTCGGAGGCGGTAAAGAGCAACGTTGTGGTCAAGGGCGCCCAGCTCCTCCATGGTTATGACGATGCCGATGAAGACGCTAGGCCTTGGGGCAGCTTGGCTATATATGTGACGGTGGAGGATTACGTCAGTGGTTCTAGGCAGCTGAGCGATACCGAATTCACCGAGGATTTGACCAAAGAGACGCGGGTAATCGATTATCGCACTTACTGGTGCTGCAAGGGTATCTATGCCGACGACGAGAACTACTGCCATGCGGAGTACGTTGCCGACGACGATCGACTCTATTACAAGCTTAACGACAACGCGAAGTCGCTTGACCAAAAGCTTACCATTGAGTTTGGCAATGGGAAAACGGCTACGATCAGTACTTACAAATGGGCCTTTATCAAGCTCAATATCGCCGATTTTGCCAAGAACGGCTACGCGCCGGATTATTTCACGGCTGATTGGTGTGGAGATATTAAACCGTTTAATCAGGGTAATGATTACTACATTACCTTCCATACGCCGAGCTCTGCAGACAACTGCAAGATAACGGCCCATTA
>CAVAPV010000050.1:7486-17273 GCA_963590525.1 Agathobacter rectalis
CAACCGAGAGCGTTGATGCCAATGACAACAGCAGGGAGCTCTCCGTTTCCAGCTCTTATTGCACGCAAGGAGAAAAGACAACCGTCACTCCCGCACCAAAGACCGGTTGGAAGTTCGCGAGCTGGAAGAATAAGCCCGCTGGTGCCACCGAGGACTCCGCAACACACGCTCTCACTTTCACGCCGACCGATAATGTGGATCTCATTGCAACATATGTTCCGCTGGTTAGCGCGGTGGATATAAGCGTCGATAGCCTGGAGGCAGATGGTAGCTTCTCGGCGCAGGTAAAGACCGCCAACGCTCGCGACAATGCAGGAACCAAGCTTGCTGCCGGTAAGTCGAGCATTGCATGGACCACATCGGATGGTGCGGAAGTTGAAAAGGATGCAAAGCCCCAAGAGGGCACGACGTACAATGCTGCTCTTACTCTGGGGTTGAGCGCGAGCTCTGCTGCCAGCAACTATCAATGGGCGTTTGCCAACACCGTAAATGTGACGCTCAACGGCACCCCCGTTGCGGCAGACAACATCAAGACAGGCGGCGCGCAGCAGCTCGTTGTCAGCTACAGCCAGACTGCCGCAGCAGGATCTACCGATCGCGTCTTTACGGTTAGCTTTGATGCGGGCGCCGAGGGTGTCGATGCCCCTGCGACGCAAAACGTTAAGAAGGGCTCGACGGCCACGCAACCCGATGCGCTCGTGACAGAGAGCAAGATGGTTGTTGGCTGGTATACCGATGCCCAGCTTCTCAACCTTTATGATTTCTCCGCGCCGGTTGAAAGCGACCTCACTCTGCATGCCAAGTGGGCGGCTCGTACTTATACGGTGAGCTTTGACTCCCACGGCGGTACAGAGGTCAAAGATCAGAAGGTGTCTTATGGCAATGTAGCAACCAAGCCAGATAACCCCACGAGGGATGGCTATATCTTTGAAGGTTGGAAGACCTCTAAAGGCATTTACGACTTTAATACCGCGGTGACGGGCGACATCACGCTCAAAGCCTCTTGGGAAGAAGAGTCCGATGACTGGTACAAGGTGACCTTTGACTCTGCCGGCGGCAGCGAGGTCAAGACCCAGTGGGTGATAGATGGCTCCAAGGTCAAAAAACCCGACGATCCCACAAGGGACGGCTACGTTTTCAAGGGATGGACGCTCAACGGCGAGCTCTTTGACTTTGCCAATCCCGTTACGCACAGCATCACCTTGGTAGCTGTTTGGGAGAAACAAGGCGCCGATCTTATCGACATCAGCGCAGCCAAGGTCACGCTTAAGAAGGCTCGTTTTGCCTATAACGGCAAGGTCAAGAAGACAACTGTGGCAAGCGTGGTCTTGGATGGCAAGGCGCTTGCAGCTGGCGATGACTACATCGTGAGCATCGCCGGCGGCAAGAAGGTCGGTACCTACAAAGCGACCGTCATCGGCACAGGGAGCTATACCGGCTCTGCTTTTGCTGCGTACAAGGTCGTGCCCGCCAAGGTCAAGGGCCTCAAGGCCAAGGCTGCTGGCAAGGGAAAGATCAGCCTGACGTGGACCAAGGCCAAGGCACAGCGCAGTGGTGTTCAAGTGCGCTATGCAACAGCCAAGTCCATGAAGGGTGCCGTAAAGGTCAAAGCCAAGGGCGCGGCTGCCAAGGCCAAGGCCGTCAAGAAGCTTAAGAGCGGCAAGAAATACTACGTGCAGGTACGCGCCTACAAGAAGGCAAAAGACGGCAAGACCTACTACTCCTCTTGGAGCGCAGCCAAGGCTGTTAAGGTGCGTTAGCGAATATTTGGCTTTACAGCCGCCCGCTTTGGTTTAAGGTGGCAGCGCGTGTTTAATGCGCGCAGCTGCCCCACGCCAAGCGGGCGGTTTTGTTTTGGAGATGCAAGTTACCTGCTCATCGCTTTGGGGCAGGTGTTTTTATGGAGCGTGACATGCAAGAAGAGCAAGCAGAAGAGCAAGGCCAAGCGCAAGCGCAAGAACAAGAACGGCAAGAGCAAGGTGTTGCCCGCCTGCAAAAGGCAGACGCGCCAGCGCAGGGCGATAAAATCGCCAACTACCTCACTATGCTGGGGCATTGCTGCAGCGACATCAACCAGGGTGCCATCAGCGCTGTCTTGCCGTTTCTGGTGGTAAGCGGGGGTTACTCGTACACGCAGGTGGCCATGCTCGTCTTTGCCGCCAACATCGCCAGCGCGATCATTCAGCCGCTCTTTGGCATCGTGGGCGATAAGCGTCAGATGCCCTGGCTTATGGCCCTTGGCGTGTTTCTGGCCGGCCTGGGCATGACGGGCATAGGCTTCTTGGACAGCTACTGGGCTATCGTGGCCAATGCCATGGTGAGCGGCATAGGCATTGCGATGTTTCATCCAGAGGGAGGCCGCCTGGCCAACCTTGCTGCCGGCGAGCGCAAGGGCAACGGCATGAGCATCTTTGCAGTTGGCGGCACCATCGGCTTCTTTATAGGGCCCATCCTCACCGCTGGCAGCCTGCAGCTTTTTGGCATGCATGGCACCTTGGTGTTCATATTCCCTGCGACTGTCTGCGCGATTATCCTCTTGGCTAATAATCGGCGCTTTCTTGCACTGGGAGACGGCAGCAAGGCCGCCTCTGCCGCAAGCGACCAGCCCGAGTACTGGGGCAAGTTCTGGCTCGTCATGGTCACTATCTCTGCGCGCTCTGTGCTGTTCTACGGTCTCATGGCGTTCATTCCGCTCATGGTCATGGGCACGATGGGCCAAAGCGAGGCAACCAGCTCCATGCTCATCAGCGGCTTTGCCATCGCTGGAGCCATCGCCACTGCTCTTTCCGGGCGCATTGCCGAGCGCTTCAACATCCTCAAGCTCATGGCCGTTTGTTTTGGCATCGCTGCGGTGCTCATAGCGGCCTTTGCGATCAATAGCTCCTTTGCTTTGGCGGTGCCGCTGGTTTTGCTCATGGCGCTTGCGCTTGATGTCTCCTATCCGGCTTCGTGCGCCTTGGGTATGAGCTACGTGCCGCGTCATCTGGGCACCGCAAGTGGCATCAACTACGGGCTCGCGCTGTGCGTGGGTGGCATCGCCGAGCCGTTCTTGGGCATGGCAGGCGATCATATAGGCCTGACGGCGGTCATGCTCATCTTGGTTGTCGTGGCGATAGCTGCAGTTGTCGTCACGCTTGTCTTGCATCGCATAGAGCAGCGCGAGTAGCGGCCTAGGAAGACTCGCAGGTGCATGCGTTGTGCAGGTACCAGTGGTTCGCAGGTGCGGGTAGGGGCGAGCACTGCTCGCCGGCGTAGGTTGTTTAGAGCTGCAAGGAAATGACTCTTGCGCCCGCATCAAAGCCCTGCGTGCCCAGCGGCACACCCTATTACGTCGCGCCTCACGGCGTGACAATTATGAGGTCCCTTGAGGTGTCATGTCGAGCGAAGCGGCCGTCAGGGTGCGTAGTCGAGAAGCGTTTTCTGGTTGTGTCATGTCGAGCGAAGCGGCCGTTAGGGCGCGTAGTCGAGACATCTAGTCGCAATCCAGGCAAATTCGCTGGCGCGAATGGCGGCA
Source organism: Agathobacter rectalis (assembly GCA_963590525.1). Taxonomy (GTDB): domain Bacteria; phylum Actinomycetota; class Coriobacteriia; order Coriobacteriales; family QAMH01; genus W2P13-069. The sequence goes on from CAVAPV010000050.1 coordinate 11,001, forward strand.
ACGACTCGCAGGTGTATGCGTTGTGCAGGTACCAGTGGTTCGCAGGTGCGGGTAGGGGCGAGCATTGCTCGCCCGCGTAGGTCTCGATATGCTGCAAGCAGCGGATGACTGCGCCGCCCCGCAGGGTGGCGGGCTCTCCCACGCAGAGCGCAACATCTTGCAGCTGTAGGCGTTATTCTGGTGTCTACAAGTTGCAGCTCCCCCAAGAGAAAGACGGGCTCCGCATGAATACGAACAGGCAATCAAAGCCTAAAGCAACCGCCGCTGCTCCCAACGCCAAGCGTATCGCAATCATCACCGGCGCCACGTCTGGTGTCGGCCTTGAATTCACGCGTCAGCTGGACGCGGGCGCAGGTGGCTCTCTGGACGAGCTGTGGCTTATCGCCCGCTCTAAGAACCGCCTCACCCAAGTTGCCGCGAGCTGCGAGCATCCTACGCGCGTGTTCTCGCTCGACCTCTCGCAAGCCAGCAGCGTCCCTGTCTTTGAGGCTGTCTTGAACGAGGCGGCCATGCAGTCCAAGCTCCAAGTGACTTGGCTTGTTAATTCTGCTGGTTACGGGCGTTTTGGCAAGGTGCAAGACATCGGCCGTCAGGACAACTTGGGGATGATCCGCCTCAATTGCCTGGCTCTTGTCGATATGTGCTTGGCGGTTTTGCCGCATATGGATGCGGGTAGCCGCATCGTCAACTTGGCGTCGGTCGCGGGCCTCATGCCGCAGCCAGAGCTTTCCGTCTATTGTGCTTCAAAGAGCTTCGTCTTTGACTTCACGCGCACGCTCGACTACGAACTGCGCGGCACAGGCGTCCATGCTACGGCGCTATGCCCCAAGTTCATGGACACGTGTTTTCTGGATAACGCGGGTGAATGCCAGGCGGTGCGGCGGATGACGAGCATCGGTTTCGAGGATGTGGAACGCGTGGTTAGGCAGGCGATTAAAACAGCGATAAAAGGCCGCGCAATCTGCATCACGGCGCCTGATATGCGCGCCGCTTACGCGTTGACTAAGCTGTTGCCCTCGGCTGCCACGCTGCACTTGCAAGATCTCCTCTTCACCCTGCGCCGAGGCCCTTCGGCACGCTAGAAATCCTGCGCGCTTTGCGGCGTGTGAGAAGGTATGTCGGATATGAGCGATTTCCCGAGGAATCATGCCGGATATGAGCGATTTGGCGAGAAGATATGTCGGATATGAACGACTTAAAGAGTTGATGCTGAGTTTGCGTCTTGCGGGCGAGCTTCTGACCTGCGGCTTTGCAGGTACATGCGACTTTGTTGCTAGCACGTAGGTCATAAAATCGTTCATATCCGGCATCTAGTGCGTCCCAATCGTTCATGACCGGAGTAATGCACCCCCGAATCGTTCATGTCCGCATTCGTGATCGGAGGAGCCTCTTGCTTAACGTTGCTGCGCCACCGATGCGTCGCGTACGCCAGCGCGACAGAGCGGCAATGCTTGCTCCTATGTCCGCTCACTATCGAGGATTGTCCTACCTTATCATTCTGAGCGAGGCGAGCAAAGCGAGCACGATGAACGTCTCCTACTGTGTCCTTCTGAGCGAAGGCCCCGGTAGGGGCCGTAGTCGAAGAATCTAGCCGCAGCTCAAATAACCCCGCACCTGCGAGCAGGGGAGAGTACCGCAAACCCCGTTGGCTCGCAAGTGCGAGTAGCCGAAGGATCTAACCGCGAGCGGCAACGAACCGCAGGTGCTCGTAGGGGAGGGCATTGCTCGCCCGCGTAGGTTTCGACGCACTGCTAGTAGCGGACAAATGCGCGATCCCGTAGAGCAGCACAGTTCTCCCGCGCGGGTTGCGGCATCTTTCAACTGAAGCCCTCCGCCGCTTCTTCCATCTGCCTCCTTCCCGTCCTCCCCAATCTCCTAGCGTTTCTGCTCATCCCACTCTCCCCGCACACATGCCCTGCGGGGTAAAATTGACGGATAGGGATTTTGCAGAGAACAGGGGAGCATATGCGCACGTCAAACTCGACCATCAGGGGCGCAAAGGTCTTGCGTTTGGGGGCGGCTGCAGCGCTGGCCGCAGTGGGCGCAACTGCTGCGCTCATGGCGTTGCCGGCTGGTGCCTATGCCTACAGCAGCTCAGATAGCGGCAACTCCATCGGCACGGTGGGCTGCCCCGATGGCAACTACCCTAGGACCTACTATGTCACCAGCGCGCAAGACGCCAAGCATTGCATCGCCGACATGGTCTCTACCAGCGGCAACAAGATGCAGGAGACAAAGGTCACCGTCACGCTTTCCAAGGACTGGAACACCAAGGACGCGGGCCGCTTCGAGGTCCCCGAGGGCTGCCAGTTCACCTTCAACCTCAACGGCCACATGATCAACCGCGGCCTGGCCGGCACCAAGGACAGCGACATGTGGTGGGGCACAGGCAGCGGCGAGGCCTTTATCGTCAAGAAGAACGCCACCCTCACCGTCAACGGTGGCAGCACGAGCATCGCGCACTCAGGCACGCTCTCTGATAACAGCCACTTCTGGAAGTACGACGCAAACGGCTCGTCGCCTATCTACGGCGGCCTTATTACCGGTGCCGCCAACGATGACATCGCCTCTGGTGGCGCCATAACCATGACCGGCAAGAACTCCAAGGTCTACCTCAACGATGTCACCCTGGCTGGCAACGTGCACGACGAGTTCCTCATCGAACACGCAGACGGCGGTGGCGTCTATGTGGCAGCAGAAAACTCCACGCTCGAGCTCAACAACACAAACGTCATCTACAACCACGCAGAAGGCTACGGCGGCGGCATCTGCGTGTGGGGCAACTCATGCTCGCTGTCCATCAAAAACGCCAGCAGAATCGACTCCAACTTTGCGACTATGAACGGCGGCGGCATCAGCCACCACGGCAAGAACGGCAAAGTCTACATCGGCGATAAGTCCACCGTGTCCTCTAACGAGGCAGATAAGTACGGCGGCGGCATCTACGACGTCTACAATGGCACGCAGTTCGTCCTCAGCAACAGCTCCATCTCCAATAACAAGGTCACAAACGAGTACAGCTCCGGCGGCGGCGTCTTTCTCGAAGATGTAGCCACGCTTTCTCTGGAGAAGGGTTCTACCATCAGCGGCAATACCGCATTTTTGGGTGGTGGCGTCTATCTGGATGACAACGACACTGCAGTGACGCTTGCAAATCGCAGCTATATAGAGAGCAACACAGCCCAGTACGAGGGCGGTGGCGTCTATATGAGCGACGACCAAGACACGCTCGTCCTAGACGGCCAGTCTTCAATCCGCAACAACAGTGCAGGGTCCATGGGCGGCGGCGTCTTTGCCCAGGGTCCTTTCTCCTTCAACTCCCACAACCAAAGCATCACCCTCAAGGGCGGCAGCACTGTCTCTGGCAACAGCGCTGCGGTTTACGGCGGTGGCATTGCGAGTGATTCCACATCTTCCCGTTTCACGCTTACTGTGAGCTCGCCGGATGCAACCGGTTCCATTGCCAACAACACCTCCGAAAAAGCAGGTGGCTTGGTTGGCACCACTATCGTCGTGCTCGATAACGTCTCCATCACCGGCAATACGGCTTCGGTCGCTGCGGGCGGCGTTTCCCAGGGTGAGGGCCTCCTCGTAGGCTACATCGTCCTCAAGGGAACAGTCACGATCACGGGCAATACGGCTGCGGGCGCTGCGAGCAACCTTTTGCTCAGAGAATCGCTGGGCGCGGATAGCTCCGTGCCGCTTACGACCAACAGCCGCATTGGTATCAGCGTCTCGTCCAAGGTGGGCGATGGCAGGATCGTTACAGAAAAGGGCCTCTGCAGCTATCTTGGCGATGATTTCGAGGAAGCGCTCGTTTCCGATGACATGACCAAGTCCGTCGAGAAGCGCGATGACGGGCGCCTGTGGCTTGTAGACAAACCCTCAAAGCACACGGTGACCATCTACGGTGCCGATGCCACGCCTTCCTACCAGCGCGCTGCATACGAGTCGACGGTGACGCTTGACTCCGCCAAGTTCCGCAAAATAGGCTGCGTGCTCGACTACTGGACGCTAGAGGGTAGCGATGATGGCGATAAAATCGTCCCGGATTCCAACGGCAAGGCGTCCTTCAAGATGCTGGACAAGAATGTGACCGTGCGCGCTCATTATGCGTCTGTCCTCACCACGCTGCAGCTCACGTTGCGTCAGGATTCCACGTGGAGCGCTATCGGTGATAATCCCAAGCGCGAGGCCTATGTCGAGTCTGTGCGCCTGAGCGGCATAAACAACCTCGGTTACGGCTTTAGTGCCGATAACCAGATTCGCGAGGCCATCAAGGTAACCGATATAAGCTCTCAAAAAGAGCAAGACGGTACCAAGAAGGTCACTTACACGGTTGAGATGAGCAAAGAAGCGCTCAGCAGCTTTGGCATGGTCTACGTCTCCGGCAAGCTCGATGCGGCTTCTGCTCAGGTGCGTGCGAGCTTTGCGAGTGAGACAGATAGTGCTCTCGAGGTCGCGGCCGATGACGACGGCAACCTTACTGTTAAGGCGACGGTCACCTTTGCCAACCCCGCCACGGCGGTGGTTATCGAATCTGTGGATCAAAACAAGATCGTCCAAGGGGCCTTTAGCACCGAGGTAAAGCAGCTCACCGAGCTCGATGACACAACTAGCGGCAGCTCCACCGTCACCATTACCGCTTCCGACCAGCCGGGTTGGACGTTTGACCACTGGAGCGGCCTGCCCAGCAACGTCAAGGTCGATGCTACGAGCCCCACGCTCGTCCTTGCGCGCTCCGATGTCGCAGATGCCACGCTGACGGCTGTCTACAAGCCCCTTGCCAGTGCCGTTTCCATCAAGATGGCAAACCTCGTTTGCGGCGAGGCGTTTCCCAGCACGGTAGAAAGCGTCAGGGTTGCCGGCGCCAAAGAGCTCGATATCAGCAAGTACGTGGTCGACACCGCCAAGGTGACGTGGACCAAAGCCGATGGCAGCCCGGCTGGTGACACCGTAGAGGGCGACACCACCTACATCGCTACTATTACCACAGCCGGCAGCAGCGAGCTTGCTGCAAAGTTTGGCTTTGACAGCAGCGTTTATACCACCGTCAACGGCACCGAGGCCGCATCGGCCACCTACGAGCCCGATAGCGCAAAGCAGACGGTCATCTACGTTGTGCGCAGCGCAAGCGATACCCGCTATGGCGGCCTGCTGTACGAGCGCTGCACTTCTAACATCTACTACGGTGGCGATGTAAGCGCTCAGGATTCGGATGACCTGCCGGTTACGGCTTACTACAAGCTCAAAAACGGCGAGATAAAGTCCGCACCTGTCACCTGGGATACCAGCGCCGTAGACCCCAATCAAAGCAGCGGCACTATCACGGTGCCTGGCATATTCAACGACGTATATGGTGACGAGCATGACATCCAGGCGAGCTTCAAGATCATTGCCCTGGGCGCTCCCGAGCCAAGCTACGAGGATGCAGGCGATGCGGCCGGCACTCAAACGGTAACCCTGGGCAAGGGCAGCGGTTGGTCTGGCGATATGGAGCGTGCCGTCTACTACAAGGTTTGCAAGTACAACGATTACAACGCTGCAGACGTCGATTACGCCAGCTTCACTCCATATACCGAGGACTCCAAGATCGAGCTTCATGCCGATGAAGTCGTTTTGGCTTACGCAAAGCTCAAGGTCGGTGATGATTTCACACGTCAAACCGAGCTTGGAGTCTATGGGCGCTCTTTGGAGCTTGCTGATATCTCGATAAGCGATGCTGCCTGCATCGATGGAGAGGCCATGCCCGCCGTCAAGGTAACCCTTGGCGGTCAGGAGCTTGCTAAAGGCAAGGATTACACCGTCAAGTACAACCACAACTCCAAGGTTGGCATGGCGTATGTAACTGTCCAGTCTGCCGGAGTGCTTTATTACGGCAGCAAGGTTGCCAGCTTTAAATCTGTCCCAAGCAAGGTTAGCGGTATCACGGCCAAGAAGGCTGGCAAGGGCAAGGCCAAGGCGAGCTGGAACAAGCACAAGGCTCAGACCTCTGGTTTCCAGGTGCGCTATGCGGCAAGCAAAGCAAAACTTGCTGCGGGCAAGGGTAAGACGGTCAAGGTTAAGGGCGCAGCTAAGAAGACCGTGACGATCAAGAACCTCAAGAGCGGTAAGAAACATTTCTTCAAAGTCCGCGCCTATAAGGTCGTCGATGGCAAAACCTATTACTCTGCTTGGAGCAAGGTCGTTTCCGTCAAGGTGAAGTAGGGAAAGAAATCTCAAAAAACCTCCGATTCCCCGTTGACAGGTCCCCGTATGGCGCGTAATATACTT
>CAVAPV010000051.1:0-17148 GCA_963590525.1 Agathobacter rectalis
GATAGACCATGGCTCTACAGTTACGCTCAATCTCTCCAACTACACACTCAAGGCTGCAGATTCCAGTGCGCCTACTATTACCAATAACGGCACTCTCACTATTTCTGCTTCAGGGGGGGTAAAATAGTCCGCACTGCGCCGGAGAATTCTAGCGACAGTACTAAAAAGTGTGGTGTTGTTTACAATCCGGTTGCAGCCACAGGCCTAACAATCAAAAGCGGAACTATCCAATTTGATGGTAAATCCTATTACACGGGACCTGCCATCTGTACTGATTCGACTCTGCGCATTGAAGATGGCCGTTTTGAATCTACGAGCGGACTCTACGGATCTTTATATGTCAACAGTGGCACCTCTACCATTTCAGGTGGCTACTTTAAAAACAATGAATGCCCTCGTGCACTTTATGCGTTGAGCGGCACTGTGAACATATCTGGCGGCACATTTGAAGGTAGCGGAAGTACCACTGAAGTGGCTGCAAATTCTGTTGCAAATCTCAGATGCGAGGCAATTATTTCCGGAGGTTTGTTTAAAGGAGACGTAAGAGTTGGCAACTACCCCTCCTTTTGGTCTGGAACATGCAAAGCTGAAATTGCAGGGGGCACGATAGAGGGTTCTCTTGAGTCTTATCTGAGATACGGAAAGAACACTCAAACAGGCGAGTACACCCTGCCTTCATCGAATTTTGAGACAACTGTCTCTGGCGATGCGGTTGTGAAAGGCAAAATCAAGACAACACTTGAAACGCAAGGTTATAGCGGCGACACAAAGGTTGTTCCTACGATGACCCTCAACGGTGGGTCGTTTGCGGATGTGTCTGCGCTTGATTTCTTGGGCACTGGCAAGACCGCAGCTAAGGCCAAGGGCGGCTTGTACAAGGTTGTTGACGAGCCAAGATCTGACGCCACGATTTATGAGTTGCCTGGTTCCTACAAGGTCCAAATCAGCAAGGAGCCTGCACGCTATGTTTACTTTGACGACAAGGCAGAGGCCGAGAACTATGCTGCGTCGCTTGGCCCCCAAGGCACAGTCACTCATCTGCGCAATAAGGTGACCTTCCAGTCCTTTGGCGAGACGCTTGGTGATTACACAAAGTACTATGCCGTGGGTTCCTCTGCTGCTATCGGCACGCTCCCCACTCTAAAGAGCATTCCCGGTTATACCTTTGACGGCTGGTATGTAGGCGACGAGAAGATCGACGCCTCTTATGTCCCCGCCGACGAGGACGTTGTGGTCACTGCCTCTTGGAGCTGGAACGACACCTACAAGTACGCCAAGGCCGTGAATGTGGAGATCCCCGCGCTTGTTGCCGGCGATATGCTCCCCACAACGGCAAAGGCTTATCTCACTTGTGAAGACGGCAAAACCAAAATCGAGACCTCTGCAGCCCTCACTTGGGCCAAGGCCGATGGCACGGTAGTCGAGGATTGCTCGGACGCACTCGCAGATGAGACCTACACCGTCACCGCTTTGATCGCTCCTGCTTCTTATGTTGGCGTCGTCTACCGCAGTGATACCGCGGTGACCTTTAACGACCAGGCCGCTGAAAGCAAGGCGTTTGTAACCAACGGCAATGTCAAGGCGACCTACAGCGTCACGACTCCGGCTATCAATATCAACGGTGCTCAGGTTGCCGTTGACGGCAACACCTTTACCTATACGGGCAGCAGGATCAAGCCCGCTGTTACGGTAACGCTTGATGGCGTTGAGCTTGAGAAGGGCGCGGATTACACCGTCAAGTACGCTGCCAACAAGAAGGTCGGAACGGCTACGGTTACCGTTACCGGCACCGGTATCTACGCAGGGACGGTTGCCACTCGGTTTGACATCGTGCCCGCAAGCGTCACGAACCTCAAGGCAACTGCTGCCAAGAAGAGCGTCAAGCTCGTTTGGGGCAAGCGCAAGGCCCAAACCGATGGCTTTGAGATCTGCTGGGCCACCAGCAAGGCCAAGCTCGCTAAGGGCAAGGTGCTCAAGACTGTGACCGTCAAGAAGGCGGCTGCCAAGTCTTATACTGCAAGCAAGCTTAAGAGCAGCAAGCGCTATTACTTCAAGGTCCGTGCCTACAAGGTCGTAGATGGCGTCAAGGTCTACTCCGCATGGTCTGCGGTCAAGAGCGCTAAGGCTAAGTAACAAGAGAGGACATATCATGGGCAAGGCACCTGTAGCATTGGCTCTGGTTGGCGTGTTGGCTGCGGCTGGCATCGCCAACGGATTACCGCAAACAGGTGCCTTTTCTGATGCCTCGGGGAGCTCGTCGGACGCAACATCTTCCGCAGCTCTGCAGCCAACAACAGACCAGGCGCTTTCCGATGACGCTGCAAGCAATGGTTCTGGCGATCAAACAAGCGGAGCTTCATCGTCTTCTGCTGGCGAAGCCAGCTCTAGGAGCGAGGTAAGCGGCACAAGCTCTGATGACACTTCAGGCGCTAATAAGGCCGATAGCAACAAGGCCGGCGACAGTAAAGCCGGCAACAGCAATAAGGTCGCTAACAGCAGCAGGTCGAGCAACGGCGGTTCCATCATCAACAGCCTGAGCACGTCTAGCACCAAGAGCACCGCCAGCTACAAGGCCCATACCTGGAAGTACTCCAACGCGCCGCTGTATTACACCGTGCGCGGCAAGGCCAACACCTCGGTCAAGGTCAAGAAGGGCAAGATCAAGATGGCCGGGTGGGACAAGCTGGGCCGCACTAAGCGCGTTGTGGCCAAGGTCACCTACAAGATGGTGGCGGATTCTGCAGGTTGGCGCGAGAACATGCCTGCAAGCGCAGACACCATCAGCGGCTGGGGCAAGCAAAGCCTGGTGAGTGTCTCGCTTTCTAACGGGCGCACCTACAACGGCTACGCGTGGAACCGCAGCCACCTGCTGGCCGATTGTTTGGGTGGCCATGCCGTTAAGGAGAACCTAGTCACAGGCACGCGTACGCAAAACGTGGGCAACAACGTCATATCTGCGCCTGGTGGCATGCAATATACCGAGCAGCTCGCCCTCAATTACCTCAACAGCCATCACAAGGGCTGGGTTTACTATCGCGCAACGCCTGTCTACAAGGGCAACGAGCTTGTTTGCCGCAGCGTGTATGTGGATATCCTGAGCAACGATGGCAGCATCAACCAGCATGTCGAGGTCTACAACGCCATGCGCGGCGTGAAGATCAACTACAAGACCGGTGCGGTGAGCGGCAAGGCAGTCAAGAAGTCGAGCAGCTCGTCGTCTAACAAGGGCTCTAGCTCGTCTAGTGGCAACAAGAACAACTCCACGTCCACCTCTACTACGGGCGGCAAGTGGGTTTATGTGACCAACACGGGCACCAAGTACCACGCTGCAAGCTGCAAGTATTTGGCATCGAGCAAGCATAAGATCAAGCTCAAGGCCGCTAAGGCGCAAGGCTATACCGCTTGCAAGGTCTGCGGCGGTTAGGGTTTGGTTCGCAAGCTGCTGTTGGTGCGGTGCGTAGGATGCAATCGATGCAGCGTGTAGGATGCTGTCGATGTAGCGCAACTGTCAGCGGCCAGCGGGGCTAGCAGCCTGCGGTTAGCGACCAGCGGTCTGCGGCTCGTGGGAGCATGCAGCCCCATGCGACGGCCTGCCTTTTGCGCAGCTCACGCTGCTTGCGTCACATCGCTCTAAGCTTGATGTCCCACACTGGCGGACAGGTGCCCGCTGGTCTTTTCCAGCCTCTTGAGCTTGTGCCACTCGCTCACAAAGAACACTGTCGTAACCACAAAGGCCATGATGTCGCTGATGGGCGGCGCCAGGCGCACGCCGTCGAGGCCGGACATTCCCAGGACGTTCACGGCAAAGCCTGGCATGAGGATGTAGAGCGGGATGAGGAAGAGGAACTGCCGCGTGAGCTCTAGAACGGTTGCTTTCATGGGCTGGCCGGAGCTTTGGAAGTAGCTGCTGGCCATGATCTGGAAGCCTACCGGCCCCAGCCAAAACGAGAACATGCGGATGGTATCGCAGGCAAAGGGCATGAGGTCTTCTCGTACGCTAAAGAGCGCCAGCGGGGCTTGCGGTGCGACCCAAAAGATTAGTTGGAAGACAGCCGCCACCAAGAAGCAGTCGATGCAGGCCCACTTGTAGAGCTTGAGCACGCGGCTCCACAACTGCGCGCCTACGTTAAAGCCCAGCAGCGGCTGCACGCCGGAGGTGATGCCGATGATGGGCATGTAGGCCAGGCTTAAGACCTTCCAAGCGATTGATATCGTAGAAAGCGCCGTCTCGAAACCCATGGCATCTTGCGCGCCCCAGATGCCGATGACGTGGTTCATCACCACAGTGACGGCTGTTTGGGCCACTTGGATGGCAAACGATGCCAAACCCAGTGCGCAGATGTCGATGATGAGACGCAGGTCGGGCACGCAGTTTTGCAGGCGCAGCTTGAAGGCGGCGCCTTTGTAGATGATAAAGAAGAGCATGACCGGCGCCATGCCAAAGGCCTGGCCGATCACGGTGGCATAAGCGCTGCCGGCAACGCCCCAGCCAAAGCGGATGACAAAGACGTAGTTGAGGACGATGCATGCGGCGGTGCCCAGCACGCTGCAACCCAAGGAGAGATTGGGCTTGCCTGCCGTGCGCAAGAAGTTGTTCATCCCCATGCCCAAGGACTGGAACACGAACCCCACGCAGATGATGGTGATAAAGCTCTTTGCGGGTTGCCAGAGCTCATCGCTTGCGCCTAAAGCCGTGAGCAGGGGTTCGGCAAAAAGCACGCTGCAGATGCCCACGGCAACGGCGATGCCAAAGAGCAGCACGGCGGTGTTGCCTAAGATCTTCTCGACCTTGCTGTGGTTGCCGCGCCCTAGCTCGATTGCGGCCATGGCGTTGCCGCCGATGCCGCCCAGCATAGAGAAGCCCATGAGGATGGTTTGCACGGGGAAGGCGATCTGCGTGACGGCTGCGCCGATGATGGGCACAGCTACCTGCAAAAACGCCGTGTCGATGATGTTGTAAAGCGAGTTGAAGACCATCATAACGATGGTGGGGATGGAGAACTGCGCGATGAGCTTGCCAATGGGCTGCGTGCCCATGGGGTTGGGCTCGCGCTTGATGCGGGCGGTGGCACCGGTTGTCGGCGCGGCGTTGGCGGTGCTTACGGCTGCAGCATCGGCAGCGGTGGTGCCGGCAGGTGCTTCGGCTACCTGAGAGACGGTCTTTTCATCGGCATCTTTATCTGTAAAAGCGGGCTGCTTCATACGTTTCCTTAGAGGCAAAGTAGGGGTGGTGCAGATTGATTGGCGTAAAGATTACTCGCCTAAGCAGCAGGAGATGTTGTGGCGATAGCGAATGGCGCAATCCCTCGGCGGAATTTAGAAGCTACGATGGTTTTGTTGTTACTTGAAAATTCTTTGAATTGGGAAGGGTGAGGGACGCGGGCAAAACAGCCTGAGTCTTTGCGCTTTAGCAATGACTAAGAGCATGTTCTACAAGTTTGGTCCCATCCCAAATGTTGTCATAGCAAGCTTCAAACACAGCTATATTTTGTTTTCCAAAAATATGAACAATTCGACGAAAGAGCTCATCTCGCGAAATTGGAGCATCAATTGATGTCATAAGAACTTTGGGCCACTCGGCAACAGATAGACGACGTAAGATTGGGGTCACACCAGCAGCCCTATGTGGGACAATAACCACGCGAAGTGACAGCGAACCTTTCTCCCAGAGTGCCAGACCGTTAACTGAGCATGGAGCGACCATGTCTGCAACATTCCCATACGGTGTCTCAAAACGTAAAGAGGAGGCAGGCGGAGCGGTACCCATAAGATTCCATGTCTGCTCGCGCACACATAGCGGGTAATGAACATGCGAATAGGTGCCATCCAATAAATCAAGAAAACCGAATTCATCGTCTATGAGGGCGAGATTGTTCATTGCGCATGCCATTCCAAGGGTTGTTTTGCCGGCATGTGAGGTTCCAAGTAAAGCGGCTGCTTTGCCATCGCTTGCGGCAACTCCGCATGAGTGAAGTGTGCATGATGTCGGTGTTGCAGTAGCGCGAATGCGCTTGTCTAATGCTGCATCAAGATTTCCCAACACATTGCTTTCAGGTAGGCAGGTGACACCATTATCAAATGAATAACCACTTTCTGCTCTGCCTACAATGACATGGTCTGTCTCTTCCAAATTTAAATGCTCTCTAACTTTTACGTTGAACAGGATTGAGAGCTTATTGGCTAAACGTTCGTCTTCAATTGCGATGCGAAACGCCTTAATATTTCGGGCGATGTCTATCTCGATGTAATGCATTCCTTGTGTTCCCCATCAATTTTTCGCCAATATCGACTAACGTTTTGCCTGCGTAGATTCGATACAGCGAGGCATAATGCCGCAAGTGGATAGATGGAATTGCGAGCAACGGTTGAAATTCAAACGAAAAGTGCACTTCGAATTTATAACCACCGTCTCCGCTCGGCATAACTGAGACGCCTGCTCCTCTCTCTTTTTGTAAGAGACCGGCATGTACATCAAAAGTTCCAACATCAACTTGTTGTGCATGTGTCGACCAACTTCCATCATGCCATGCGATGTCAATCACGCTAGCTTGTGCGAGATTCGACTGGTTTCTGCCGATAACTGCAACTTGAAGTGCGAGGTCGGTCAATCGCTTAGAAAACGATGCAGGGATATACCAGACAAATAGCGGGCATTCACCAGATGTTTCTCTAAAGCGAAATTCTGATGGAATGTTGCTGTCGGCAACAGGCAAGGTTGCCCATTCGCCGTTTGTCCGAAAAACGCAATCCAACAGTTTGGTGTCAGCATTCTTAAGTGTTGTTTCTAATATATCTGCAATACAGGAAGCCGCACTGGAACGTGGAGCACATGCTTTATCAATTAGAGAAGCGTTCCATCCAGATGTTTGCGGCAAGTCTAGCAAGGGCTTAGACAGGATGGTTTCTGGAAAGACGGACAGACAGTCTTTGAGAGCCAAGCCCGCGGCGTCCTCTATGCAAAATTTCGATATGAGCTCTGCAAGCTCATATGTCTCATCATCGGTTAGCGTTTCGAGCCAGATTGCAATATCTACACAACCTTTAAGAATGTTGGCCGCATTGCCGGAGGTGCAAGCTCGTACGCTTTCTGCATCTTCATACAAAGACATGATACTGAGCATGGCTTGGTAAGTTCGTGATGGCACCATTAATGGCATATCGCATATATTCAGGACATTTGAATTTACTAGCAGTGCAAAGCATTGAGAGCTGCTCAAGCCATGGAAACGGTCGTGGAGTTCAAGAACGTCTACTTGACCGTTGCTGTGAACAAAGAAATAGCTTGTGACATGCGGAAGAAAAGGATTGCTGCGCAATGGATAGGGCGATCGAAATTCTTCAAGTGCTTTACAAACAGATTTGCCGCTCCTTGAAAGGCGACGTATACGATAGGCCTCTCCTGGCTGGCACCAACCACATCTCCGGAGAAGATAGTCTGCCTTAGGAACGTCGTCAGGATGAACGAGGATGTCGATATCGCCGCTTTGGCGAGCAAAAGGCTTGCCAAAAAGCTCTATTGAAAGTGCCATGCCCTTGATCAGCTCAAAGCAGAGGTGTTCTTCGCGAGCAGCGGAGGCAAAATGTTTTAACGCGTCAACGCGCCTGTGCATAGTCTTGTTATGGATTGTCTCGGCTTCGTTGAGCTGGCGCGTAATGGGGATGGGTGCGTTTTTACTAAGGGCGGGAATATTGCAGATTAGAAGCCCGTTGTGAGCCAGCCATTTGCAAAAGCTCATCCATTGATGGATGTTGAAAGAAGATAACTCGGTATCCGCACAATGTAGCAAAGCCAGTCGTTTGATCAAACGATGTTGCAGATCAGAAGAGCAGCAATGTCTATGGCGATTTGCGTTCACTAAGACTCCGTTCATAGCAGCATAATTCATGATTAAGAGAACTTGTATCCGATCTTTGTTGCATCAAGAGTATCAATGCCAGTGTATCTACCCTTAATCGAAGCGTTTGCCCATAATCTGCTTTCGCAGTAATCGAGCAGTGACGCGAGACCACTCTCTCCAAGTTTCTTGAGTTTGCTTTTTGTTAAACCGCAGTTTTTGATATCAGCTTTGGTAAGCCCAAGTCGTTCATACCACGTGCCAATTTTTTCTGTTGCATCACAGTTAAGGCGATTTTCTTTTTTGTTGTAAAAAAACCGATATGAAACGCAAGTTTTTGTTTTGTCGATGCTGTTCATGATTTCGACTTTCCAAGAGAATTCGATACCGCTTGATACTTTTCTAATACGAGCATTTTTGAGTTCTGCGTTTTCCGCTTTTAATTTTGCAAGAGGCTTTATAGCGGCGTACTCACCTGATTTATCCCTTTCTGTAGAGAAAGAATTCGTCATGGAAAAAAGGACTCCAAACTTTGCGTAAATTGCAGCCGGGGAATTTTGATACTGGCTTTCATCGCTGTTTTCCAGCAGTGAGATTGATTCCGTTTTTTCGATTTCGCTACAGCTGGCATTTAGCCACGGCAAAAAAAATGCCAGCGCAGCCACACATAGTAGAAGATGAACATAGAGGCGTTTCATACTAGATTTTCGAGTAGAAGTTTTCGTATACATCTGAATATTTGCTTCGAAGAACCAATTCCTTAGCGCTTCCGCTCTGTTTTAGAAGTGATGAAGATTCTATGCCTTGATAAACCATAGTCTTGATAATGGCGTCCAGAATATTTGTTTTTGTTAGACCTAAACATGTTCTGAACAGCCCATAGCGATTTGACACATAACTGGAATAATACTGTCGCAAACGGAAAGAGGCGCCGTAACTTGCATTTGAAAGAAGACTTTCCGTCAGGTATGCAGCATCAATATCCGCTTTGACGTCCTCGAGTGGCATGCTTACACCGCCGCCAGAAGACAAGGCGGCATCTCCTAACCAGCCTGACAATGCTTTTAAAGTCTTTTCTTTTGCCAATCCGCAGGATGATAAGTCGACAATATTGGTAAGGCTGGCAGCAGAGCTTAATCCCAAATCAATTGCAAGGTGAGTTGCGGCTGTTATGCAAAAATGGGAGAAATCAATCCCCTCTGAGCGTCCATGCCCTTCTTTGACTGATTTTTCTATAACATAGCGAGAAGCATCGTCGAGGCCGAGCGTGCCCGTATAGAACTGCGAGAATGATGTAAAAACGCCTGCAACGCTTTCCCAAGCAAAAAAGCTCCCCCATTTCCCGCTATTTGATGCGTAGGAGATCGCTCCTATAGATCGAAAGAAAACCCATGCTCGATATTTATTGCTTTGACTGCTGTAGTAGGAGTTTACTTTGGTCCAGTACGCTTCGATTAAGACGCAGACATCTTTAGCCCCGCTTTGGTTAAGGGAACCTGAGCCACTTTTCCCAATTGCAAAATTCTTATAGATAGTTTCGGCAAGCGTCGGCAAGCTTGACGAGGAGCCACTGCCGCCTCCAGAACCTCCCGAACTGCTCAAAAGGGCGACGGAATTAAGTAAGTCGCTCTCTGTTATCAAACTGATCTTGGGCTCTTCATAATCAGACATTTTTGCCCTTCCTATAGCTTGAACATCCCTAGCGGCGATGCGTTCCAGAGCTCGGTGTCAAATGAATACATATTGGGGTAGATATGGCTTGCAAGAATCAGCGCCCCAGCAGTTTGCAACAAGAGGGGAGTCCTTTCAAAAACACTCCAATAGCGTTCTTCAAGGGGAATTACCTCTATATTTTTGGGCTTAAATGCAACATTCCAAGCCATGGTGCACAACGTAGCTGAGGTTTCCTCAACATCTAACATGATCATAAGGTCGGGGTCGAGTGAAACTACACCTTCCACTGATATGGTATTTGACTCAGCATATAATTTTGTAGCAGCTACATTGATCGCGCCGAGCTTCTCAATCATATCTCCCGCGACACCATTGCATGCGTATTTTGCTAGACAGCTGTCATATCCACCCAAGTAGACTCGTTTGCGGTCAGAGTCTGGAATCTGCTCTTTCAGCTGAGCCAGGGTAACTTCTATTGATGCAATGTAATCAGCAATCTCATTGCATTGATCTTCTCGTTTTAAAAGCTTGCCAAGAGTTCGGTAGGCTTGCGGCAATTCACCTAGCTTAATTACAAGATGACAGATAGGCACGTTCGCATCATCTGCAGTTATGTCGATCGCAGTGCATAGCATCTCTTCTGAAACTGCCACATCCAAGATGATGTCAGGGGATTCGTTCTTGAGCGCTGTCTCATTTAGAGCAATACTTCCTGCTTCTTCTGCAAGGTTTAGCGCCTCGATGTCGGCGTTGCATTTGATAGATGCGTGCATTCCGCGAGCGCTTACTTGGACTGCTATGTTCTGGTCAATCGATTCGAGCAGTGCTTGGGCATAGGGGCCGTACGGTGCTACTTTGTTTATCGTTTCAGGAAGCTCAACGCTGCGACCAAGCGAGTCGCGCCATATCCGTGTTCCGTGCTCATTATCAATAGAGACAAGGTCGGCACCTGTATAGACCTTTTCTGCCACTTTGCTACTTTCTTTGCCAAGTGCAGTGTCAATGCCGTTATCTAACAAGCTCAAACCAGCTGCTGCCATGCCAGCTACGAAAGCGCGTCGTGTTATACGATTGTAGGGACTAGTCCGTTTTGGCAGCGGCTTGCAACGGGGGACGATAATTCCGGTTGCACGCAACCGAGCGATAACTTTGCAGGCATCATTGATAGCGCGATCGCGCTCAATTCCATAGGCGCCTTGCAAAGAATCTGCGGCAGCGGTGATTTGATCGCATCTTGAGTCACAGGACGCAATGGCATCGAAGGCAACAGCTGCGCTTTCGTTAAGAACGGCCATGTTGCCTTCGAGGGAAGTGAGGACAAGCTCCTTGTCAACCTTGTCGATTTCGATGTTGTCTGCAACTTTATACTCCATGAAGATCCCTCCATCTTGTTGAATCTATTTTCGTGTAGATGGCATAAGCAACCGATGGAATATTGACTCCTTGACAAAGAGAAGCAGTTATGAGGACAAGCCGTTAATTTGGATATTTCGCTAAAGAATTCCTGCGAAAAGATGCCTTACTATTTTTTCGGTTGCTTTGGTGAATCAAAGGAGGGAAGCTACATGAGTGCCGAATATGAAAGATATCTACCTCAGTTGCGGGAGACAGCGCTATTTCGCGATTTGGACGACGATGAGATTCTCGAGCTGTTGAATGCCATGCAGCCACCTGTTGTTTACGGACGTCCCGAAGGACCTGGACCAAGTGGTATTCATGAATCATTTCGGATGGTTGTTGCTAGCAACATGGCGCCGCAAGCTGCACCAAGACGCTTCAAATTTGACTTCCCCGCTTTTGGCGAACCTGGTTCTATGATGGGCGAGATTCTTGCCCTTTCAGAAAAAGAACGCTTTCTTAAACCTACTCCGTTGGATGTTAAACCCAAGTTGCCGGAGTTTGAAGGAACTTTGACATGTCTTGAGTTCAATCCTGATATGCTCACTTGTTTTTATAGTGTCAAGATCTCTCCTATCCAAGGCCGGATGCTTCGCAATTTTCTTGGGATGTTGGCCCAGAAGGTCGTTGACACTCGCCGCAAACTTACGCTTGAACGGACTGGTTTTGATATGTATGCGCCTGAGAATCTGGTTGACAGAGCAACGGTAGATGATTTCTAGCAGATAGATGATTTTTTTAAATGAGTTGAGGGATCTGTGCTCGAGGTGCGTTTGGGATGCGGATAGATTCTTCGACTGCGCGGTTTCGCGGCCGCTTTGCTGAGAATGGCACACTCGAGGCGCGTGACGGGGCCGCGCTTTAAATGACATTGCCTTTGCCGCTTTGCTGCATACGGTTAGCCAGCGGTTACCGCGTTGCGCTATGCTGCTGCCGCAAACCACGGGTATCATTGCTGCAACTGTAACGGCAGATAGGAGCAGCTATGAATGTCGAGCTTCTGTACCATACCCCAGATCCTGAGCGCGCCGTGGCCACTGCCGCGCGCCTGTGCTATGCGCCCGTGGGCGCTTCCGAGCTCATGGAGACGCTCGATGAGGAGCGTATCCGCAAGGTGCTCACCACGATTCTTGCCAGCGGTCATCTCTCCACGTTGGAGCACGCTAGCTACACTTTTGCCATCGACGGCATATCCCGCGCATGCAGCCATCAGCTGGTGCGCCATCGCATGGCTAGCTACAACCAGCAGTCGCAGCGCTACGTGACCTTCAAAGAGGAGCCGGAGTTTGTCTGCCCGCAAAGCGTGGTCGAGGCCGGGGCCCAGCAGGAGTACCAGCAGGCTGTGACAGACGCCTTTGCCGCTTACGACAAGCTCGTCAAGCTGGGCGTGCCGGCAGAAGACGCCCGCTACCTGCTGCCCAACGCCTGCGAGACCAAGATCGTGGTCACGATGAACATCCGCGAGCTGCTGCATTTCTTTAGCCTGCGCTGCTGCAACCGCGCCCAGTGGGAGATTCGCGAGATGGCCTGCCGCATGCTGGAGCTGGTGCGTCCCACCGCTCCGTTTGTCTTTGCCACGGCCGGTCCCGGTTGCGTGCGCGGCAAGTGCCCGGAGGGCAAGATGAGCTGCGGCGAGCCTTGGGAGCAGGTGACGCGCTAAGTGAGCGATTCCAAACGCCTCAAAGACGCCTTCAACGCCGATGGCGACGTCTTGTGCCGCACGCATATCGGCGGCCAGGCGCTCATAGAGGGCATCATGATGCGCGGCCGCTATAACTGGGCCGTGGCAATCCGCGAGCCAAGCGGCAACATCTACACAGAGGAGCACGACCTGGCAAGCGGGCGCCCCAAGAACAGCTGGCTGCGCTGGCCCGTCGTGCGCGGTTGCACGGCTTTTGTCGAGTCTTTGGGCTTGGGTTACAAGGCGCTCAACATCGCCACCGAGCATGCCTACGACTGGGAAGAAACCGATGAAGAGCGCGAAGAGCGCCTAGCAAAAGAGGCCAAGAAGAAGAAAACCACCGTCGACGAGCTGCGCGCGGCAGAAGACGCTGCTGCAAAGAAGAAAGCGGCCGAGCTTGCCGCTAAGCGCGAGGAGCATGTTGCCGCGGCTGTCGAGGCTGGCAAGGATGCCCAAAAGGCGGCGGAAGAGTTTGACGAGCAGGCAAAGAAGGAGGCAGACGAGGAAGACTCCCTAGGCCCGCTTATGACGATATCCATGGTCATCGGCCTGGTGGTGGGCGTGGCCATCTTTGTGGTGGTGCCCGCCGCGCTTTCCAACCTGGTCTTTGGCGCGGATGCCATGAACAGCGTTGGCTGGAACATCTTTGACGGCATCTTGCGCGTGGTGATCTTTGTGGCCTACATCTGGCTCATCAGCCGCATGAAAGACATCAAGCGCATGTTTTGCTACCACGGCGCAGAGCACAAGACCATCCACTGTTTTGAGCACGGACTGCCGCTTACAGTGCAAAACGCCCAGGCCTTTCCCACGTTGCACGTGAGGTGCGGCACGGCGTTTCTCATCATGGTCATGCTCATCGCCATCTTTGTCTACACGGTGCTGGGCACGCCCATCAACGCGTTGGTCGACCTCACAGGCGTGACCCAAGGCCCGCTGCGCTTTGTGCTCATCGTCTTGACGCGCATCATCCTCATGCCCGTGATTGCGGGCGTGAGCTACGAGATCACGGTCCAGTGGGCGGGCAAGCGCCCAAACAACCCGCTGGTCAGGGTCATTTTATGGCCCGGCATGCAGATGCAGCGCCTGACCACCAACCCGCCCGAGGACTCCATGGTGGAGTGCGCTATCGAGGCGATGAAGCTCGTCATTGCCCGCGAGGAGCTTGAGGCTGCGCGCGAGGCAGGCGAGCAAGCGGCAGGCGATGAGACCGCGGGCAAGGCTGCCGATGAGGGCGCGGGTGAGGCAGCAGCTGGCGAGGTTGCTGGCAAGGCCACCGCAGACGGCCAGAAAGCATAGGGGGATTAATGGAGTTTGTTACCGCAGGCGAGAGCCATGGTCCGGCGCTCACTGCTATCGTCACGGGCGTCCCGGCGGGCGTGCACGTGAGCCAAGAGGCTATCAACTTGGATTTGGCGCGCCGTCAGAAGGGCTACGGCCGCGGCGGGCGCATGCTCATCGAGACCGATACCGCCGCCGTGCAAAGCGGCGTCCGTTTTTCCAAGACCTTGGGTACTCCCGTCACGTTGCAGGTGGTCAACGACGACCACGTCAACTGGGCGGGTCGCATGGACGTGTTTGGGGATGCTCCGGCTAACCTCAAGCGCGAGGTGTGCCCGCGTCCCGGTCATGCGGATCTGGTTGGCATGCTCAAGACGGATACCGATGACGCGCGCGATATCCTAGAGCGCAGCAGCGCCCGCGAGACAGCAGCGCGAGTAGCAGCGGGCGCTATCGCCAAGGCGTTTTTGCGCGAGATGGGCGTCGAGGTCTACTCCTACGTCAAGCGGATAGGCAGCGTGGAGCTTGCCGAGCAAGGCCCCTTTGAGCGCGATGCGATCGAGGCAAGCGAGTGCCGCTGCCCCAGTGCGCAGATAACGCAGCAGATGAAGGACGCGATCGATGCGGCCAAGGCTACGGGCGAGTCTCTGGGCGGCGAGTGCGTTGTCGTGGCAGAGGGCTTGGTGTGCGGTTTGGGCAGCTACAACAGCGGCCCGGCGCGCCTTACCAGCAAGCTGGGCGCCGCATGCTTTGCCATCCCCGCCATCAAGGGCGTGGAGTTTGGCTTGGGCTTTGAGAGCGCGGTTCTTGCCGGTAGCAAGGTGCATGACGGCATCGTGTGGGGCGAGGGCAGCGGCTACGGGCGCAGCGGCAACAACGCGGGCGGCTTGGAGGGCGGCATGACCACGGGCCAGCCGCTTGTCATCACCTTGGCCATGAAGCCCATCCCCACGCTCATGCAGCCGCTCGACACCGTCAACACAGATACGCACGAGCCCGTCAAAGCCTCTAAGGAGCGCAGCGATACCTGCGCTGTGCCGGCCATGGGCGTCGTGGCAGAGGCCGAGGTCGCCATGGTCTTGGCAGATGCCTACACGCAGATGTTTGGCGATAACTGCCTGGCAGATGTAATCGAGCGCCGCGACGCGTATCTTGCTCGCATTGCAAAGCGATAAGAGGCGCTATAGATGAGCGAGGATAAGCAGCAACAGGGTAGCGCGCGAGAACAGGCGGCTGTGGGTAGCAGCAGTGATGGCGCGGGTGCTGGTCGCAACCGCGGTGGCGCGGGTGACAGCGATAGCCGCAAGGGCGCAGAGGCCGGCGGTAATCGTAGCCGCGAGGGCGCTGACGGCCAAGGCCGCTCGGGCAACCGCGCCGGCCGCAATGGCCGCAGTCACGCCGCCAACTCCAAGGGAGCCGGCAAGAGCAACGGCAAAAGCGGCAGCAACGGTGGCGCTAATCGCAATGCCAGCGGCAATGCCAACGGCGGTTACAACCGCTCGGCTAACCGTGGCGGCAACAAGCGCCGCGAGCCGGCCGTGTGCAACAAGGGCGAGCATATCTTGTTCGTGGGCTTCATGGGTTGCGGTAAGAGCAGCGTGAGCCGCGTGCTGCACAAGCGCTGCGGATTGCCGCTGATCGACATCGACAAGTTCATCGTCCAGCGCGAGGGCCGCAGCATCAACCAAATCTTTGCGGAAGAAGGCGAGGCCGGCTTCCGCCGAATCGAGACCATGACGCTTGCGAGCCTTGCGTTTGAAGAGAAGAGCATCATCAGCTGCGGCGGCGGCATCTGCGGCAGCGCTGTCAACCGCGGTATTGTCAAGGCGCTGGGCACGGTGGTCTACCTCAAGGTGCCATGCAACGAGGCCGTTGGCCGCATAAGCGACCCGTCAACGCGGCCCATGCTCAACGGAGAGCGTCCCGTGCGCGAGATCTACGACGAGCGCCTGCCGCTGTACCGCGACGTGGCAGACATCACTATCAACACCTCTGGCAAAAGCGTGGGCGCCAACGTCCAGCAGGTTATAGGCGCACTAAGGAGAAGGGGCTTGCTATGAGCAGCGACCGCATCATTCCCGTCCGCTTTGCAGACGGCAAAGGCTACGACATCTGCGTGAGCAAGGGCGCGCTTGCCAACTTGGGCGACAGGTTGTCGCAAATCAAGGACTTCCACAAAGCTGTCGTCATCAGCGATGAGAACGTGGGGCCCACCTATGCCAAGCTCGTCAAAAGGCGCTTGGAAGAGGCCGGCTACCAGGTGTTTGACCTGCTTATCCCGCCGGGAGAAGAGTCCAAGGACATCAGCCTTGCGACAGAGATCTGGGAGATGCTCGCCCAGTACGGTTTTTGCCGCAACGACATCGTGGTCGCCTGCGGTGGCGGCGTAGTGGGCGATTTGGCGGGCTTTTGTGCGGCAACGTATATGCGCGGCATCGACTTTGTCCAAGTGCCCACCACCTTGCTGGCCATGGTGGATGCAAGCATCGGCGGCAAGACGGCCATCGATCTGCCCTGCGGCAAGAACCTGGTGGGCGCGTTTCATCAGCCTATCTACATCTGCAGCGACATCCGCACGCTCAAGACCTTGGAGGTCGAGGATTGGGCCAACGGATTTGCGGAGGTCGTCAAGAGCTCTGTTGTGGCGCCGCGCCGTAGCTTCTACGAGTGGCTGCGCGATAACGCCGCCGGTTTGATGGAGCATGACGATGTCTTGCTGGAGGAGTGCGTTGCGATGACGGCCGAGTTCAAGGCCAGCGTCGTTGCCAAGGACGCCCATGAGTCCGGCTTGCGCGAGTGCCTCAACTACGGTCATACGCTGGCCCATGCTATCGAGACCGCTGCCGGTTACGGCACCATCGGTCACGGACGTGCGGTTGCCGAGGGCATGCGCTTTGCCGCTCGCCTGGCTACCGAGGTCGCAGGTGCCAGCATGGACTTTGTCAAGAAGCAAGACGCGTTGCTCGACAAGATGGGGCTGCAGCAGTTGCCTTGGACGGCCGATCCCGAGCGTCTCTTCAAGATCATGAAGGGCGACAAGAAGAATCGCGGCGGGGATGTGCGCTTTGTTCTTGCCAGCGACTTCACGCAGTGGGAGGTCGTACCGGTGGAGGAGAGCGTGCTGATGAAGCACCTCAACGCTTGGTGCGCTGGTAAGCAGAAGCTTATCGAGGCCCAAGGCGGCGAGTAGCCTCCGCGCTAGCCGCAGCGGCGGCCTGCAGGATTCGATGCATTGCGAGAAGTGAATCGGATGCAGGTGCGAGTAGGGGAGAGCATTGC
>CAVAPV010000052.1:0-16294 GCA_963590525.1 Agathobacter rectalis
GTTGCGGGTTGACCGGGTTCGGCTTCGTAGGTGGCTAGATAGCCGTCCATAGGTGTGTGGCAGATGGCATTGCAAAAGCTCGGCTGCTCATGCCAGACAAGGCCGCCGGCAACAGCTGCGATTACCACGACCGCCACGACGCCGCCTATGATCGGCGCGCGGCCCTTCTTCTTGGGCTTGGCTGCCTTATCGGCTTTGTCTGCGGCTTTGTTTGTCGTTTCGCTCATTTGCTCTCAAACCTCCTTTGCGTTTGTCTCTCGGATGTGTGTTGTGCAAAAAGCCCGTTAGGCGAGCTTGGCTGCGTTCTCGCCAGCGATCTTGCCAAAGACCATGCACATGCCTGCAGACAGGCCCTTGAGTGAGATGGGGTACTGGACGTTGAAACGACCGCCCTGCGGTGCGCCGCAGGCGTAGAGGCCCTTGATGACCTCGCGGTCTGTGTTGTAGACGCGGCACTCCTCGTCGCTTTCGAGGCCGCCCAAGTTGGCAAGCGTCAATGCAACGCCGCACTCGGCTGCGTAGAACGGGCCGTTTTCCAGGGCAAACATACGCTGAGACTTCTTGGAGAAATCGGTATCGTCGCCCTTCTTGCACAGCTTGTTATAACGCTCGATGGATTTCTTGGCGTTTTCGACGTCCATGCCGTCGATCATGCCCAAAAGCTCGTCGATGGTGTCTGCCTTGAGGCAGCGGCCCTCGTCCACCGCCGTATTGATGTCTTCGTCACAGCGGACGTTGATGCGCAGGCCACTGGGCATCCAATCGGGCAGGGCGTCTTTGCGGTAGATGCAGGCGATACCGTGTGCCGCCGGGAAGTACTTGAGCTGCTTGGGCCAGTTGCTGTCAAAGAACTGGTAGGCCTTGCGCTGGGGCTGCAGCTCGATTTGGTTTTCCATCTGCTGGCCGGGGACATCCTCGTTCATGAAGCGCTCGCCGCGCAGGTTGAGGAACAAGTAACCGTTGTTGCCGATAACGCCTCGGCCGTCGGCGCCAGCGCCGCCGCCCATATGGTGGATCATCGGGGCATGCCATTGCTCGATGGCGGCACCTGCCCAAACACCCATCTTGTGGCCGTCGCCGATGTTGGTGTAGGCGCCGGTGCTGTCCACGTCCAAAGAGAGGATCTGGTTGCCGTTTTCTACGCAAGCGGGGGCAAAGTACTTCATCATGTCCTCGTTTGCCAGGTAGTCGCCGGTGGCGATGATAACGGCTTTGGCATCAATCTTGTAGTACTGGCTCGTGGTGGTGTCTTGCGCGTAGCAGCCTGTCACAGCGCCGGAGTCATCGGTAATGAGCTTGAGTGCCTTGGTGTTGAAGTAGACCTCGGCACCGGCGTCTTGCGCAGCTTTGAGGTTGTCGTTTTGAACGGTTACCAAGCTGCTAAAGCCAACGGATGTGGGATAGCAGGGCATATCCTCATCCTCGATCTTGTAGGTATCGAGCATGGGGTAGAAATACGGGTAGATGTAGTTGTCGCGCTTGGCCTTGGGAACCTCTTCGTAGGTTTCTTTGGCGACGTAGATATCTGAAGGCTCCAAGAACCAGTCCAAGGCCTCGCCGGAGACATCGTAGTACTTGCTGATGATGCTGAACTTGCTGTGGTGACTGCACTCTTCCATGTGCATGTTGACAACGGCCTTCTTGTCCATGAAGCCGTCGCCGCGCTTCCAAGTGGCCTGAGTCTTGCCGCCAAAGATCGCCATGTCGCTTGCAGCGCTGTTGATCTGGGCGCTGGCCTCAAGAGCGATGACCTTGGCTCCAGCCTCGGCTGCGGCGCGTGCTGCAGGGACGCCGGCACAGCCCAAGCCGATGACCACGACGTCTGCGCTCAAAGACTCGCATGCGCTGTCGTCAACCGACGGAGCGTCCCCCAGCCAGGGCATCGTTCCCGTGCCGTCAAAGCCGACTGTTGTGGTGCCGCCACCTACAGCGTCTGCATCCAAACCGGAGACAGAGACGACCTTGGGTGCGCAGCCAGCAAGGCCCGTTGCGCCTGCGATTGCGCCCAGCGCTGCTGCACCAGACAGAAAGCTGCGGCGGCTCATTCCTTGTTTGCTTGCCATTTTCTCCTCCATTCATAACAACAAACCGTTGTTGCCATACAAATCGAGAGTAATAAGCAAAACCTGAAAAAGGAATTGACCAATAACCCCATCAGTCAAAATTATTTAAGATTTCTATAGTTAGTTGAGGATAATCACCTTGCTTTGACCTGCATCGGCGCAAATCTAAATACGGCAGACTAACCCCAACAAGGTGAGGTGCTAACCCTCAAAATAATCGAATAGAATCCGGGGTATGCAGCCGTAAACAAGCTCTGCTGCCTGCTCATTGCTGATCTCCATACCGTTTTCTATCCACCGTCGCGTAAAACCGGTTACGCCCTTGCTAAAGAAGTCGATGGCAAATTGTATTTGGGTTGTGATGACTACATCTTGCGCTTTTAGCCGAGCCGCATAATCCTCTCTCATCACGCGCTGCATTGCCCCAAAGAGGTTGTTCACGTCTTTTGAGAAGAAACCGTTATGGAGAAACGTATGGTTGTCGCGACATGTTGCAAAGAACGCATAACCGCATTCTTTGTGAGGCTTGAGCGACCTCATAAGGCTTGTGGATTCTTGGAACTTGTTCCTGTACAAAGCCTCTAAGAGAGCATATTTGTCTGCGTGGTGGTTGTAGAAGGTTTGCTTGCTTACGCCTGCGCGCTCTGCGATCTCGACGGCTCGGATAACATCCAATGGTTTTTCCAGCATGAGCTCTTCTAATGCGCCCATGAGTTTTTGCTGTGCCTCGCTCACGATTACCTCCCCTATCGTCCTCTCTGACATAGTAGCAGCGTATATCTAGAAATTGCTTCTAGCGCGCTTGATGCAAAGCCCTTCTGGACGGCTACGCCCAAAAAAGGATGACTTCCATCCTGGTAGAGAAGGAGGAGACCTTTGGATTGGAATGAGTCGCTGCACATGGATTTGCGTCTGTCTGCAACGATGCACTTGTTGAGGTTTCTCGTTCAAGCTGCGATCTTGCGTTAGGCCTTGTAGAATTTGAGCAAAGTTGAGGTTTGTGCGTTCTTTGCCTTGCGGTCGCTTATCAAGGCGGGTCAGACTGTTTTGAGTATTGAACTTGCTGATTGGGGGAGCTGTGAAAACCCGAGATTTGGCTCGCATGGGTCTGCGTGCCCCTAGGTGTGTCTTAGCCTGCGCTGCCATATTAGTTGCCGGTGTCTGCTTTGCTGTATGTCCATCTACCGCAACGGCCGCACCGTCTCCTGATGCCAAGGTGGTCTCTGTAAAGGGTGTTTGGAAAGCAAAGGGCTCTACTGTTAGCTACAAGGTTGCAGGCAAGGCTGTCAAAGGCCTTGTGAGCATCAATGGCAAGAACTACTTCTTTGACAGCAAAGGCGTGCAGCGCACGGGATGGCGCTGTGTCTACGGCATCTACTATCATTTCAACACAAGTAGCAAATCTTCTGCATCCGCTACCGTCAACAAGGTTGTCAATGGTGTGAAGCTGAATAAGTACGGTCAAGCCGTTCTTGCCAACAACAATGTCAAAGCAGAGCTTCAGACCTTGGTCAGAGCTCAAAACCTTCTTGACAAACTTGCCAGCCCCCTAGACAGCAAAAGCACAAAGCTCAAGAAGTGCTTTAAGTACCTCACAAACCCCAAAAAGATTACCGAGCGCGTTTTGCATCCTTGGACAACCCAAAACGGTTGGTGGCGTCTGTTTGCCAACGACATCTTTGTAGAGAAAGCAGGCGACTGCAATTCTATGGGCTTTGCCATGGCATATCTTGGCAACGCGGCAGGCTATAAAAAATGCGAATGCGTATCGAGCGGCGGTCATAGCTGGGCACGTATCAACGGGCGCGTCTACGACCCTCAACAGCGCAATTACAACGTTGGCGGCGTGGCTGGCGGCGTTCATTATCAAGGGGCCGGTATTTACCATGTCAATTTGAGTCGCGGCAAGGTCTGGCCGGGAAAAAGAATCGCAAATGCTGGCGTTTCGACAGCAAAGGGGCTTGTCAAGCGCAACGGAGAGATTCGCTATTACAACACCAAAGGCAAGATGGTTACCTCTAAGTGGGTGACGGTTAAATCAAAGCGCTATTACTTTAACAATACGGGAGAAGCTATCTGTGGCGGCAGCGTAAAGATCAAAGGAAGCTATTACGTTTTTAACAAGAAAGGCGTGCTTCAAAAAGGCAAAGGAGTGCGCATTGTCAAAGTCTGTGCAACCAAGTATCAAGTAAAAGCCTCTGGAAAAGCCAAATCCGGTTGGAATGCCGATAAGACCATGCGCTTTAAGGAAAACGGCGCCTTGTGCACGGGAGTAGAGCTCGTAGGTGGCAAGCTCTTTGCCTTTGCAAAAAATGGTATCTGCGACCAAGTGTTCACTACAAGCTTGCAAGAGGCGGCAAAAGACACGTTCAAAGCCAACATACTGCTGGACCTTTTGGGAAAACCCAGGAAATCGTTTGAGGTTGAGTCGTGCGCTTCTACTGTGGGGCCTGATGGCATTGTCTACGATAAAGAGGACATTTCCCTTGTGGTCTACGAGTTTGCCCATGTCCGTGTGCAGACCATGAGCTTTGAGCTCGTAGATGGCAGCGGTGTCTGCGAGAAGATCTCGGATATATCCGCAAGATAGCAAAGCACTCGTCTTTTTCGGCAAGCTAAAAGCGCCCGCTCTCTTTGAAAGAGGCGGGCGCTGCTGCTTTTAGTTGATCTTCACACCCTTGACCTTGCTCCAAGCCGAGTAGTAGAACTTGCCGTCGACGCCCTTCTTATAGGCGCGAACCTGGAAGTAGGTGCGTTTTCCGCTTGTGAGCTTGCCTATGACCTTGGAGTTTGCCTTTGTCCCTTTGACTTTGGCGTACTTGGCATTCTTCATGCTCTTGGCCTGGCTGTAGCGTATCTGCACGCCAGTTGTGCCTTTACCTTGCGCGCCCCAGCTGATCTTGGCCTTCTTCTTGCCGTTGCGCTTTGCTGTAAACGCTCCGGCTTTGGCGGGTTTTTCGATCTTCTTGAAGTTGCCTACAACCATGCTGTCCTTGCTGACGCGGTGGTTGTAGACGACCATTGACTTGTCGGTGCCGTTTTTGCCTGTGGCATACTGCGGATCTTCTTCGAGCCGGTCGCCATCGACCGTCCAGTAGTCGAACTCGTATCCGTCTGCGCTTTGGGCAACGATGAGCGCATAAGTGTCGACGATGTTGCTGCCACCGCCAAAGACCATGCCCTGAGCTTTGTTGGCAGACTGCGCGTCTATGCTGTAGAGCGGTTTAGCATCGGATTCCTCGTCGTCCATATCAAAGCTCGTGTCTTTGGCCCAGCTGCCTGTGTTCTCGGAGATGATCGTGATCTCATCGCGCTCAAACTCAACGGTAAACTCGGTGTCATCGGTAAAGCCGATATGCTCGAGCATGAGAACCTTGGAGGGCAGCGTGCCGTTGGTGCCAAAGCGTGCAACGGTGCAGGTGAACTCGACATCCGGCTCCTTGGTGTGGATCTGGAACTTGTAGTCCCCCACCGGTGCGTACATGCACATCTGCAAATCGCAGTTGTAGCCGTGCCAGTAAGGTGCATCGGCGCACTCGACAGGCTTGCCGTCGGTAAACAGGCGCAGCGGGGTGTCTCCGTCTAGGTAGTCGACGCTGATGTCGCCTTTGAACTGGATCATGCGATACTCGAAGTCTTCATCGATGCTAAGGACTTTGTCGTTAGCTTTGAGAGCTAGCGCAGAGCCCGAGAGCGCGCCTGCCGTAACATCCAGAGCCCACATAGAGGCATAGGCGAGCTCTCCGCTGTGGATGTTGGTGTTTTTATTGCTAGAGGTAAACACCTTGTAGGCATGCCAGGCAAGCGTGGTGTTTTGCTTGAGGAAGTCTCCCAGGTCGTCTGCTATGCCCAAGAGCAACTGGTAGATGCGCTCCTCTTCTTTGCCCCAGGGCAACCCTGCATCGATGAGAGCATCTTTGAAGGTCTTGAATAACGTCTTGGTGAGGTTGCCGGTGATAGCGTTATAGGTGAACTTGATGATGCTCCACACGACGTCGACGACAAAAGAAGCGGGGACCAGCGCATATCCAAGCACCTTGGCTAGAACTTTCCACAAAGTGTTGAGAATAAAATCCTTGAGGGTCATGTTGCCGATGGCTGATGCGCCGGCATCAGAGTAGATGTAGAGCATGACGCTTGAGGCAAGATCTTGGTACTTGTCATAGAAGTGCTCACGCGTTTTGACCATGTCGTAGACGAGCTTGGTGACAAGCTCGTTAAAGAACGCGTCCATGGGCGGATACTCAAAACTGTCAACCGGGTAGTGGAATTTCTTCTCAGGGTCTTTTTGAAGAATCACGTCATTATCAAGGATGGTAAGCACAGCGTCCCTAAAGACCCTGTAGTCATCGCCTGCTGATGGCGAAGGCAGAACATGGTCTATACCATAGCGGTTAAAGCTCCATAGCTTGGGCATGACCAGCGGCACGTAGTCGCAGGGGTTGAGGATGTTGTGGATGTTCTTGTAGCCCGTCTGCGTCTGGGCAAGGCTGTCGTAGACGTGAAAATCTCCGATGTCTTTTGCGTGGTAGTAATGGCCAGCAGGCGCCTCGAAAGAGAACGAGTAGTAGTTTTTTTGCAAAAGTGTGACTTTGCCACCTAGCAAGGTGCCCAAGTCATAGCCGCTGTCAGGGCCGTAATAGGGCTGCGGATTTAGCATTGCTGCTTGCACTGCCAGCTTGCCGGCGGCAACGTTAGAGGTGGCACCTGCGCGCGAGAAGCCTGCGGTAAGCACTTTGATGTTGCCGGTGATGTTCTTAGCGGCGATGTAGTCTTTGAGGAACGCAATGGTTTTATCCGCTGCGATGCCAAAGCCTTCGTGCTGGCCGGTTTTCCCCGCGGTCATGTTGCCAGCCCACTCTCTAAAGTAAGCAGAGCCGCGAATGCCCAACAAGATGAGCGTTGCCTTGCTGCCATCGGTCTCGGTTACAGGCCTGTGCCCTGCAATAAGACCGATGGTATGCTGGCCTGTTGCAGTTTTGAAATCGTCGTTGACCTCGATATCCGTACAGCCGATCTTCTCCATCAACTCTTGAGCGTATTGGTAGGCAACGCAATCCTTGTAGGAGTTGACATTGGGCGCGTTGCCAAAAGCGGCTACGGCCAAAGCGCAGGCAAAGGTGGCACGTGAGACGTCGTATTCAAAGGCGCTGCCTTGGAAGTAAGTCTCGTCAAAGACAAACTTGGATTCAAAGTGAGTGAACCCCTCTGCATCAAAGCTGCCCTCTACGTAGCTGGGCTGCACTGCGCTTGAGGCTTCTGCTGCCTGTGCCGTAGAAGCTTGCGCTCCCAAAAGAGCGCTCGCGGCACCGATGCCAGCTAAGGACATAAACGATCTGCGGCTCATAAGCGAGGTGCCTGAGGTTTGGGTTAGCTTGCCTTGGGTGGACAACGTTGTGTTGCTTACAGGTGGATTGGTCATAACGGCCCCGCTTTCCCAGATTGCCCTTTGTGGTACTGCCTGCGTCTTTGGGACGCGTTCCCAATTTTACAGACACTAATGGTCTTATTTTACGCTTTGAGCGGCGTTTTCTTGGATACGGGGCAAAGGATAAATACCATAGGGGGCTCAATACTCTACTGGCGTTGTCTGATGTGACAAATTCCCGGATGCCGTCTGCTTAGAACATACCCCTCTCTGAGGCTTCAATGTGGGATTTTGCACTCTAGAGTTAACTGCAACGTAAGCGTTGTTGCATGGCACAGGTGCTAGACTTGCAGGATTGATTGCAAAGCGCATGTCAGACGCTTTTTTGAGTAGACGCTGTGCGGATAAACACGCGTTTTCCATCCCGTTTTAGGGATGTTTTGGGAGGGTTTTATGAGTTTGGTAAATGGCGGGTTCTGGGCAAAGACCACACGAGTTGCTCTCTGTGCAGCCATGACGTTGTTGAGCGTGCCAGTTGGCGTTTTTACCATGCCGCAGATAGCCTTTGCCGACGGAGCCAACGGCACCTACAAAGCAGAGGTTGTCCGCGTGAACAATGCTGGTATAACGACGATTGATCCTTATCCGGATATCGCTGATGCCTTTAAGCAGGTAAAAAATTGGGCAAAAAACGATGGAACTAAAAGCGTCACCATCAATCTTTACGACGACTTCAACTCCAACAGCTACGGGCTCATCGAGTTTTCCAAAGGCAGGCAGTACACGCTCAATCTCAACGGGCACATGATCAATCGCGATGAGTCAGACTACAGCTACTACGGCAAGGGCGACGGCGAGGTAATAGCGGTGACGGGCGGCTCGTCGCTTACCATCAACGGCGGCAACAGCAGCGAGGCCAAGGCGATATCTCATGGCGGCTACCTTGTCACCGATAGCGATGGTGGCAAGCTGTGGCAAGACAGCGCCAACGACAACAGTTGTCCCATCACTGGCGGATTGATTACTGGCGGTGCCTGCGACAGCGGCTCCACGGCAGGAGGTATAGCCGTTGCCGGGGATGGTGCCAAACTTACCCTCAATGATGTGACGGTTGCCGGCAACGTGTCGGATGAGTCTGGATGGAAAACAAGTAGCGGGTACGCCGGCGGCATAGGCGTGTGGGCCACAAACACGACGCTTTCGCTCAACAACTCCAAGGTCGTCTACAACCATGCCGAGGCTTATGGCGGCGGTGTCTACCTCAACCGTGAGAATGCCAAGGTCGAGTTGAGCAATAGCTCTATAAGCTCTAACAGCGCGGCTAACAAGGGCGGTGGCCTTTACGTTGAGGGCAACAACTCCACCGTGACCCTGTCTGACGCCTCCTCTATAGATAACAACCGCAGCAACAAAGATGGCGGCGGTATCTACCACAACGGCAGCGGCGGCACTGTTGCCTTGAGTGATGGCTCCTCTTTGTCAGGTAACTACAGCGCTAAAAGCGGTGGCGCCGTCTACAGCTACTATGACGGCACTGCGTTTTCCCTTGAATCTGGCAGCAACGCAGATGGCAACACTGCGGCCGAATCCGGCGGCGCGTTCTTTTTTGACGATGTAAGCACGTTGAGTGTTTCCGGTCATAAGGAGGGCAACGCGGCAGCTGTATCGAGTGTAAACAATAACAACTCAAACGGGGACGATGACGAGGACATGGGCGGCGGTGCTGTGTTCGTCGATGACAGCGCTACTAAGATTACCCTCTCTGACGGCGCTCAGATGAACGGCAACAAGGCAAAGGAAGGCGGCGCTATTTACACAGACGGCGCCAATACCTCTATTAACCTTGACAGCGTCTCGCTTAACGAGAACAAAGCCACAGAGTTTGGCGGAGCCGTTTACTCCAACAAAGACACGACCGTGACCGCAAAGGCTTCCTCTATCGATCTCAACGAGGCTCAAAAAGGCGGCGCGTTCTACAGCGACGATGCAGATTCAGAGCTCAAGATTGCCCTAGAAGAGAACTGCACGCTTAGCAACAATAACGCAAGTGATGGCGGCGCTGTCTGGGTCGAGGACCTTGACGTCATTGAGGTCGTCTCAAACGATAAAACCGCCACCGTGGCATCTAACAGCGCCGCAAGTGACGGTGGCGCGTTCTACTTTGAAGACACAGACGACAGAGTTCTCGTAAAGGGCCTTACCATGACCCAAAACAGCGCTAACACGGGTGGTGCCATCTGGTTTAGCGGCAGCACCGGAATCATCTGGGACACCACCATCAAAAACAACACTGCAGGTTACTTGGCCGCAGGCGTCTATCTGGGAAGCGGAATCGACGCTTTCAAGCTCAACGGCACTGTGATTATCGATGAGAACTACGTGGGTAGCTTAAGATGCAACTTGGTGCTTTTTAAAGACACCACCTACTTGGGAAGCGACAGCTCAAGCCGCCTCACTACCCAAAGCCGCATAGGCATCACAAACATGACCGAAGTGAAACTGGGTTCGTACCGCTTTATCAACAAAAACGACTATCAATTCATCGCAAACCTCACCAAGAGGATCCAGCGTTATCTCTTTAGCGATAACGGCACCTATGCCGTCAAGATCAAACAGGACTCCTCCACTGATTACGCTCCGCTTGCTTATATCGACAAGTCGCCGCAGTGCCATTACCTCGTCTACAGCGCAGACGGACATTCCTATGTTGATGAGGTTCAGCAAGATAGCACGGTGACGCTCAAGCGTACAGATGACCCTGCGTACGAGAACAAACAACAGACCATTGACAATTACACGTTGGACTATTGGACGATAGTCGATCGCAACGGCACAAAGAAGATTGAGACCGATGCAAACCAAGAGGCTAGCTTCACGATGCCCAACTGCGAGGTCACCGCAACGCCTCATTACACCCCTTCTATCGGCGCTGTGACGCTCAACTTTAATGAGACAAGCGCTTGGGACAAACTTGACAACAGCACTTCTGGGGATGAAGTGCAAAGCATTGTGAAGGCTTCCGGCACCCTTACGGGTTTAGACGGGACAGAATGCGTTCTCGACTCGGACGATCTTCAAAAGATTAGAGTCCATAACCGCAAAGTCGTCGAGGAGATGTCGAGCGACGGTTCTTTAGCCGGTAAGACGCTTACCTATACCGTGGTTGTCCCCAAAGAGCTTGTCCAAGAATGCGGCCTGGATATGAAGAACAACAGCATCAAGTTGGCTGATGTGACTATAGGCGCAAGCTTTGGCACGGCAAAGGCATCCTCTTTGTCGATTTCTTTGGAAGAGACCACAGGTGATGCTCTGATAAATATCAGCGCCTTTTTTGAGAAGCCGGATACAAGCACACGCACTGTCACGGTAAGAATGAGGGATGTCAACAAACCCTCAGAAGACCTGAGTGTTGCCTACTACGCTGTGGCCAACGGCAATAGCCTCGACCTTGCTGTGCCGCATGCTAGTCACAGGGCGTTTAGCAAATGGGAGTACGCAGCTGATGCCAGTGCCACGATAGAAGAGGACGAAAATACGCATGGCCTTTCTCTAGGCAACATCACGGGCGATGTGGAGTTGGTTGTCTATCTAGCGCCCGAGGTTGGCTCGGTCGATATCAAGATGACCAGCCCCCAAGTTGGGGAGAAGATACCTTCTGCTTTCTCTACCTGCACCTTTGAAGAGGTCGATGATAGGGATATGACAGTAGAAGCTAGAAACGAGTTCAACATATCTTGGAAGAAGTACGTCTCTAAGCAAGATGGCTCTGGCGGCTCGACCGTAGAGGAAGTCGATGTAGCAAATACCGAGACAGTGGAAGCCGCCACGGTTTACAAAGCGACGATCTCCATGCAGTTCTCTGCCCCCGACTCTGTGCAAAGGCAGTACGTTTTTGCAAGCAACCTGGAGGCTCAAGTTAATGACGCCTTGATCAACTCTGTATCGGTGTCTAAAAACGCAACAACCGGAGTGACTCGTATCACGATCAACTGCACATTTGTGCCCAATACCGATAAGACCTATGACAAGGTTTTGACGAGCTTTCCTGCAAAGGAACTCGTGGATGCAACCATATACAAAACCGATCTTCCCTCAAAGCTGGAGTACTCGCTCAAGGACGGTACGGTAGAAAGCGTAAATAGCATTTCTTGGGGTGAGCCTTCCGTTGAGCCCGTCTTCCAGCCTTCTAAGTTCTCTGTTACGGGAACCTTTGAGGATATCTATGGGAACACGCACAACGTTGTGCAGGAGTTCTTCCTCAAAAGCGTAACCTCCCCCACCGTTTCAAGGCCGTCTGGCGCTTATAGCAGCTCGTTTACAACAACGCTTAAGCTTCCATCCGGTGCAGCGAGTATGACGTATATGTTGTCTGGAACCGATTCAAGCAGCGATAGCGTGACGGTAACCAAGGATACAGAGATTGAGATCTCGCAGACAACGCTTCTGAGCGCCTATGCAACCTACGGGACTAGCCGCAAGAGCGAGACGGTGAGCTTCTATTACTCCATAACAAACAGCAAAATCATTACCATTAGCGGCGGTGTGGCGCGTTTAAACGGGGTTCAGATATCGTCTGCAGAGCCGGGAAGGACAGTAACCGTCACTAAGGATGAAACACCTTTAGGTATGGAGTTCAAGGGGTGGGTTGGCACGACGTCCGATGGCAGCGCTGTGACCTTTAGTGATTCTGCAGTTGATGAAACCACGTTTGTTATGCCCAACAGCGACGTCAAGATCGCCGCGCAGTTTGTTGAGCAAGGCAAAAGCGACCCTAATCTCAAACCTGCTTTAGATAGCTACGAGACTGCTGTTGGTGCCGCCTCGTTTGCCATTGCCTACATAACCGACAACAACGAGTCTCCCGTCACCTTTACATCAAGTGACGAGGATGTCGTAAAGGTCGATAAGCAGGGGTATCTCACTGCTTGCAAAGAGGGTGTTGCCACCGTAACCTTGTACCAAGAGGGCAATGACACCTATAGCGCTGCTAGCGCCACTGTCACTGTTACGGTCAAGTCATCTACAACCATAGAGAGAAACATCGCCCTTACCAACGCTAATGCTTTTGTAAACGGCGTTGAGACAACCAAGGCACGCGCAGGAGACGTTGTCACGGTAACCAAAACCGCCACACCGCAAGACAAACGCTTTGCAGGGTGGACGGGTTCTTCTGGAGTGAGTTTTGCCAACCCCACGGCCGAGACCACGACCTTTACCATGCCCAACAGCGATGTTGCCGTGTCGGCCGAGTTTGGCGACAAGCTGTCGTCCGATTTAGTCGCATCTCCCAGCATCTATACCGTTGCCGTTGGCGACCCATCTTTCACCCTTTCTTACACGACAAGCAACCACGAAGCTAACGTGAGCTTTTCCTCTAGCAACCCCAGTGTTGTAAGCGTAGATGGAAGCGGCAAGGTGAGTTTCATCGCTACCGGAGAGTCAACCATCACCCTCGCGCAAAAGGCAAGCGCCAACTACGCCGCAGCTACGGCAGAGGTGACCATTAACGTTACTAAACCTGTAAGCAACGTTAAGAAGATCAACATTACCAATGGCACGGCCACAATAGGAGACCAGCAGGTAACCAGTGCTGCACCTGGCACTACCGTTATCATCCAAAGCTCTCAAGTGCCGCAAGGCCAGAGGTTTGCTGGCTGGCACGGATCATCTGCCCTCATCTTCAAAGATGCCAATGCCACTACAACGAGTTTTGTCATGCCTAGCTCGGATGTTGAGCTCACGGCGGTTTTTGCAAACAAGATTGATCCGCAACTGAGTGTCTCCAAGAGTTCTTACAACATTAGCGAGGGCAGCGCTGCGTTTGACATCAGCTATAACACCAATAACAACGATTCTCCTGTGGTCTTTGCATCAAGCAACGAGGACGTTGTCAAGGTGACGCAAAAGGGCATTGTCTCTGTGATAGGCAAAGGCGAAGCCTCCATCAGCTTGTCGCAAGAGGAAACAGACACCTATGCTGCAGCCAGTCTTGAGATAGCCGTCACGGTAAGCGAGAAAGAGCCCACACCCGACCCCGAGCCAACTCCCACCCCCACTCCAAGCCCCTCCCCTGCTCCAAGCAGCACGTATTCTGTGGCTGTAAGCGGTGGTGCAGCTTATGTTGACGGCAGCCTTGCCACATCGGCAAGCGCAGGGTCAACGGTAACTCTCAAGGCAGACACAACCAGCGCGGGCAAGAGTTTTGCTAGCTGGACGGGCACGAACGGTGTCATCTTCAAAGATGCCAAGGCGTCAGAGACCACCTTTGTCATGCCATCTGCCAATGTTCAGATAACAGCTAATTACACCGCCAAGAAGGCTGCAGGCCTTGCAACAACTGCGAGTTCAATCAAGGCAAAGCTCGGCAGCGATCCCGTTGAGATTTCCTTTACCACTAACAACAAATCCACTCCTGTGACTTTTACGTCAAGCGATGCTGCGGTAGCTACGGTTGATGCAAATGGCATTGTTACCCCGCTTGGAGCTGGTACGACGATAATCACTTTGTCGCAAGCAGAAACAGACGAGTTTGCAGCTGGCAGCGCACAGGTTGCGTTTACGGTTGTCAATCCATCTGCAACCGACCCCTTTGACATCGCCGCTGCCAAAGTGACGCTTGTCAAAAAGAAGCTTGTATTCAACGGCAAGAAGCAAAGCGCCTCTGTTAGCAAAGTTAAGGCCGGCAAGGTCGTCCTCAATGCCTACGATGACTACAACGTGAGCGTGCAAGCAGGAAAAGCCGTTGGAACCTACCAGGTAACGATCACCGGCAAGGGCGACTACTTTGGCGTAGCGACGCTTTCTTACTCGATTGTTCCCAAGACGCCGGCCAAGCTCAAGCTTGCATCTAGAAATGCACGCATAAAGGCAACGTGGACCAAGAGCAAGACTCAACGCGACGGTATCCAAGTGCGCTATGCCCAAAACAAGAAGATGAAGGGTGCCAAAAAGCTCAAATACTCCAAAGCTGTCACAAGCTCTGCCATGCTCAAAAAGCTTGCACACGGCAAGCGCTATTACGTCCAGGTACGCGCATACAAGATTTCCCACGGCGAGACGTATTGGTCTGCATGGAGCAAGAAAAAGAGCGCTGTGGTCAAGTAGAGGTGCATTGCAGACTCAAGGCATTCCGCTCCCGGTTGCTTGTACCCAAACGCAAAAGGACCCAGATGTCGTTACGGCATCTGGGCCTGCGCTTCTTTGGGATAGTTGGTGTTGGCGATGGTTGGGGCTTTGAGCTGTATTCGAGTTGCCCTGAGCTTGGGCTTTCCCCTGGTAGTTGCTCTATCAGTGCTGCTGGTACCAGGCAAGGCACATGGCGATAAAGTCGCTCATCTGCGCCTTGAAGTCCAAAGGCTTGCTCTTAACGCCAAGACGCTTTAGTGCCTCTTGCACGAGAGGGTTGTTTGCACATGATCCAGCAAGGCCGACGCCATGGTGGTATATGGTGTTTGCGAGCTCTTGGATCCTGTTTTTATCTACGCTTAAAACAACGGGAAGCTGCTCTTTCATCGACTCGATGCCGGCATAGTAGCTCCCCTTGAAATCCATGAGCTTCTCTACCGTGACATTGGTTTCTATCACTTGTATGAGCAGGCTTCCGTATTGGAACATATCCCTGTGAGCGTTGGCGATGCCGCCCCAGACCTCCGCAATAGTCTCGTTGCTAAGGCTGCTTGCGGCCGGGAGCGCGGCTAGAAGCGCTTGCGTGTAAGCGGCAAGCTCGTCTGCCATGATCATAAGAAAGATCTCTTCTTTTGTGGTGGTGTACTTGTAGAGATTGGCGCGAGACCAGCCTAGCTGCTGGGCTATGGTGGTGAGTGTTATCTCATGGTAAGGGCGTTTTTTAAACTGACTCTTGGCACATTCTTTGATCTGCTCGAGCCTCAGTGCCTTTTGCTCGCTGGTTCTTGCCCTGACAAACTCTGCCATATTCTGCCTTTATCTCGCAAGTGACGTTGCGTTGCTTATGTTAGCACCTATCCAAGCATACTCTTGATGCGCGCAAGGCAATTGCGCTGTTGCCGCGAACGCTTGCAACGCTGCAAATACCGCTGCAACACAACGAACATTTGTGCGATTTCTTTACCGATGGTAGGCCGCTTGGTGTATGTCTTGTGGTAAAGTCAGAAATTCGAGAACGCGTCCAGGCCTTCTGACGCAGTGCTCATACGGCACGGTGGCAGTGGGCTTGCCTGCAGCGTGCATCGCAGCAAACAGACATACGACCAATGAAAGAACAGGTATGGCAAACAGCACGGCTACGTATGGAAACGACAGTATTCGCCAACTTAAAGATGAAGAGCGCGTCAGGCTTAGGCCGGCGGTTATCTTTGGATCAGACGGTTTGGACGGCTGCGCGCATGCCGCTTTCGAGATCTTATCCAACGCAGTTGACGAGGCACGTCAGGGTTACGGTGACCTCATCACACTCACTGCCTTTGCAGATGGCTCTATCCAAGTAGAAGACCACGGTCGCGGTTGTCCTTTGGATTGGAACTCTGCCGAAAAGCGCTTTAACTGGGAACTGGTTTTTTGCGAGTTATATGCCGGCGGCAAGTACGACAACAACCAAGGTGGCGACTACGATTTCTCTTTGGGCACCAACGGCTTGGGCTCTTGCGCTACGCAATATGCATCGGAGTACATGGACGTCACCGTTTGGCGCGACGGCAACAAGTACCAGCTGCATTTTAAGAAAGGCAAGGTCATCGGCTCCAAGAAAAAGGCGCTGGAGATCGAGCCCACAGATGAGACACGCACTGGCACAACCATCAAATGGCGCCCTGACCTCGAAGTTTTTACTGCTATAGATATCCCGACGGAGTGGTACCGCGAGACCATGCGCCGCCAGGCTGTAGTC
>CAVAPV010000053.1:0-15006 GCA_963590525.1 Agathobacter rectalis
ATCCGAGCATCATTCGAACATGCTGCCGTGGCGCATTGCAGCACAAGCGTGCGGTGCAAAGGTGCACTATATCCCGCTCGACGGCAGCGGGCGCATCGACATGGGTGCTTATCGCCAGCTGTTGCAAGAGCATCGCGTCAAGCTCGTTTGCGTTGCGCAGATCTCAAACTCCATGGGGCTTATCAACCCCGTACGCAAGATGGCAGACGCGGCCCATGCGGCCGGAGCGCGTATCTTTGTGGATGCGGCGCAGTCCTTTCCGCATTTGGCGATTAACGTGCAGGAGCTTGGATGCGACTTTCTCGCGTTTAGCGGACATAAGGCATATGGCCCCTTTGGCGTGGGCGGCTTATGGATAAGCGACGATGCCTTTGCCGAGATGGACCCCGCCTTTGCAGGCGGCGGGACCATCTCCCATGTGGGGCGCGACAGCTATTACCTGCGTCAAGGCGCGATCCAGTACGAGCTGGGCACGCCCCCTATCGCGCAGGCGGTAGGTTTGGCCCGCGCGGTAGAGCAGCTCGACGAGCTGGGTATGGACGCCGTTGCCGCTCATAGCGCGGCACTCACCAAACATCTGCTGGCAGGGCTCGAGCTGCTTGCCGATGTTTCCGTTTGGGGCGACCACACCCAAGAAGACGGCCAGACCGGGCTTGTGTCCTTTACGTTGTATGGCGTGTCTTGCGCGCGCGTTGCAGGTGACCTGGGCGCACTGGGCGTGTGCATCCGCGCGGGCGGGCAATGCGCGCTGCCGTTTCATGCAGCGATGGGCCTTGATGGCAGCTGCCGCATCAGTCTTGGCATCCACAACACCGCCCAAGATATAGAAGCTGCTATCACAGCTATTGCGATGAGTGCCAAACTTGCAGGTAAAGACAAGGTTTTTATCGATTAAAACGACAGTTTGTCGCATTTTAACGCGCCGCAGCAAAAGCACGTGAGGACAGTGCGGCACGCCGCTAGCCAGCTGTGGCAGGGCAGGGGCAAACCAAGGAGGGCGAGTATGAGCACCAAGCAGGTACGCGAGCATTATGCGCAGGTTGCGCAGCATGCCTCATCTGTAGACGAGGAGTGTAGCAGCGCAGATAGCTGCATCTGCAACGCCGCAGACGCGGGAGAGGCCTCGAGCCTCTATGCCAAAGAGCTTTTGGACCGCCTGCCAGACAAAGCCCTTGCCGCTAGTCGCGGCTGCGGCGACCCCGTGAGCGTGGCAGAGCTCAAACCAGGTGAGACTGTGCTCGACTTGGGCAGCGGCGGCGGCATAGATGCGCTTATCGCCAGCGCCTGTGTGGGCGAGCAAGGCAAGGTCTACGGCGTAGATATGACATCTGAGATGATCGAGCTTGCCCGCTCCAACGCCGCGACAGCGCAAGCGGCCAATGTCGAGTTCTTGCAGGGGCAGATAGAAGACATCCCCCTGCCAGACGCAAGTGTAGACGTCGTTATCTCAAACTGCGTCATCAACTTTTCTGATGACAAGCCCGCCGTGTTTAAAGAGGCGTCTCGCGTGCTCAAGAGCGGCGGCCGCTTTGTAGTGAGCGACATAGTGTCGTTTAAATCGATACCTCAGGAGATAGAGCCGCAGATGCGGCGCATAACCGGCTGCCTCAATGGCATGATGACCCCGGAGCAATACCGCGAGCAGCTTGCTGCAGCAGGTTTTGCAAGCTGCGAGGTCAGGCCCAAGACCATCTACACCTTTGAGGTTTTGGAGCCGCGCTGCGCCAAGAAGGGGCGCACGGCCTTGCTAGAGGAGGCAAAGCACTATCCAGAGGCAGATGGCGCTTGCGGCAGCGCGATTATCATCGGCATTAAGGGGTAGACGATGCAGGATTGGGTAGAGGCCGCCGTAGATGGCGCCTTGCACGGCAAAAGCCCTGCAGACGATGTGCTGTTGCGCTTGCTGGAGCTTGACGAGGACAGCGCCCAGGCCGCCCATGTTTGCTGGGCGGCTCAGCGTATTGCCCGCAAGGCAAGCGACAACCGCGCTCAGATATACGCTCAGATCGGCGTTGACATGCTGCCCTGTCCCATGGATTGCGGGTTTTGCACGTTGGCACGCTGCAATGCCTCGGATGAGGTGCTCGCATGCGATAAAGAGCAGCTCATCGTCCCCACACAGCAGATCGTCGATTACGCGCGTGTCTTTGACAACGCAAACGTGCACCTTATCAGCCTCATGGCAACCGCGGCACTGCCGTTTGAGCGCTACCTTGCTATCGTTACCGCTGTGCGTGATGCCGTGCGCGATGACCAAGCCATCATGGTCAACGCCGGGGATATGAGCCTTGAGCAGCTGCTGCGCTTAAAAGAAGCTGGCGCGCGGATGGCCTATCATGCGCATCGCTTGGGAGAGGGAGAGATAACGCGAATCTCATCTGAGCGGCGCTTGCAGACGATCGGCAACATCAAAGAAGCAGGCTTAGGACTCATGACTGCCGTGGAGCCTGTCCACACCGCCACTTCTACAGCCCAGATATTGGGCAGGATGCACGAGGTGGCGTTGCAGCGCCCGTACTGCTCGGGTGTAGGCGGCTTGCATGCCGTGCCAGGTACGGCCATGCAAGATGCAAAGCCCGTAAGCAAGCGAAAACTGCGCTTGTTGGCAAGCGTGATGCGGCTGCTGGTAGGGGAAAGCATCCCCTTTGGCACTGGCGGCGCCAATGTCTTATGGGCAGATGCGGGAACCAACCCTCGTGGTCGCGACCTTGCCTGCG
Source organism: Agathobacter rectalis (assembly GCA_963590525.1). Classification (GTDB taxonomy): domain Bacteria; phylum Actinomycetota; class Coriobacteriia; order Coriobacteriales; family QAMH01; genus W2P13-069. The sequence goes on from CAVAPV010000053.1 coordinate 2,718, forward strand.
ATCCTGATTTTTTGCGACGCGATGTCGCACGTTTACGCAAAGAACTGATAGGCGAAGGCTGGGAAGTGCCGGTCAGGCCTATCTATGGGCAGTAGAGGCGTTGTTGTCAGCGGCTCGATGCGTCTGATATCCCGCGTCCGACGCTTCACGCTGTGCTGCCCCTCTGCAACGCGTACCGCGCCAAGTACAACCCCGCTCGCAATGCAAACCCGCTCCCAACGCAAAAACGCCCGGATGGCTGCTAGAGCCGTCCGGGCGTCTTGCCTTTGAGACGTAGACCTACGTCGTAGAGCCGCCTCAACTGCTGCCTGCACCGGCGGTGCAGGCATAGCAATGGTTGCCAAAGCAGATACGCCGCTTAAGCGGTTGCGTTGGGTCGAGCAAATCGCCGATCATGCGCCCGTCGGCACAGGGCATGGCCACGGCCTGATTGAAATCGCAATCGTAGAGATGTCCGTCTGGCGCGACAGAAAACTCCATGCGGCACATCATCGACTCAACCGTATCCGGGTTGAAGGCATCGATGAGCTTGTTCATATAGACGTCAAGCTTTCCTGCCTTCATGAGCGCCATGGCAAAACGCCCACCTGGCGCGTTGGTAAAGGCAAACAGGTTGTCGAAGTCTATGTCGAAGTCTGCCTTGAGGCGACGCTTATACTCGGCTTCCATAGTGGCTTGATCGGGTGGCATGTTGATGCCTGCCGGGTTAAAGACCAAATCCAGCTGCAGTTTTTGTCCTGCGGCGTTGGCGCCGGCCTCGCCTTTGCCGTAACCCAAGGCATTGAGACGTTGCAACCCATGGATAACGGGCATGAAGGTCCCGGTGCCGCGTTGCTTTTCCATGTTGCGTTCGCGATAGTGCGGCAAGGATGCCACGACGTTGATTCCCAGCTCTGCAAAGAGCTGCGGATAATGCTCGTAGCCGGGCTCCTCGTGGATGACCAAATTGCTGCGCACGATCATGGGAATCTTGCGAGCGCCTGCCTCGCGGATAAACCACTCAAAATCCGGGTTCATCTCTGGCGCGCCGCCGGTGATGTCAAGCGTCTTGAAGCCACGCTGGCAAAACACGTCCAGGCACTGCTCAAGATGCTCGCGCGACATGTGCTCGGTGCGATTGGGATGGCAGTCCAGATGGCAGTGCTTGCAAACGATATTGCACTGGCGCGTGATGTTGACCTGCAGCACGTCCAAAGCATCCAGGCTGTACTGGAACTCTTCTGGCACGCGCCCCACAAACGCGGGAAACGCCGCCATAGCCGCTTTGAGCTGCGGGTCTTTTGCGATTCTGTCGATTAACTGGGTCATTGTCCCTCCGTCGGCTGCAAGGGGCCTGGCTTTTGCAGCCAGCAAGCCCCAAGCAACCGCAATGCCCTAGGCATACGCCCTAAAGCGCTGCCTACAGCTCGTTTTTCTCGATGATGTTGACGGCTTGGACGCCATGGACCAAAGACGCGCCGCCGCGGATGGCGTTGGCCACGTGGATGGCCTCCATGATCTCGTCCGCATCGCAGCCGTCTTGCAGCAAGGTGTTGGTGTAGGCGTCGATGCAGTAGGGGCACTGCACAGCTGCGGCAACAGCCACGGCGATGAGCGCCTTCTCGCGTGCGGTAAGAGCGCCGTCTGCAAAGACAGAGCCGTAATAGCCCATGTACTTCTCCCAGAGCTCGGGGGCGGCACTGCCCACGCCCTCTGCGGAGAACTTGGCCAAATCTGCGGGGTTGTAATAGGTTTCCATAGCGCTTCCTTTCGCTTGTTAAATCCCACCCGGTAGATGGGAAATTGCCCTAATACACAAAACGCCGCTAAAGCGGCTCAAACAAAGTGTAGCGACCCCATAAAGATTTTTGGCCCGGGCGGGGGCCTGATCCCGCTCGAGCCAAAAACCTCAAAGGAGTTTGCTTGAAGGCAGCTGCAACTGCCTTCTTGCTAAGCCAGCTTTTGTAACGCTTTTGAGGGAGGACTGACTTGCTGAAACCAATATAAGACACCATCCAGTAGTTGTGCAAGTCAAATCGCAAAGTTTTTTACCTAATCTGCTATTGGATGATGACAAATACGCCTGAGCAGGGGATTGTGGCAGACGTCAACAGAAGAGGTCACCTGTCTGCAGGTGCAAGAGAGGCAGTATCGACGACGCATATCGGCGCTACGTATCGCCCACACTCATGGGCCCCGCGCGCGGCTGGCTTTAAGCATTCTCACTCAAAGAGGATTGAGCAGCTCCAATCGGGAACATGGCTATATGCAAGATGCTACTATTTGCCACATCGCAAATAACCTCATGAGGAGAGGAACATAGAGGATGGACAAGATCGAGTTCTTGGTGGTCAGCGGCTTTTTGGGGGCAGGCAAGACCACGACGATGATCGCCTTGGCAGAGTACATGGACGCCAATGTCGAGAAAGTGGGCATCATCGCCAACGACCTGGGCGCGCAACTGGTGGACACCAACCTCACGCGCGAGAGCGGCTGCACAGTGGAGGAGATCGCCTCTGGGTGCATCTGCTACCAGATGGACAACACAGTGGACCGAATCCGCCGCATGCGTGACAACGCAGGTTGCAAGCTCGTGATGAGCGATATCCCCGGTTGCGGCGTTGGCACGGTCGAGCACGTCTACAAGCAGATCCTGCGCGACAACTCCGATGAGTTTGAGCTGGGGCCGCTCACCGTTATCGTGGACCCCGAGCGCCTGCGCATGATCATGCCCGAGAAAGCAGACATCAACCTCCCCGTAGAGCTCAAATACCTGCTCGAGACCCAGGTCGAGGAGGCCGACCTCGTGGTGCTCAACAAGATCGATACGCTAAGCGATGACGACCTCAAGCACTACATGAACTTCTTGGAGGAGGTATGCGAGGTGCCTGTGTTGGCGATATCCGCACGTGAGGGCACGGGTATACCCCAGCTGGCACAGCATCTTATAAGCCATGGCAGCGCCCTGCGCGAGGTCGAGATCGACTATGCCGGGCCCGATTACTCGCAGGCAGAAAGCGTTCTTACCTGGTACAACCGCCGTCTTTACCTTAAGACGAGCGATGGCAGCGCCGTTGACATGAACGAGGTCGTCGAGGAGCTGGTTGAAAACATCCGCATGGGCCTTATAGAGAAGAAGGGCAACGCCCCGCATCTTAAGATCTACGGCCTGGCAGGGGAGGACTTTGTCAAAGGCTCGCTCATAGGCGTGGATTACGACACAGAATACGAGCACAAGTTGCAAGAAAAGCACGAGAACCTGCGTGTCATCCTCAACGCGCGCGTTACCTGCCCGTCGCGTGCCTTTAACCGCTTGGCAGACGACGCGCTGGATGATCTGTGCGATGCGCGCGGGCTTGAATGCCAGGTGTTCTTTACCGAGTGTTTTGGCATGAGCGACGAGGGGCGCAGATAAGCAAAGGAGCCGCACAGATAAAGCAGTTGCATGGATAAGCAACGTGGTTGCGTAGATAAGGCTCGGGCTTTGATTTGAAGCCTGAGCCTTGTTCTTTCTAGCGGCATAGAAGGCATCTGCTGCGGCGGAGACAAAGCATGACATAAGCTAAGATTCTCGCGCGGTGACGCTACCGCAGATGTTACTCTGTATCCGATACTAATATGCATATTAGTATGTAACCTATTGAGCAAGTAGGTTTACAGCGGAGGATCAAAGGGAACTGGAGAGGGGCTGAGTGCGATGGGAGTGCTAACACGCAAGCTCTTAGGTCTGTTAGCGGGATTGCTGATGATGATTTTGCTGTTGCCCTGCGTTATCGCGCCGGCTCCCGCATGGGCAGAGAGCGTCTCTTATTTAGATGAGAACGGTACAACGCAGACACAGGAGATAAACGCTGTCATCAAGGCCAGCACAGAGATGACTTCTTATGGTGATGCTGATAGCGATACCTGGTTGCTGGCGCGTGGCAATTTTGGACGTGCCCGGCTTGTTTTTAATGGCAATGTGAACTTGGTGCTTGAGGATAACTGCAAGCTCACTGTTAATGGCGGAATCCTCATCAAAGAGAACTTCACGCTCTCTATATACGCACAGTCAACAGGTAGCAAGATGGGCTCACTTGTAGCGTATGGCGGGGGTGGCGGAAACGTTACCATTAGTGCTGGTATCGGAGCTAATGCCGGAAATAACGCCGGCAATATAGCTATCTATGGAGGAGATATAACCGCTTCAAGAGGCAATAGAGATGCCAGTTGCATTGGAGCTTATAAAGAGAAATCGTGCCAAGACATTACCATTGCAGGCGGCAGAGTTAAAACAACGGGCAGCGGACAACAAAATTATAGTAATTTTTGTATAGGAACTATAAGTAATGGTTCTTGCGGAGATATCACAATAAAAAACGGCGCCTTTGTGCAAGCCGGCAAAATAAGCAACAAAGCCAAAGCAGACGAGTGGAACGGCATCGTCATTGAAAGTAACAGCGGTACGGTTTATGGCACCAACGTTGCGCCTTCAAGTGACATCACGATAGAAAGCGGCAAGGCGCTCACCATCTCTGCCGGTCAGACCCTAACGATTAATAATGGCATAGTTTTAAATATCGAGTCGGGGGGAACGATCGTCAACAACGGCGTAATACGCGTTATGCAAGGCGGAAGTTTTAATGTTAACGGCACCCTGAGCGGCAGCAACAGCCACGCCGTTATCCTTGATGTAGGCGACGATGTAGACTTGGGAAACACCCCGCAGCGCAGCTATGGAGAGGCTGTGAAATTGCCTGAAACTGGCATTAGAACAGGATATACAGCGTGTTGGTTTGAGACAGCCGATTTTGTATATTCGATAGTTACGGAAGCTCCAGCTGCGACAGACTCTGATAAGCTCTATCGTATCCTCGAATGGAGAATCAATCAATACACGATCAGCTTCGACTCCGACGGCGGATCCAACGTCAGCCCAATCATCCAGGACTACGATACAGAGGTGACCCCTCCGGCTAATCCGACCCGCACCGGATATACCTTTACAGGCTGGGACAAAGCGATTCCCGTTAGAATGCCGGCGGACAATCTCACAATCAAAGCCAAGTGGAAGATCAACCAGTACACCATCAGCTTTGATGCCGCCGGCGGCACCGAGGTCGCAAGCATCAAACAGGACTACGGCACGGAAGTGGCGGCGCCTGTTGCCCCTACACGTGCTGGCTACACATTCTCGGGCTGGAGCGAAGATATTCCTGCCACCATGCCGGCAGGCGACATCAAGCTTACAGCAAAATGGACGCCCAACACAGACACCGCCTATAAGGTCGAGCACTGGCGGCAGAATACCGCTCGCGACGGCTACGACAAGATCGAGACCGACAGCCTTACGGGGACGACCGACACCACGGCGACTGCCGCCGGCAAGGCCTATAAGGGCTTCGCGCTCAACAGCAGCGCTAGTGGCTCCAAAGCATCCGGCAACATCGCAGGAGACGGCTCGCTCACACTCAGGCTCTACTACGACCGCAACGTCTACGGCGTGACGCTCAACGCCAACGGCGGCACTATCAACAACGGAGATGTCAAGGAGTATGCATACGGCGTTGGAGCGACTCTGCCTTACAACGTCACGAAGGCCGGCTATACCTTTGAAGGCTGGTACGATAATGAGAACTTTGAAGGCAACATAGTCGGCTCTGTCGCAAAGGACGAGACGGGCAACAAGGTCTTTTATGCCAAATGGACGCCCAACAGCTACACCGTCCAGTTTAAGTGCGGTGAGGGCGCGAAGGGCTCCATGAGCTCGCAGCTGTTTACATATGACCAGGCTCAAGCCCTAACTCCCAACACCTTTACCAGGGAAGGCTATAGCTTTGCCGGATGGCAAGACAGCGCCGGCAACAAGTACACGAATGCCAAAGAGGTTAAAAACCTCACGGTGTTGGCTGGCGCGACGGTGACTCTAACCGCCCAGTGGGAAGCCAATCCTTCCGTTATCTCCTTCGTGACAAACTGCGAAATCGACGTGGACCAAATACGAGGAAAGACTGATGACCCCATTACCGATAGAGCGATGCCTTCTGTTTCCAGGACTGGCTACACTTTTGAAGGCTGGTATTACAAAGAAAGCTATGGTGCGATCAAAGTCGCTCAGCTGCCTGATAAACATCCTGTAGGAGATATCACCTATTACGCGATGTGGCAGGTTAATAAATACAAGATAACCTATGAGTTAAATGGCGGAACAGAAGGAGCAGCTGCCCCCAAGGAACATGTTTACGACACAGCCACAACGCTTGTTGACCCGGTGCGCAGGGGCTATACCTTCAAAGGCTGGTACTCTGACAAAGCGATGACCACAAAGCCTTTGAGCATTATCCCAGCAGCGTCTTTTACCTCGGATATCAAGCTCTATGCCAAGTGGGAGCCTAACAAGTACAAGATCACCTATGAGCTAAACGGCGGCACTAAGGGCGAGGGGTCACCTGAAGAGCACGTCTACGATACAGTCACGAAGCTTGTCGACCCGGTGCTCGAGGGCTACACCTTTAAAGGTTGGTATCTCGACGACACAATGAGCATGGTTCTGACAAACGCCATCCCCGCTACGCTCATTACCACAGATATCACGCTGCACGCTAAGTGGGCGATCAATCAGTACACCATCAGCTTTAACTCCGCTGGTGGCATCGAGGTCGCAAGCATCACCCAGGACTACGGCACGGAAGTAACAGCGCCTGTTGCCCCCACCCGCGCCGGCTACACCTTCGCAGCTTGGGACAAGGATGTTCCTGCCACCATGCCAGCAAAGGACGTCACCCTCACTGCCCAGTGGACGGCCGACCCCTCCGTCATCTCCTTTGAATCCAACGGTGGCTCCAGCGTCGCGGCTATGACGGGCGTGACGGATGAGGACATAAGCGACCGCACCCTGCCCGCACCCACCAGGCACAGCCACAGCTTCTTGGGCTGGTACGACAACAAGGGCCTGAAGGGCGAACCCGTAAAGCAGTTGCCCAAAGTGTTCCCCGTGGGCGGGACAACCTACTATGCCAAGTGGCAGTACTACTGCATCCACACGCCCGAGGACATGGCAGCGGTGGCACCCACCTGCACCGAGCCTGGCCTGACTGAGGGCTCTAAGTGCTCCGCTTGCGGCCAGATACTCAAGGCGCAAGAGCAGTTACCTGTACTTGGACACGAGTGGGGCGATTGGGTTGTGACCAAAAAGGCCAGCGTCTTAGAAGAGGGCGTCGAGACAGCAACTTGTACGCACGAAGGTTGTCAAGCCACCCAAACGCGTGCCATCGATAAGCTCGACACCACAGCGATCAAAAGCAAGGGCATAAGCTACAGCTTTGATGGAAAGACTGTTGTCGTCACAGGTGTGGAAAAAGGCAAAACCAAGGTCACCATCCCTGCAACCGTCAAGATAGACGGCGTCTCTTACGCCGTGACAGAGATCGCTCCCTACGCATTTAAGAATTGCAAGAAGCTCACTAAGTTTGTCGTAGGAGACAACATCTTCAAGATAGGCAAGGGTGCGTTCCAAGGTTGCAAGAAGCTCAAGAGCATGACCATCGGCAAGAATGTGAAGAGCATCGGCAAGGTTGCCTTCAAGGGTTGCAAGAACTTGACGAGCATCACCGTGACCTCCAAGCACCTCACTAAGAAGCAGGTCAAAAACTGCCTCAAGGGCTCCAAGGTCAAGACCGTCATCGTCAAGGTGGGCAGTGTCAAGGCCAACAAGACCTATGCCAAGAAATACGCAAAGGTCTTTACCAAGAAGACCTGCGGCAAGAAGGTCAAGGTCATGGCATCCAAGAAGGCCCTCAAATAGCGACTCCGCCGTGGCCCCTAGCCCCAGTGGTCACGGCGTCGCATATCTTGCAGGAGCCCGTCTCGCGTCGCAACGAGGCGGGCTCCTCGTTTGCAGGGATAGTCGCGAGGTCGATTAGAGACGCAACTCCAAAACCCTCGCAACGCAGTAGAACCTACGCGGGCTGGCAGTGCCAGCCCCTACGCGCACCTGCGAATCCCAGGTTATCGCCGATCGACTATGCCTGCGCCTCACTGTGCAACGAGCGATGACGCGCCGGGTTGAGAGCACCTCGAGAAGCAGAGGAGTGCACGACCGGGTAGGGGCGAGCACTGCTCGCCCGCCTAGGTTGCAACGCCTTGCAACGAGGCGGGTTCCTCGTTTGCGGGGATGCTTTAGAATGAAGCGCACACAATCCCTGCAAGGAGAGCACAAGGCACATGACCCAAGCAAACACCTCTGACCAAGAAGGCCAAACACAGCCGCAAGCGCAAGAAGCCCAAACCACCACGCCGCAACGCGCAAGCGATGAGGAGATACGCGCTCAGGTGCGCGCATACTACGGTGATTTTCTTGCCGGCAGCGATGACCTTCATACAGATGCCTGCTGCTGCAGCGAGACACCACCTCCCAAATACGTGCTCGATGCGCTGGCCTTGGTCGAACCCGATATCATCGCCCGCTTCTACGGCTGCGGTAGCCCCATCCCGCCCGCGCTCGAAGGCGCCACAGTGCTCGACTTGGGCTGCGGCACGGGCCGCGATGTCTACATAACCTCTAAGCTTGTAGGCCCCAGCGGCCATGTGATCGGCGTTGACATGACGCCTTCGCAGCTCGACTTTGCACGCAAGTACGAGGCGGCGCAAATGGAGCGCTTTGGCTTTGAGCGCAGCAACGTGGAGTTCATCCAAAGCTATATCGAGGACATGGCCGCCGTTGCCAGCAACAGCGTGGACGTGGTCATCTCCAACTGCGTGGTCAACCTCTCGCCGTTTAAAGAGCAGCTCTTCAAAGAGATTTTCCGCGTGCTCAAGCCCGGCGGCGAGCTGTTCTTCTCTGACATATTCTCTGATCGCCGCGTGCCGCAGGGTTTCTATGACGATCCGGTGCTGCGCGGAGAATGCCTTTCTGGCGCCATGTACATCGAGGACTTTAGACGCATGCTGCAAGACAACGGCGTGGCCACCTTCTACGACGTCGAGTGCGACGAGGTCCATATCGGCGATTTGCGCATCGCCACAAAGCTGGGCTGCATCGGTTTTTACAGCCACACCGTGCGCGCCGTGAAGGGCGTAGACCTTGAGCCGCGCGAGGAAGACTACGGTCAGACGGCAACCTACCTGGGCACCATGCCAGAGAACAAGCGCTACTTTGACTTGTCGAGCGAGGTGCGCTTGATCAAGGGCAAACCCGTGGCCATCAGCGGCAACATGGCGCGGCTTATCACAGGCAGCCGCTACGCCAAGCATTTCAAGGTCACGCCTGAAGGCAACCATCGCGGCGCATACGACTACACAAGCGCCAACGAGGCGCTGGCTCTCATGCGCGGCAAAGAACGCATTGGGCTGCCGCAGCTAGAAGAAGCCTGCGCCAAGCTAGAGATCATACCCTTTGACCAGCGCGTCCACGACGAGGGCTTCTTGCGCACCAAGCAGATGGAGACCATGCAGGTCAACGTCACGTATCGCTGCAACCTGGCTTGCAGCCACTGCTACCTGCAGTGCAGCCCCAAAAACGACGAGGTAATGAGCCACCAGACCATGGAGGCCGTACTTGCCGCCTTTAAGGCGGGCGGCTACAAGACGCTTGACATAACCGGCGGCTCCCCCGAGATGAACCCGCATACGCAATGGCTCATCGAGCAAGCCGCCCAGATCGCAGACGAGGTTATCGTCCGCAGCAACCTCACGATATTGCTCGACCCGCAATACGAGCACTTCATGGAGGTCTACGCCGCCAACAAAGTGCACCTGGTGTGCAGTTTGCCCTACTTTACGCAAACCGGCTGCGACAACCAGCGCGGCAGCGGTGTCTTTGAGCGTGTGATGCAAGCGCTGCACAAGCTCAACGACCTTGGTTTTGGGCGCGACCCGCAGCTGACGATCGACTTGGTCTACAACGTAGACGGCCCGCATCTGCCTCCCGACCAGCGCGAGCTCACAGAGCTCTACAAGTACGAGCTGGAGCGCAGCCAAGACGTGAGCTTCAACGGCATGTTCGCCTTTAACAACTGGTGTTTGGGGCGCTTTGCCAACCAGATGAAGGCACAGCACAAGTTTGACTACTACCTCAAGCTTTTAGCCGATAACTACAACGGCGCCGTGGTCGCGTCAATGATGTGCCGCAGCATGATCAACGTCGACTACGACGGTACGCTCTACGACTGCGAGGTCAACCATGTCTTGGGGCTTCCCATCTTGGGGGATAATGACCAGCCTATGACTATCGATGACATCGCTGCAAAACCTATCGAGCAACGCCTGATCCGCACGAGCCCCGTGTGCTACAGCTGCGCCGCCGGTTGCGGTTCGAGCTGCGGCGGCAGCCTGCTTGAGAAGCAGCTCAAGGAAGACGCGGCGTTTTAGAGGAGCTTTAATGGGCACGTTTAGCTACGTACTGCACAAATACCAAGGCGAGGATGAGGAAGTCGTTGTAAGCAACGATGTCTGCCGCATTGGGTACCGCGCCTTTGCCAACCTACGTCACACCAAGCGCGTGGTCTTGCCGCAAGGTTTGGAGCAGATAGGAGAAAACGCCTTTGCCAACGCGTCGTCGCTTGAAGAGGTCGTCATCCCCGACAGCTGCGCCAAGATAGGGGCGGGGGCGTTTTCCGGCTGCTCATCGCTTGGGCGCATAGAGCTTCCACCACGTGTACGCGCTCTGCCCAAACGCCTCTTTACCAGCTGCTCAAAGCTCGAAGAGATCTACATCCACGACACGGCAAGCGAGATAGGGGAGTCCTGCTTTAGGCTGTGCAAGAGCCTGACCAGGCTCCATCTGCCGGATAAGCTGCGCAACATCGGGGCGTTTGCCTTTGCAGGCTGCAGCGCCTTGGAAGAGGTAGAGATACCTCACGGCACCAAGACCATCGGCAAGAGCGCCTTTGCCGATTGCACGTCGCTTGCCATCGTCCACATACCTGACACCGTGACGCGCATCGAGTCGCGTGCGTTTGGTGGCTGCGTCAACCTGCGCTCGCCACATATCCCTGCAAGCCTGCAGTTTATCGCCGACGACGCCTTTGAGGGTTGCGGCCCGCAAGAAGCCTAAGCACTGCCAGAGAGGTCGCTTCTTTTGATCATCAGCAAATATATCGTCTGGTATGCCGTCTTTGCGTTTGCGGGATGGGTGTTCGAGTGCATCCTCAACGTGGTACGCGAGGGCGCGTGGGAAAACCGCGGCTTTCTTTTTGGGCCGTCATGCCCCATCTACGGCGTGGGCGTTGTGATTTACCTCATCGCCTACGATAACTCCTATGTTGCCAGCGGGGCGTTTCCGCTTTGGGCGGTGTTTTTGACGGCGATGTTTGGCAGTGCGGTGCTCGAGTACCTCACAAGCGTGGCGATGGAAAAGCTCTTTGGCGCACGCTGGTGGGATTACAGCAACATGCCGCTCAACATCAACGGACGCGTTTGCCTGCCCGCGTCGCTTTTGTTTGGCGCTGCAGGCGTTGCAACCGCTGTGCTGCTGGTGCCCTTTGTTCATGCGGCTTACGAGCTTGTCCCAGACCCCGCCTGGGAGGCAGCAGCCATCGTCATCGTGGCCGTGTTCTCTGTTGACGCAACTCTTGCCTTTAGCGCTCTTACCGAGCTGCTGCAAAAGGTCGAGGCGGCGGCCGATGCCTTTGACAAGACGATGGAAGCCAACGTCGCAACCGCGCAGGCAAGCGGCCGCAAGGTAGCCGGTGCCGCACGCAACGGCGTGGAGCGCGCCACGTTCTCTTTCAGGCTGCTCAATGCGCTCACGTTTGGCCGCGTGACGAGCAAGCTACCTGCCCGCAATGAGGAGATCGAACCCGCCGCCAACGAGTTTGTGGGGCAGCTCGACTCCAGGCAGCGCCGCGTGCTTGCCTCTATCAAGGGTTTTTCTAACGCCAAGGCCTCAAAGCTAGGCGCAGCAGGACGCAAGGCCATACACGCTGCAAGGGCCAAGATCGCTGCAAGGGCAAGGTCAAAGCGATGACGCGCCTGCAGCAAAACCGCAAGCGCAAAGAGCTCAAAACGCAGCGCGACAAGCGTTTTGAGGAGCTTAGCGCCCCCATCTGCAAGGCAGAAGGAGTGCAAGAGATGCGCGAATACTGCCATCACGGCAGCGTGAGCACCTACGACCACTGCCTGCGCGTTGCACGCTGCGCGTTCAAGATGAGTTGCGTGCTGCCCGGGCATTATGACGATGCGGCCATCGTGAGGGCGGGTATCCTGCACGATTACTTTGGTTACGATTGGCATTGCACAGACAACTCCAAGCACGCGGTTAATCACCCTGTCATCGCCTTAAGGCGCGCACATGAGGAGTTTGACCTCAGCCCGCTTGAGCAAAACATCATCA
>CAVAPV010000054.1:0-1700 GCA_963590525.1 Agathobacter rectalis
TCTTCTTCTTGAGGGAGTTGCAGTAGTTGACGGCCGCCTGGTCCTGCTCGTCGATCTTCTCCTGGTCGGCGACGATCTTCTGGGCCGCGGTGACGTCGGCGGTGGCGACGAGCTTCTTCTGCGCGTCGGTCAGGGCGTTGTAGGCCTCGATGGCGGCCTTGGCTGCAGTCGCGTCGGTCGCGGCCTTGAGGGACGCGGTGACGTCGGAGGCTGCCTTGACGTCGGCGGCGGTGTAGTCCTTGGACTCGGTGTAGAGGGACTGGTTGTCGACGCCGGTGATGAGGCCATCGACGGCATCGGCGTAGCCCACACCCTTGTCGTTGGCCTCGGCGACGGAGACGGCCTTGGCGACGTCGTCGATGGCCTTGGCGAGCTGCTTGTAGTTGTCGCCGGTCATGTAGTAGGCCTTGGTGCCGGAGGCGACGGGGGCCTCGTCGGCGTAATTGGCGAGCTCGGCCTTGGCGGTCGCGAGGACGGCCTCGTAGACGGCCTTGTACTGGGCGACGTAGACCTTGGTCGCGGACTTCTCGTCGGCGGTGAAGTAGCCCTCTGCGTCGATGGCGGCCTGGCCGGCGTCGACGGCGGCCTTCACGGCGTCGACGGCGAGCCACTTGGTGTCGGTGGACTTGCCGACGAGGTCCTCGAGCTTGGAAGCGGCGCCCTGCTTGAAGGACTTCCACGCGGCCTGGTCGTCGACCAGGGAGGCGATCGTCACGACGTCGGAGTTATGACCTTCCAAGGTCGGGTCGACGGAGCCTTCGACGTAGAACGCCTTGGCCTTGATCTTGTAACCGGCCTTGGCGGCATCATCCGCGGAGACGGTGATCTTGGAGCTGAAAGCAGTGCTCGCAGCCGTGGGGTCGTCGGCCGAGGTGCCTTGCGTGTAGTAGATCGCGGCGCCGGGGGTGGCGCTTGCGAGCACCACGTTGTACTCGTAGTCGGTCTTGGAGTCCTTCTTGAGGTCCTTGGTGGCGGAGGTCAAAGTCGGCTTGGCGACCTTGGCGGCCTCTGCCTTGTAGACGGCGGACACGGTGTTGACCTGGCCGGCCTTGAGCTTGACGTTGGAGGCCGAGGCGTCGTACTCCTTGCCGTTGAGGGACCACTTGGAGAAGACCTTGCCCTCGGGCGCCTCGACGGCGTTTGCGGTGTAGAGGGTCACGGTCGTGGTGGAGCCGTCGACGAAGTAGTCCTTCTCGGCGGCGGTGGTCTCCTTGGCGAAGGAGCCCTCGCCGGCGTCGTAGGCGACCTCGGTCAGGACGGCCTTGGCCTTGGAGGAGGAGGTCTCGCCGGTGAGCTTGTCGGTCTTGGTCACGGCGATCACGTAGGTGCCGGCCTCCTCGGTCGCGCCGCCGTCGGCCTTCTGGACGTCGGTATCGGCCTGGTCGAAGGTGAACTTCAGCTCCTTGCTGAAGGTCTTGCCCGCAGCGGTCAGGGCAGCGGAGTAGACGGACTTGCCGGAGGGGCTGGTTACGCTGACGGCGTAGGCGTCGCCTGCGGCGGAGTCGCTGTCGGAGACGGTGAAGCTCACGACGCGGGCGCTGTAGGTGCCGCCGGCGGTGTACTGCTCGCCGTTGGTCTTGGTGATGGTGCTGTCGGCGGTGAAGCTGTAGCTCGAACCGGTGGCGTAGCCGTCTGCGTCAAGCCAGTTGCCGGTGAGGCCGGTCGCGGTGGCGGTGCCGGCGGCGTCGGCCCGGATGAGC
>CAVAPV010000054.1:1710-14289 GCA_963590525.1 Agathobacter rectalis
CGGTGGAGGTTCCGGCGGGCTTCTTGGTATTGTCGACCTTGGTCAGCTGGAGGAGCTTGGTCTTGGCGGTCGAGACCACGGCCGTGCCGTCGGAGACCTCGGCGGTGTACTCGCCGGAGACGAGGTCGCGCAGGTTGGCGACGAGCTGGGTGTCTTCGGTGTTGGCGTCGGAGGCGGGGTTGGCTTGGAACACGACCTCGATGGCGCCGTCGGCGATCGTGGCGGCCTTCTCGCCCTCGGTCGCGGCCTTGAAGACCTTCTTGCCCACGACGGTACCCGCGGGGTTCTTGACGGTCACGGTGTAGTCGTGGCCCTTGGCCGCCTTGTTGGCGTTCTCCACGGTGACGGTCAGCTTGGCGGCAGAGGCGTCGTACTTGATGCCATCCTTGTCAAAGCCGGGCACGGCGTAGACGGCGCGGTAGGTAGCGGTCGCGGAGTCAGTCGGGAGCGTCACGCGACCGGCGTCGATGCTAGTTTCGCCTTCGTTCTGGGTGCCGTCGCCGTTGGCGTCGAGGTACCAGTGGTCCAGGCTGTAGCCGTCCTTGGTGGGGCTGCCCAGGGAGATGGTGTCGCCCTGCTTGGCCCAGCTGTAGTCGGTTTGGGCGCCGGTGCCGCCCGCGAGGTCGACGGTCACGGTGATCGCGTCGCCGGCTGCGCCGAAGGCGACGGTGGGTGCGAAGGCGACGACCATGGCCGCGCTCAGCGCGGAGGCCAGGACCTTCTTGGAAGCGGAAGAGATCTTCATTCGCTTTACTCCTTTCCTTGTGATAAGGATTCGGGGAACTAGTTCCCTCTCGTTTGTTTGAGAGGTGCCGGCGCATCGGGCGCACGGCCCGCAGCGCACCTCTGCGCGGGCGCCGCCCCCGCTTCTTGCGATGGGATGCGGCGCCTGCAAGGCTGTGGGCCGTCGGTACGGGGGATGCGCGGCGGTTGCCCGGCCCGGGCATTTCGCGTGAGACGAGATTCCCTATTTCCTGTCCTAGCGCCCCGCTCTTGCCTGCCGCAGCTGTAACGAAAGGTATACCTTTTGTTACAGAGGGAGAAAAATCACCCACATCGGCTCTGACCTGCGGTTTTACATGTTTTGAACCATTGCGCAACGTTGTTTGGCCCTGAAGCGGGTTTCAGTCCTGAAAGCGCTGGTAGAATGCCGTTTGTACGGAGGGCGCAGGCCCACCTGCCCGCGTGTAACAAAAGGTATACCTTTTGTTACAGCAGATTTCCGTCTCTACCTGCGGTTATGAGTCCGCTATCCCACACATGAAAACCTACCTGAGCCGCAGCTAGACCCCTCGGCTCCATTCGCTGCGCTCATTGTGCTCGGGGTAAAACAGTTCTTGGGACACCCTGGTTAAACGAAACGTCTTTTTTGCAGCCAGTCAAAGCAGCCTACACGGGCGAGCAGTGCTCGCCCCTACCCGCACCAGCAAATCGTCGGTACTTCGCAAACCATATTTACCTAAGAGCTCATTGTTGTCGCGCCGTGAGGCGCGACGTATCAGAAGCGTGCCGCTAGGCACGCATGACTTTATGTGAGCCGCGTCCAAAAGAACAATACGGGTATCAATGGTCCGCGAGCACGCGTAGGGGCGGGCACTGCCCGCCCGGTCGCGCCGTGAGGCGCGACGTATCAGAAGCGTGCCGCTAGGCACGCATGACCTTATGCGGGCCGCATGCAAGCAACTTGTCTCAAAGCCATAGCTTGAACAACGAGTACACTTGCTCCTAGAAAAACATGCATCGCAAGGGAGCGTTAATTGAACGAACCGCAAAACGAAGATACCGCAACAACGCGGCAATACCTCAACAAAGCCAGCCTCATCGAGCTGTTCTTTGACCTCGTCTTCATCTTTTGCCTGCGCCAGCTCATCCCCGTCATCGCCGATTTTCAAGGCGATGTTGTTAGCTGGTACACGTTTTACACGTTTTGCTTCACTGTCATCTTGCTCTTGCAAATCTGGTTCGACGTCACGCAGTTCATGAACGGTTTTGGCACAGGAAGGCCGCTAGACGTGGTCTTTCTCATAGTCAACGTGTTCTTGCTCATCATCATGGCCCAAGCCGCAAGCGTCACCTGGGAGCTTTACCTCGTCTACAACACCTGCTGGATGCTCATCTTGGCCAACTGCTGTATCCACTGGGTCATACGCCTCAAGATGATCAAAAACCCTGACGCGCATCTTGCGCACATCGTAAGGCGCACTGTGGGCATCATGCTTGCTCAGATCGTCGTCATCTTTATCTCAAACTTCTTTCACAGCGTCTTTGGCCAAGCGCTGTGCTTTGTTGCATTGGTGTTGGGTTTCTTTGCCTGGAGTGGACGCGATGCCCGCCGCATGAACATCAACCGCTATCACCATCTTGCCGAGCGCGGCTCCCTTTTAGTGGTGATGACGTTTGGAGAGACGCTTGTTGCAGCGGGAAGCTACACGGGCGCTCAAGACCACGTTATCTCAGGGCTTTTGCACATACTCATCATCTTGGTCATGTTCTTGATCTACATAATCGAGCTTGAGCGCGCGCTAGATACACCAAAGCTCAACAGCGGTTTGTGGTTCATGGCCGTTACCACTTGGCAGACTTTTGTAGTCGCAAACTACACCGCCGCCTTCGAGCTCATGGTCGAGGGCAAAAACTTATGGATCATGGACAGCAGCCTCTATTTCTCGTTGAGCCTGGCCGTCTTCCTCTTGAGCTTCTTTTTGTACCTGCCCTTCAACAAGCCGGGCCGTGCGCGCGGCAAGCGCTGGATAGTCGCAAGGGCGATTGTCTGCATCGCTTGCTGTGCCGCTTCCCAGGTGTTTGTCTCTACAGCGTCGATGACATTGGGGCAGATGGGGATTTTGCCCCAGGCCTTTGCCGCCTCACATGACTTCGCACCGTTTTTCTCCACCGGGACAGGCCTTGTCTTGGTGCTAGTCGTCCTCGTCTTAGACTGGCGCAACTATGGCGAGCGCCCTCGTGGCTTCATAGAAAAGCTCTATGGCAGCTTCGAAGATCCAGAAGCGCACTGATCGCGCGTCCAAAGGCCACCGCAGATCATGACGCAGACGTACAAAACGCACGTGAAAAACGAAGCATTGCCAAAAGGGGCGGTGATATCCGCTAAGCAAGGCAAGACGCTCGAAACAAATACAACACCAACAGCAGCTGCCGGCGCAGACAACCTCTCCCCCATCCCCGACGCCCACATCCATCTGCATGCATGCAACATAAGGCAAACACGTCCCTGCATAGCCGTCACCTGCACGCCAGCGGAATTTGCCCAAGCCTGCAAAAGCCACAGGAGCACCGGGCTGGGGCTACACCCGTGGCAAGTAAACGAACAGATGGCACCTGCACTTCTCGAGGCCTTTTTTGAGCAGCTCCCAAAAACGCGCATCGTAGGAGAGATCGGGCTAGACTTCTATAAAGAGTTCGCGCAATCGGCTTGCGTGCAACTAGATGTTCTCAAATCAATTTGCGGCAAACTCACAAACGCTCCCTACCTGCTGTCCTTGCATTCACGCAAGGCAGAACGAGAGGTTCTCGACATACTCGAGCAGACAAAAGTCTCATCGCGTTGCACCTGCATACTGCATGCCTACAACGGCCCCGCAGACCAATTGCAACGTGCATTGAAAATGGGCTGCCTTATCTCTTTTGGCCTGCGCGAGCTCAAGATAAAGAGAGGACGCGAATACGCACGGCAGCTCCCTGCGCAACGCATCCTTTTAGAAACCGATGCAGACGGCACAAGCCCCTTTGACAGCATCAGCTGGAACAAGCGTCTAGAAGACGCACTTGCTGCCTTGAGCGTTATCAAAGGCTGCGATATGCGCGCGCAGATAGCCGATAACTTTAGGCATGCTGCGGCAGACGTCTTAGAATAAGAGCATGAGGCTTCAAGCAACACGCGCAGCACGACATATGCTGCTAGAAAGGATGCGCACATGACAGATGGCATTGCAGCACGCTGCAAGACGCGCCCCGTCAGCGTTGGCGGCATAACCATAGGAGGCGGCGCACCGGTTGTCGTGCAGTCGATGACCAACCTGCCCATGGTCGACTCGCAAGATGGCCCGGTGCTTGACGTCGAGGGCAATCTCGCACAGATCAACCAGCTCGCACAGGCTGGATGCGAGCTTGCGCGCGTTGCCATACCCAACCGCGCAAGCATCAAGCGCTTTGGCGAGCTTTGTGCTGCAAGCCCGCTGCCGGTCATAGCAGACGTGCACTTTGACCATGAGATCGCTATCGGCGCAGCCAACGCAGGCGCTGCGGCTTTGCGCATCAACCCTGGAAACATCGGATCTATCGCACGTGTCGACGCCGTCATCGATGCCGCAGGGCAAGCAGGCATCCCCATACGCATAGGAGTCAACGCAGGCTCTCTTGAAGACAGCCTTGCCGCAAGAGACGATCTTACCCAGCCGCAAAAACTCGCAGCAAGCGCCGCAGGCTTTGTAGAGCATTTTGAATCCAGAGGCTTTAAGGACATCGTCATCAGCGCAAAATCGCACGACGTCATGACCACCGTTGCCGCCTATCGTCAGCTGTCGCAAGAGCTACCGCATATACCGCTGCATATCGGCGTGACAGAGGCAGGCACCGCGCAGCAAGGGACCATCAAATCGGCCGCGGGACTGGGCATCTTGCTTGCCGAGGGAATAGGCGACACCCTGCGCGTGAGCCTTACAGCAGATCCCGTGGCAGAGATAGCCGTTGCCTTTGGCATCTTGGCTGCGGTAGACGTACGCCGCACAAGGCCCGAGCTCATCAGCTGCCCTACCTGCAGCCGCTGCCAGGTGGACATGATCCCCATTGCCAAAGAAGTAGAATCACAGCTTGCCAGCATCAAAAAGCCCGTCAAGGTTGCTGTCATGGGATGCGTCGTCAACGGCCCGGGAGAGGCCAAAGACGCCGATTGCGGCGTTGCCTGCGGCAAAGACAGCGCCATGCTCTTTGCCCATGGCCAAAAGATCAAGCGCATCGAAGCTACAGATATCACCAATGAGCTCATGGCGCTCATCGACACGCTCTAAAGCGGGGCGCGCATGATAAAGGGTAACGCAGCAAACTCATGCAGCAATGAAGCCACACCGCCAGCCGGCGCAGTAGAGAACAAAACGGGCGTCGCTCAAAACATCGAGCGCGACACCGTGGATATAGAGCCCATCGCCTACATCCGCACGCAGTTTGCAAGCAAGTTTGGCGTGCCGCGTCAAAGCGGCATCATCGATGCGCTCGAGGCCACCGTTGTCTTTACTCCAAAATACCAAGACCCCAACGCATTGCGCGGCATAGAGGGCTTTAGTCACCTGTGGCTTGTGTGGGGGTTTCACCAGGCGCGCCGCAAGGACAACAGCTGGACGCCGCTCGTGCGTCCGCCCAGGCTAGGCGGCAACGACAAGATAGGCGTCTTTGCCTGCAGAAGCCCCTTTAGACCCAACAACCTGGGGCTTTCGGCGGTAAAGCTCGATGGGGTCGCAAAGCTGCCAGACGGCACATGCGCTTTGCGTGTCCGCGGCGCAGACCTCGTCGACGGCACGCCCATCTACGATATCAAGCCCTATATCCCCTACACCGACAGCCTTCCCGATGCGCAAGGCGGCTTTGCCGCAAGCGGAGCACCGCAAAAACTCGATGTGCGCTGCCCGCAAGAAGTGGTTAGCGCCTTGGGAGATGCAGCGCAAGCGCTATGCGAGGTTCTCGCCTGCGATCCACGCCCGGCGTTTCACCATGACCCAGATCGCATCTACGGCATGGACTTTGCCGGCTTCAACGTAAGGTTCAAAGTCGCAGATGCCGTCGAGGTCATAAGCGCCACACCGCTGCAAGCGTAGCAACATACCAGCCCCTATCGACAAGACAGCGATATCGCCAGCAGCCAAAACAAAGCGGGGTGCCACCGTCTGGCAGCACCCCGCTTGGCTTGTCATAACCCCTGCCGCGTTGCAGCGCGGCAAACAACATTAATCCTAGATCTCTACATCCTCTACATGAGCATGGCAGACGGGCTCATCGGGGACCTCGATATCCAAAGCATAGCTTGCGATGACGCGCAGCTCCTCGATGCTCTTCTTGTAGCAGGCCAGAGAATCAATCCATCTGCGCAAACACGCGCGGCCTTCATCGGTAAGGATATAGCAGCGCTTGGCAGGACCGCTCTCGCTTAGGTCCCACTCGCTGTTGACCAGGCCGTTGTTTTCCATCTGCTTGAGAATGCGATAGATTCCCGTTGGATCAGGCGCGCTTCCTCCGTACATCGGACCTTGAGCCATCTCTTGGATGATCGCATAGCCGTGGATGGGCTCGTCGTGCATAGCGAGCACCGTGAGAATAGACGGCTGCGTCAAACGCGAAAGGCTCTTGCCCAACACCGCGCACTCGTTCATGTCGTTATCAGACCTTGGGTGACATGCAGACCACATAGGTAACACCTCCCTCATGACATACCTGCTTATTATAACGCCCAAGACAGGTGCTTATAGCAGCACTCAGATAATGATGCATTGACGCAGATAAAAGAAAAGAGCACCCACCCCCAAGGGCAGGTGCTCAAAGGCAAGCCGTCTGCAAATAGTTTTAGCCGGCAACAAGCGCTTAGATGCAGCTGCTTAGCAGATCTTGCAAACCCAACCTTGAGGGCCTTCGATCTTGCACTGCTGGATATCGGTAAGGGTCTGACGCAGCTTGTGCATAACGGGGCCGGAGGTCTCCAAACCGTCGGGGAAGGAGACGACGTTAGTGCCGTCTTCTACGTAGCCTACCGGGGAGATAACGGCCGCAGTACCACACAGGCCGCACTCGACAAAGTCACCGTCGAGCAGCTCTTGGTACTTGACCGGGCGCTCGACGACGTTCATACCCAGCATGTCGCGTGCCACGACAACCAAGCTGCGGCGCGTGACAGAAGGCAGGATGGAATCCGTATGGCTTTGGGGAACAACCAAGGTGCCCTGCTTGTCCACAAAGAGCACGTTGGCGCCGCCGGTCTCCTCAACATAGGTGCGAGACTCGCTGTCGAGGTAGAGGTTTTCGGCGTAGCCCGCAGCATGGGCATCCATGCCGGGCTTGAGGCTCATGGCATAGTTGAGGCCGGCCTTGATGTTGCCGGTACCATGGGGAGCAGCGCGGTCGTATTTGGCGATGGCCAGCTTGACGGCGGTATCGCCGCCCTTGAAGTACGGGCCAACGGGCGTGACCAGGATGCGGAACTGGTACTCGTCAGCGGGCTTGACGCCGATAACCTCGCCCGTGGCGATCATAAAGGGACGCACGTAAAGCGTAGCGCCGCTGCCAAAGGGAGGCACCCAATCCTTGTTGGCCTCGACGACCTGCTTGACAGCCTCGACAAAACGGTCCTGAGGAAACGCGGGCATGCACAGGCGCTCGGCAGAGTCTGCCATGCGGGCAGCGTTGAGGTCGGGCCTAAAGCAAACGATCTCCCCGGACTCGGTGGTATAGGCTTTGAGGCCCTCGAATACCTCCTGGCAATAATGGAAGATGCCTGCGCACTCAGACAACGTGATGCTGTGGTCGTCGGTGAGGAAGCCCTCCTGCCAAGCGCCGTCTTTGTAGTTGCAGACATAGGAGTAATCGGTCTTCATGTAGCTGAAGGGAAGGTTGCTCCAGTCGATATCCTTTTTAGCCAACGGGAATCATCTCCTTGCTAAACGCGCGAATATCGCGCATGCGTTCAGATTCGATACATGGTACTCCTATCGATTGTTTCGCGGCGGTTAATTGTCCCTCTATGACGTCAGCGCGCAGCTGCGCCTGCAACAGGCAAATCCTGCTGTCGTCAGTCCGGTTAAGGATGCTTAGGCGCGGGGGTGGGCTAAGAGATACTCCTCGCGGATGTGGGTCAGATCAACGTGCGTGTAGACCTGTGTCGTGGAGATATCGCTGTGCCCCAGCATCTCTTGCAACATGCGCAAGTCGGCCCCGCCTTGGAGCATATGCGTGGCAAAGCTATGTCTGAGCGTATGGGGATGCAGGCCGCAGACGCCCGCCTTTCTACCATAGCTCTCCACCATCGTCATCACACTGCGACGCGTCAGGCGCCCGCCGCGCTTGTTGAGAAACACCGCCTCGCTATCTTGCAGGCGGGCAACGGTAGAGGTCTTGAGATGAGGGCGGCCATGCAGCAGATACACCTCGAGAGAGGATGCGGCAGCGCCCACAAGCGGCAAGACGCGCTCTTTATCTCCCTTGCCGCGCACGCGCACCAATCCCTCGTCAAGAAGCAGGCTGGCAAAATCGAGCCCGACAAGCTCGCTTACGCGCAAACCGCAGCCGTAGAGAAGCTCCAAGACCGCATGGTCGCGCAAGCCAGCGGGGGTGGCGGCAAACTCCTGGTCGAGTATGTCTGCCATCTGCTCGATAGAGACCACATCCGGCAAAGTCGAAGCCGTCTTGGGCAAGGAGACGCTGCTCACAGGATCGACCGCAGTAATGCCCTCGACAACGCAAAAGCGATGAAACCCCTTGGCAGCTGCGACATGGCGCTCAACGCTTGAGGCTGCATAACCGCGTCGTCTCAAATCCTCCAGGTAATCGGTCACCATCTCGCGCTGGATGTCATCGCAGCTATCCACGTTGCGCGCATGCAGGTACGACAGATAATCCTCAAGATCGAGCCGATACGACTCAACCGTGGCACGCGACAGCCCGCGCACGGCAGACAGATGGACGAGATAGTCGTCAAGCGAGCTGGCATACGGGCCAACATCCACGACATCTTGTCGTTTTATCTCGCGCGTCACGCGGTCGCTCCCCTACTTTGCGGCGGCGTATGCCAACGCAATCGCCATACGCGCGCTGTCTTGGAGGTCTTTGACCTTGAGGCACTCGCTTACCGAGTGGAAGTTGGTCATACCCGTGGCGACCACGCAAGGCGCCACGCCCAGACCGGTGTAGATGTTGGCGTCGCTGCCGCCGGCAGAGACCTCGGTCCAAAAAGGCAGCCCGCACATCTGCGCAGCCTGACGCACAAGCTTGACGGCTGGATCGTCATCGCCAAGCAAGAAACCGTCGTACTCGAGCTCCCAACGCTGCTCGACCCTTGCCCCTTCGGACGCTGCGCCATCTTCCAAACAACGCATCATCGCCTCTTTGTTGGCCTCGCACACGTCGCGCAGCACAGCACGGCACTCGCCGGTGATATGGCAGGAGTCGGCGATGACGTTGTTGGCGCTACCGCCGCTTACCGTGCCAACATTAGCTGCGGCATTAGGCGCGATAGCTCCCAAGCAGCCGCGCTCGCGCATGAGGCTTACCGCCTTGCATGCAGCGACAACGGCATGGATGCCTTGCTCGGGCGCGCAACCCGCATGGCTTGCCTTGCCGATGAAATCGGCCTCGAAGGTGTAGTGGTAAGGTGCGCCTACGGTAACGCCTCCGGGATTGCCGTCCATGTCAAAGACAAAGCAGGGCTCGCCGGGCTCAAAGCTGCCCACGTTGAGCGCCTTGGCACCGCAGCATCCGATCTCTTCTTGCACGGTGAAGATGATCTTTACCGTAGCGTGGGGCTCATTGGAATCCGCAAGGCAACGCACAGCCTCGATAATGGCGGCAACGCCTACCTTGTCGTCGCCTCCCAGTACCGTAGTGCCGTCGGTATGGATGAGCCCATCGGTGATGATGGGCTTGACGTCGTTGCACGGGGGCACGCAGTCCATATGCGCTGTCATGATCACGCTGCCTGGCGCCGTGCCCTCAAGCACCGCGTAAAGGTTGCCCGTGTCGCTTCCCGCCTCAAGGCCACCCGTGTCAAAGACGACCTTGCAGCCCGCCTCGCGCAAGGCCTCGGCACAATAAGCCGCCACAGCTGCCTCGTGCTTTGAGGGACTGCTGATGCGGACAAGGTCCAAAAACGTATCGAGCACGCGTGTGGCATTCATGAGGTCTCCTAACAAACGACGGCAAGGCAAACGCATTTGCTTGCACATGGTAGCGCACGGCACATGCAAGGATGCGCCAAGCAACTGCTTTTAGCCTTAAGACATGCTGCGGCTGCTATCATGCACAGATACGTCTTTTAACACCGAGTTCACATTTGAGGAGGCTTGCCCTATGCGCGTTGGCTTTGACAACGACAAATACATCCGCCTGCAGGCAGAGCGTATCAAGGAGCGCATCCAGCAGTTTGGAGGAAAGCTCTACTTGGAGTTTGGCGGAAAGCTCTTTGACGACTACCACGCAAGCCGCGTGCTCCCCGGATTCAAGCCCGACGCCAAGATCTCCATGCTCAAAAGCATGTCCGACCAGGTGGAGATCGTCATCGCCGTCAACGCCAACCACATAGAGAAAAGCAAGGTTCGCGGGGATCTGGGAATCACCTACGACGACGAGGTCTTGCGCCTGATGGACATCTTCGAGAGCCTGGGTTTCTACGTGGGCAGCGTCGTTATCACGCAGTACGCAAACCAACCCGGCGCAGACGCCTTCTGCCAGCGCTTAGACGCGCTCGACGTTGCGTGGTATCTGCACTACCCCATCGCAGGTTATCCTCATGACATCGCACACATCGTCTCCGACGACGGCTATGGCAAAAACCAATACGTCAAGACAGAGCGTCCCTTGGTGGTTGTCACCGCACCGGGGCCTGGCTCGGGCAAGATGGCAACCTGCCTGTCGCAGCTTTACCAAGAGCATCAGCGCGGCATCAAGGCCGGATACAGCAAATACGAGACCTTCCCCATCTGGAACCTGCCGCTAGAGCATCCCGTCAACATCGCCTACGAGGCCGCCACGGTAGATCTTGACGACGCCAACATCATCGACCCATGGCATCTGGCCGCCTACGGCGAGACTACCGTCAACTACAACCGCGACGTAGAGATCTTTCCCGTGCTCAAGGCCATGATGGAAAAGATCATGGGCACAAGCCCCTACCAGTCGCCCACCGACATGGGCGTCAACATGGCGGGCTTTGGCATCGTCGACGACGACGCCTGCCGTGATGCGTCAAAGGCAGAGATCGCTCGCCGTTACTTTGCAAGCGCAGTGAAGGTCAAGCGCACGGGATTGGGCCAAGAAGAGGTCGATCGCCTAGAGATCATCATGCGCAAGGTGGGCATCGACGCCAACTACCTGCCTGCTCGCGCCGCAGCGCTAGAGCTGGCCGCGCAGACCGGTCAACCTGCAGCAGCGCTCTGCATGCCCGACGGCTCGATCGTCACCGGCAAGACCTCCACGTTGCTGGGCGCAGCGTCAAGCCTGCTCATCAACGCCGGCAAAGTAGCCGCCGGGGTAGACCACGAGACATGGATCATCGCAGACGAAGCCCTCGAGCCCATCTGCGCGCTTAAGACCGGCGTGCTAGGCGGCCGCAACCCGCGCTTACATCCAAACGAGATGCTCATCGCCTTGTCCATCTCAAGCGCCACCAACGACCTTGCCGACAAGGTCATCAAGTCGCTCGAGGCGCTCAAAGGCTGCGATGCCTTCTTTAGCAGCATCATCTCGGAATCCGACGAGCGTCTCTACAAGACGTTGGGGATAAACGTGAGCTGCGAGCCCTGCTATGAAAGCGGCAGACGCTTCAACCGATAAACCACAGCAAACGCCGCTAAGCTCCCGCAGGCAAGCAAAGCCGGCTGCCCAAGAAGGCGGCCGGCTTTCTTATGCGCGCACAGCAGGCAGGATACGAAAATTAGCGCATTATTCTGCTTTTCTAATAGCCTGAATACTCATAAAATGGACTAGTTGTTGAGGACACTTAGTTGTTTGTTGTGTATAGGGGGAAAAATGACAACCGCTGAAATGCCCAAGTATTTTGTCAACTATGTGAAAGAGACTTTGGGGATAAAGCACCTCGAGGTCGCCGCTCTTGAAGACCAAGAGCTCTCTCATGCGCAAAAATACGACGCGCTTTTTGAGGCAGCGCAACAGGAGCTGGCAAACCCGACTCCCGAACCGGTATATGCCGAGCCTCAAGCAACGGTTTACGAGGAGCCTGTAGTCGAGCAGGTCGTTTACGAGGAGCCTGTTGCCGAGCAGGCAACCTACGAAGAGCCTGCAGTCGAGCAGGTAACCTACGAAGAGCCCGTAGCAGAGCAAGCTGCAGCAGTTGCCACCGCTAACGTCCAAAGCTACCAAGATGATTCCATGACCGATGGCCAGACGGCCCGTGAGTTCCACGAGGAGCACATGCACACCGTGCGCCTGCAGCAGGCCGGCATCACCGAGGCTGAGCTCGCTTCTCGCGTCGCGGTCCTGATGGAGGCCATGGGCAGCGAGCTTCCTCAAGCGGCACCCGCAGCAGAGGCCGCAGCCACAGCACCCGCAGCCGCTGTCGACCCGATGTCGGTTGGACAGACCGCCCGCGACTTCCACGACGAGCACATGCACGGCGTGCGCCTGCAGCAGGCCGGCATCACCGAGGCCGAGCTCGCTTCTCGCGTCGCGGTCCTGATGGAGGCCATGGGCAGCGAGCTTCCCGCAGCAGAGGCCGCAGCGACCACAGCGCCGGCAGCTACCGACCCGATGTCTGAAGGCCAGACGGCACGCGAGTTCTACGAGGAGCACATGCACACCGTGCGCCTGCAGCAGGCCGGCATCACCGAGGCCGAGCTCGCTTCTCGCGTCGCG